>NZ_JAUSVX010000007.1 GCF_030814995.1 Labrys wisconsinensis | reverse complement strand
CAAGAGCGACCATCGCATGGGACGCAACTTCCTGGTGGGAGCCGCTGGCGATGCCAACAACGCCGTCCTCGCCGCAGTCGGCTATAACTTCAGCCCCATCCTCAACTGGCTGAGGTGGCTTTGGTGCGCTCTCGTCCTGGCTGCGATCGCACCCGCCGGAACGCCACCCCTCCGGCCACGCACGGCGTAATCGGGATTCTTCACAGGCGACTTTGCGGGTGCCGTAGACACAGAAGTTCGCGTCATGGGCCCGTTCAATCTCGGCCTTGCTTCAGAGCGGGCGACAAGGCGCGGACACTTGTCTAGCTCTTTGGCTTCAGGTTGTGCGGATCATACAGCGGCTTATAGCCGACGCCCGCCACCTCGACCGGATAGGTCTCGGCAAAATATTCGATGACGAGCTTGCGGCCTTCTTGGCAGTAGGCGTGCGGCAGATAGGCCAGCGCAATGTTCTTGCCGATGGTCGGGCCGAACGCGATGGAGGTGGTGTAGGAACGGCGGCCGAGCTCGTCGACCAGCACGTCCCCGGTTTCCGGATCCATGACCGGAAGGTTGCCGAGCGGGTAGCGCTTCACGCCGGTCTTGTCGGTGTTCTCGGTCATCACGAGCGTGCAGAGCATGGCGGGCTGATGGTCGCGCGCCTTGTAGTCCAGGTGCTTGGCTTTGCCGCGGAAGTCGACGTCCTTGACCTTCGGACGGGCGAGGTCGGCTTCGATGAGGTTGTACTGGGTGAGAAGGTCGGCGTTCTGCAGCCGCAGGCTCTTCTCCATGCGGCGCGAGTTGGCATAGGTCTCGACGCCGACGGCCATGACGCCCGTGGAACGCAGCGCATCCCAGACGGCAAGGCCATCCTCGTACTTCATATGCAGCTCCCACCCCTGCTCACCGACATAGGAGATGCGAAAGGCGACAACCGGCTTGCCGCCGACCTCGATCTGCTTGATCGCGGCGAAGGGGAAGTTTTCCGGGTCGAGGCCGGACGGATCGGCAACCACCTTCTTCAACGTCGCGCGGGCGTTCGGACCCCAGATACCGATGGTGATGAATTTTTCCGAAACATCGGTGATGGTGACGTCGAGGCCACGGTCCTGCGCAACGCGCTTCATAGAGTGGAAGTCGCGCGGGCCGGCGTCGGCGCCGTTCACGAGGCGGCAGCGGTCAGCCAGGCGGAAGACCGTGAAGTCGGCGCGCACCATGCCTTCGTCGTCGAGGAAATGGGTGTAGATGCCCTTGCCGATATTGCCCTCGCCGCCGATCTTGGCCGCGCAGAGCCATTCCATCAGCTCGACATGATCCGGCCCCTCGATATCCACCATGTGGAAGTGCGAGAGGTTGATGATGCCGCAGTCTTCGCTCAATGCGAGATGCTCGGCATTGGAGACGCGCCAGAAATGGCGGTTGTCCCACTCGTTCTCGCGGACTGGAACGCGGTCGCCGAACTTTTCCAGAAGGTGTTCATTGGCCGCATAGCCGTGCGCACGCTCCCAACCGCCCAGCTCCATGAAATACCCGCCGAGCTCGACTTCGCGCTGGTAGAATGGCGAGCGCTTGACGTTGCGCCCGGTGGCATAGGGTTCGCGGGTGTGCACGGCCGGGAAGTAGATCTTCTGGGCGGCCTCGTAAGTCCGTCCTTCGATGAACTTTTCTTCCAGCTGGTGGGGGTAGAAGCGGGAATAATCGATCGAGTTGTGGTCGATCGCGGTGCGGCCGTCCGTGATCCAGTCTGCGATCAGCTTGCCGTAGCCGGGACCGTCCTTCACCCAGATTGCGACGCAGTACCACAGGCCGCGCACCTTCTGGCTTTCGCCGCAGGAGGGACCGCCGGCGGCGGAAACCTGCAGGAGGCCGTTGAAGGAATGGCCTTCGTTGTAGCCGAGTTCGCCGAGTATCGGCGTGAGCTCCACAGCCCTTTCCAGCGGCTCGAGGATCTGCTCGATGGCGAGGTCGCGCTGCGAGGGTGACAGGCGCGCCTCGTGCTTTTCGAGAATGTCGCGGGGATGGCAGAGGCGCGGGTTGGCGGTCTCGTAATAGCCCCACTCGATCTGGCCGCCCTCTGTCGTCTTCGGATCGCCGGTATCGCGCATATAGGCGGAGTTGCCCTGGTCGCGCAGCAACGGGAAGCCGATCTCCTTGCCCGTCCCCTCGAACGCGTTGAACGGGCCGAAGAAGGTGAGCGGATGGTCGACCGGCATGACCGGCAGGTCCTCACCGACCATCTCGGCGATCAGGCGGCCCCAGATGCCGGCGCAGACGATGACATGGTCCGCCATGATCGTGCCGCGATGCGTGACGACGCCCTTGATGCGGCCGTTCTCGACGAGCAGGGACGTCGCCGGCGTGTTGCCGAACACCTTCAGCTTGCCGGACTTTTCGGCGGCATCGACCAGCTTGCCGGCAACCGTCTGCGAGCGCGGAATGACGAGGCCCGCATCCGGATCGAACAGGCCGCCCATGACCTGCTCCTCCTCGATCAGCGGAAACATCCGCTTGATCTCGGTCGGCGAAACGTAATGCGCCCGGGTCCCGAAGGCTTTGGCGGAGGAAAGCTTGCGCTTGATCTCCTCCATCCAGACGTTGTCACCGGTACGTGCGACTTCGAGGCCACCGATGCGGGCGTAGTGACCCATCTTCTCGTAAAAATCGATGGAATACTGCGTCGTCCAGACCGAAAGATAGTCGTGACTCGTCGTGTAGCAGAAGTCCGAGGCGTGCGCCGTCGAGCCGATATCGGTCGGGACGCCAGACTTGTCGATGCCGACGATATCGTCCCAGCCGCGCTCGACGAGATGGTGGGCGATCGATGCACCGACGATTCCGCCCAGACCGATGATGACAACCTTCGCCTTTTGGGGGAACGCTGACATACGTTTTTCCTTCTGCCGTCCATTGAGAAGATCATGAACCTCAAGGGTCAGGCGCGGCGGCCCAAGGTCCATCGGTCCCTGACATGCATTCCAGACGTGAGCCCGGCAGGGTGCCGGATCGCTCCGGCCCTACCCGCAGTGAACCCTCACCACACATGCGGTTCGAGGAGCCCTTTTCGCAAAAGGGCTGCGGGGAGAATATCGCGCATCGGACTCATTATGGTCATCGAGCCCACCTCCCGGGGTAGGCGCAGGGGCGGCAGCTCCTGGCAATGCCGACGTCACCGACCGGACAGGCCACGCTGACCCCGGGGGACGCGGCTCGTTCCCGCGTCGACAACAGTCGCGCGCGGCTTTGGTCACGTGAGGCTGCCCGCGCAGAGGCGTCAGACGTTCGTGGCATCTGGCGGGCTTTCACAAGCGCAAAGACGGATGCGCGCCTGCCGCTCGAGAGCCGGCCCGCTGAGTTACCTCTCTGCCGGGCGGCAATTTTCTCGCGGCTTAACACCAGTATGCTCAATATATTCGCGCCAGATTGCATTTTGTCGGCAAACTTTTTGCGAGCGTAGACCTGTAACACCGTGATACATGTCTGTGAAATTTCATAAATCCAATCATTTATAGAGTCTAGATTGTCAAATATTGGTCATGGTTCGGGAGTTACTATATTGATAGATCTAATATATACAGATTATAGTATTGTATATTGCGAATGTATCTCAGAAATGAGCTTTTATTCCGTGTAATACTCAATGAGGTAAGAACAATGCCAAGCATTGATCTCAGCAATCGCCGTGGACTTGGAAATATGGCGTTTGTAATTGAATATACCCGCGGGTTCTTTGATGCGGCCTATGAGCAACAAATCATGGGCCTTTACGGTCGTCCGGTCGTCGGTCGGCGATTTGAACCCATCGGGTCGTTGCGTTCGCGCTCCATTGTCGATTTCGTACGCTGCTCCTACCTCGGGCTCGACAATCATCCCGCGATCGTTGCGGGCGCCATAGCGGCAATTCGCGACTATGGTTCGGTGCACTGGTCCTGCGCCCGCACGCGACTGAACTTCGGCTTGCTCGGCGATCTCGAGGCAAGACTATCGGCAATGTTTCGGGCGCGCGTCATCGCCTTCTCGACCGTGATGGTGGCCAATATGGGAGCGCTGCCGCTGATCGCCTCCGGCGCGCTGACCGGTGGCGAGAAGCCGCTCGTGGCCTTTGACCGTCTATGTCACGCCTCCCTCGCGCATCACAAAGCGGTGGTGGCGCAGGAGACCGAGATCGTCACGATCGCACACAACGACGTGCAAGCCTTGGAAGAGCTGTGCCGGACGCGGAAGCAGGTCGCCTATGTCGCGGATGGAGTCTACTCGATGGGTGGCAGCGCCCCGATCCCTGCGCTGATCGACCTGCAGCAGCGATACGGGTTGTTCCTCTACATCGACGATGCGCACGGAATTTCCCTGTTTGGCGACAAGGGGGAGGGGTATGCACGCTCGCACTTCCCGGACGAAATCGGGAGTCGGACGATCATAGCGGCTTCGCTCGGCAAAGGCTTCGGAGCATCCGGGGGGATACTCATGATGGGAACCGCCGAGCAGGAGAAGCTCTTCCGGAGCCATGCGCAGCCCTATGTATTTTCGGCTGCCCCCAATCTGGCGGCTGTCGGCGCCGGTCTTGCCTCCGCCGCGCTCCATGACAGCGGCGAATTGTCCAGATTGCAGTCTGATCTGGCGGCACGCGTCTCTTGCTTCGACGATCGCATCGAGACCCGGCAGCGCCGGACCCCACTCCCGATTCGGATGCTTTCGATCGGCGAAGAGGATGCCGCGATCCGGGCCGCCAGGCGCCTCCTCGATCGAGGCTTCTACACCTCTGCGACATTCTTTCCGACAGTGGCGCGCGGCAAGGCGGGAATTCGCGTATGTCTCACCGCAGCACACAGCCATGCCGAGATCGAGGAGCTCTGCCAGGCCATCGAGGACGTGGTGCCCGGCCACGACAGCGCGCTGCCGACATCGGCGACGCGATCCGACGCCATCTCGCCAAATCGATATGTGGGCGATGTGCCCGCAAGCCTCGCTGACCGTCTCTCCTATGCCGACACCGAGGAATGGGGCGCTTAGAGTGCTTTGCGATCTGGCGGACTCGCCAGGGATCGCAAGGACGTGTCGAAACAAGGAGTGAGAGCAAAGCGGCTTTTCGCCCGAACGCGCCTTGCTTTCGGGAAAAGTTCCTTCGTGATCGGCGGTCCCCCGAATCGTGCCGGCGGCTTCCCAGCCGCCGATCCTGCCCCCCGCAGCGAAGTTGACGACGACCATGAGACGTCACGGGCACGCCATCCAATCGTATCGGCGCCTTCGATGGCCGTCGTGGCGGTGCAGCCGAGGCGCCACGTCCTTCACCGGGTCAGAGGTCAGCGAAGCCTCGAATCGGCTCCCATCGGCCTCGCCATGGTCGCCCCTCCGCCTGCCGTCCTTCCGCTCGGCGTGGCTCGCTGCGCTCGCCTCCTATACCAGCGTCCTCATGTCGGGCTTTGCGGCGGCATGGTTGATGGCGACGATCACCGACAGGGTGGATCTCATCGCCCTCACTCAGGCGGCCGGATATTTCCCGATGCTGCTCCTCGCCTTGCCGAGCGGCTTCCTGGCCGACAGGTATCACCGACGCCCTCTGCTCATTGCAATTCATATCGGCTTGTTCATTGTGGTCGTCGTGCTGGCGATCTCGTCCGCCGTGCGCCCAATATCGCCGCCTGTGCTCCTTTTCCCCATCCTCATCATGGGGATTGGTTCGGCAATGGCATCCGTGTTCTGGCAGGTGGCGGCACCCGATCTGGTGCCGCCAGCATTGCTTCCGGCGGCGGTCACCCTCGGCGCCGCGGCCTTCAATCTGTCCAGGCTGATCGGACCGGCGACCGCAAGTTTCGTGATCCTCGCAGCGGGTGTCCCCGTGGCATTTGCGGCGAGTGCGGGCCTGATTGCTGCGGCGCTGTTGCTGCTCCTGGCCAGACGTTGGCCACATCCACCCGCGCATCGGCCTGAAAGCTTCACCGCAGCCGTCCACGCGGCGATTCGAACCGCAACGGCGGTTCACCCTTTGCGGGCCAACGCCGCCACGTGCTTCCTCTTCACCTCGTGCGCCAGCGCCCTCTGGGCGTTGCTGCCGGCGATCGCAAGCCAGCGCCCCTCCTTGGGGGTCGAGGTCTTCGGGGGGCTCGCAACGGCGCTTGGCCTTGGCGCGATCATGGCCACGCTCGTCCTCCCGTCGCTGCGGGCGGTGACGCCTCCCAAAGGACTTCTCGCCTTGAGTGGGTTCGGCTTCGGCGTGTCCATGGTCTTGCTCGGGTTCTCCGTCGAGCTTTGGATGGCTTGCGCCTGCGCCGTCGCGACAGGCGGCTGTTGGCTCGCGGGAATGACCACGCTCAGCATTGCCGCACGCGAGAGTGTCCCGTTCCAGGAGCGTGGACGAGCTGTTGCCGCGTTCATTTTCATGTTCGCCTCCGGCATGACGATCGGCAGCGCCGGGTGGGGCAGGCTGGCGCAGTCTCTCGGCGTCCAGGCTACCCTTGTGATTGCCGCGGTCGCGTTGCTCGGCACGGTCGCGGCGCCGCAAGGCCTGGCGTGGAGGCCGTGGACCGGGCCTGCCCCGCGCGCCGCCCAGCCACAGGAAAAGAGCCATGGATGACGATCAAAAGCGCTTCTCGCTCATTGCTCCGACGGCGGAAATACGGGACCAGGTTGTCATCGAGCACCCCATACGCATCCACAACTTCGTCGAAATCCATTCGAACGTGAAGATCGGTGGTTTCTGCGCCTTGAACGCGAGCGTCTGCATCCACGGCAACGTCACCATCGGCCGCTACTCCGCCTTCGGACGCAATGCCGATGTCGGCGTCGGTCATCACCCGCTGGATTGGCTCACCACCCATGCCTTCACGGTGTCGGCGGGCCATTTTCCGAGCCATCCGGACTATTGGGGCGCCAGGCGCCGTCCCTGGAATTTCCTCCCGGACACCCATATCGGCAGCGATGTGTGGGTCGGAGCGCAGTCCGTGATCCGCGCCGGCATCCGCGTCGGCGACGGAGCGGTGATCGCGGCGGGGGCGGTGGTGATCCAGGATGTTCCCGCCTATGCCGTCGTGGCCGGCGTTCCCAGCCGCATCATCCGGTTCCGCTTTCCGGACGACATCATTCGGGACCTGCTCGACGTGCGATGGTGGGAACTCCCGTTGCGCGAGATCAATGATCTTCCGTTCGACGACGTTCAGGCTTGCATCGGCCGCTTGCGCGCGATGCGGGCCGCGCGTTTGCCGCGCGGCGACGATCCGACGACCGCCGTGGAGTGAGGCTGGCGCCGATGCTCTCTTCCTCTGACCAGCCTCCGGTGACGCTCATCACCGGCGCGAGCCGCGGCATCGGGCTCGCCATTGCGGAACGGCTCGTGGCCGATGGCCATGAGGTCATCCATCTCTCCCGCAGTCGAGCGCGAGGCTGCCCCGGCATGTGGTACGCCGTGGATCTCAGCGACGAAGTCGCAACCGAACGCGTGCTCGCTGAAGTGACGCAGCGGCATCGCATCGACAATCTCGTCAACAACGCTGCCGCGGTCTCCGTGTCGGGCATCGACGATCTCTCGTGGCCCGACCTTCGCCGCCTCATCGAGCTCAACGTCCGGGCCGTGCTGCAATGCATCCAGGCCGTCACGCCGCAGATGCGGCAACGTCGTCATGGCCGCATCGTCAATCTCGGCAGCCGCGCAGCGCTCGGCAAGACCCATCGCACGCTCTACGGCATGACCAAGGCTGGCGTCATCGGCTTGAGCCGGAGCCTGGCTCTCGAGCTGGCACCCGACGGCATCACGCTCAACGCAGTCAGTCCAGGGCCTATCGAGACGGAGATGTTTCGCCAGAACAGCAAAGCCGACGACCCCGCCGTCCAGCATCTGACGCGCTCGATCCCCGTCGGCCGCATGGGTCGTCCCGAAGATGTAGCCGCCGCCGTCGCGTTCTTCCTCCAGGCCGATGCCGGGTTCATCACCGGCCAGAACCTGTATGTCTGCGGCGGGCTCAGCCTCGGGGCGGCATCAATTTGACGGGCGTGAAAGGGCGTGGCCGAGCGGCAGCATGCCGAGGCGGCGCGCCACGGGAGCCATCGCGGCGATGCCGATCAGGCTCAAGGCGATGGTCAGCGACGCGACGACCGTGATGATTGGATCGACCTCGACCATCAGCTCGCTGAACATGCGCTTGGGCACCGTCTCGTAAGGCCCCGCGAGAAAGACCGTGACGGTGACTTCGTCGAAGCTCGTCGCGAAGGCGAAAATCCAGGCGATCGCCAAGCTCGGCAAAAGATTGGGCAGCAGGATCCGCCAGACGAACACCCTCCACGACGCGCCCAGGGTATAGGCTGCCTGCTCCAGCCGCACGTCGAAGGCACGCAGCGCCGCCGTCATGACGAGCACGACGTAAGGAACGGCAAGCACGGTGTGCGCGATCATCAAGCCCGTCAGAGTGCCGAGCAGGCCGGTGCGCGCGAACAGGATGTAGAGCGCAATCGCCAGAACGATATGGGGCACCATGAGAGGGGCGATGGCATTGAACGCCATTGTCGAGCGGCCGCGGAAACTGCCGCGGACCAGGCCGTAGGCGCCCAGGCTTCCCACGATCAGCGCGCCGACACTTGCGACGAAGGCGACGGCAAACGAGGTTCGAACCGCCGCCAGCCATCCGGGATCGGTCAGGAACGCCGCATACCAGCGCAGCGACAGGCCGGGCGGGGGAAATTGCAGGGAGCTCGCGCTCGAGAACGACATCGACACGACGATGGCCGCAGGCCCGCAGAGGAAGGCCACGACAAGCGCAAAGAGGACGGCGAGACCGCGGCTCACCAGCCGGGTGGCCCGCGGACGATGCCAGGCGGCGCTCGTCGCCCGGGCATGCCCTTCCGCCCCCTGTCGCCCAGCCATGTCAGCGGATCTCCCTCTGGGGGCGTCCGATGCCCAGGCTCAGGCAATACCCGCCGACGGCAATGCCCATGAGGCCGATCGACAGGGCGCAAGCCAGCTCCCAGCGCGGCAGGCGATTGATGAACAGATCGAGCAGGCTGACGATCATCGGCACGCGCCCGCCCCCGAGAATGGCCGGCGTGACGTAAAATCCGAGGGTCATCGAAAAGACCAGGATGGATGCCGTGGCCAAGGCCGGAAAGGTCAGCGGCAACAGCACGCGCCGGAAGATGGTGGCTTCGTCAGCGCCCAGGGTGGCTGCGGCTTGCAGCAGCCGCTCGTCAACCCTCGCCATGGCGGCGAAGAGAGGCAGGATCGCGAGCGGCAGCAGCGCATTGACCGTGCCGATCGTGACGCCGACCGTGTTGTAGAGGAACGGGATCGGCTTGCTGGCGAGTCCGGCATAGAGCAGGATCGAATTGACGATCCCGGCCGAACCGAGCAGGACGATCAGGGCGTAGGTGCGCACGAGGACGCTGACCCAGAACGGCGTGACGATGAGCGCGACCGCCAGCAGACGCCCGCGCGCGGAGAGCCCCCTCATCCAGTAGGCGACGGGATAGGCGACGGCGACGCAGATGAGGGTTGTCAGGGCCGCGATTCCGACCGTTCGACCGATGATCCTGAGGTAGCTTGGCGTTTCGAGAATTTCGCGATACGCGGCAAGCGTGACATCCGGCGGCGAGAGGCTGAAAGCAAGGACTCCGAGCATGGGCAGGTCGAATGCGAAGAGCATCAGGATGAGCAACGGCAGGACATAGCCGAGCGAGCGGATCGATCGGCGTTTGTCGAGCCAGCCGTGCATGCTTCCAGCCACATCTGCCCTCGTACGGTGTGGATCTGATTCCGAGCGTGCCAGAGCATTTTTCAGCGAACCAGCACTCGGTTCGCGTTAAGACAATGCGTAAAAACAAAGAGATAGAGAGTGTGATCGATTCAACTTGAAGCGATCATACTCTAGAGCCCCAGCTTGAATTCCTGCCATCTCTGCTCGACCATGTCGGAATGGTCGGACCAATATTGGTCGTTGGCCGGTATTTGCTTCTGCCGATTCTCGCGGGCCGTGGGGAATTCCGCGAGCCGGTCAGCCGGCAGGAGGGAATCGAGGTCGGTGCTGCTGCCCGTGTACGAGACGATGCCGGCGGCAACCGCCTGGTTCTGGGGCAGCGTCATTTCGTGAAGCAGCTTCCATGCGGCCGATTTGTGCTCGGGCGGCGCCCCTTTGGGAACCACGAAATAGCTCACGGCCAGGAGCCCCTGGTTGAAGGTATAGCGCAACCGCGGATCGCGCACCGCGCGGCCCGAATAGGCCGCCGCATACTGGACCTCGTTGTCGAGCAGGAGCTGCACCGGCTGCTGCCCCGTTGACCACCAGACGGCAACATTCTCTTCGAGCCGCTGCAGGCTGCGAAAGGCGCGATCCAGATCGAGGGGGTAGAGCTGCTCCGGCGGCACGCCGTCGGCGAGCAGCGCGATGGGAAGGGCATAATACGGATTGTCGGGCAGGGAGCGCCGCCCCGGAAACGCAGCGACATCCCAGAAATCGCGCCATGTCGCAATGGGCTTGGCATCCGCCCGCCACACGGCTGCGACGGAAAAATACTGATAGCCAAGGGCATGGGTATCCCTGGCTTCGGGATACAGCGGGGCGGGATCGATCGCGGCCCAATCCAGCGGCTCGATGAGCCCGAGCCGTTTGGCCGCCGCGACCCCGGGGCCTCCGACCTCGAGAAGGACCGCGTCGCTGTGCCCCGATGCCACGATGGCGCGAAGCGCCCCGAGAGGCGGCGCGGTCAGGGTCTCGCGGACGACCTTGACGCCGTTCTTGGCCGTGAACGGCTTGATATAGGCCTGCTCGACCGCCCGGCCGGATGGGCCGCCACCCGCGAGGATGCGGATTTCCGTCACCGGCCCGGCCAGCGTCGGCAGCGTCATCGCCGCGGACAGCAGGGAGCCCAGGCATATCCTTCGAGCGTGAGAAAATCTCACCGTCACTCCCCATCGTCATCGCGGGCCTGGTGCGCCGTCGCTCTCGGGAAAGACCCATATGTCGGCCTCATCCCAGCTTACCATGACGGCATCACCGCGGCGAAGGAGGGAAGGGCCTGCAGGGGCGCTGGATGCAACCAGGGATCGGCCTGCTTCCGTGGTCAGGTGATATCGCGCCGCCTGGCCGAGAAAGACGGCGTCGCTGACGACGGCCCTGAGCGCGCCCTCGGAGTCGTCGCGTAAGGCGACCCGCAGTCCTTCCGGACGGATCAGGCATTGGAGGCGGCTGCCCTCCTGGGCCTCGAAGGGCGCGTCGACCCTGAGAAGCTCTCCCGTCGGGGCGCGCAGGCCGCGCCGGCCATCGGCCCCGGTTTCCATGCGTCCCTCAAGGATGTTGGCAGCCCCCAGCAGGCCGGCCACGAACGCATTGCGGGGTCGCCGATAGATTTCCTCCGGCGTTGCGATCTGCTGAAGCTGCCCCAGCGCCAGCACGGCAACGCGGTCCGACAGCGACAGCGCCTCCTCCTGATCGTGCGTCACCAGGACGGTCGTGACGCCGAGCCTTCGTTGCAGGTCGCGCAGCTCCGCCTGGAGCTCGGTCCGCAGGCCGCGGTCGAGCGCGCCCATCGGCTCGTCCAGGAGGAGCACGTCCGGCTCGAACGCGAGCGCGCGAGCCAGGGCCACCCGTTGCTGTTGGCCGCCGGAGAGCTGATCGGGGCGGCGCTCCTCGAAGCCGTCCAGGCGCACGAGGGCAAGCATGTCCCGGACGCGGTCTTGGATGTCTCTGCTCGGCCTTTTCCGGATGCTCAGGGGAAAGGCGATATTGTCGAAGACGGACAGATGGGGAAAGAGCGCATAGTTCTGGAAGACGAAGCCGATATTTCGCCGCGCCGGGGGCAATCGGGTAACATCGCGATCACCTAGGAAAATCGACCCATTGCTGGGATCGATCAAGCCGGCGATGAGCGATAGGACCGTCGTCTTGCCGGATCCGCTCGGCCCGAGGATTGTTACGAGTTCGCCCTCGCGGATCCTCAGCGTCATCCGATCGAGCGCAAGCGCTGCCCCAAAGTCCTTGCTCAGATCGATCAGCCCGATTGCGGCCACGGGCAACTCCCTTCATGCGGTGATACTTGATATATCGTTCGTTTTTGTCTAAAGTTCTCAGTGCGGCTCCCGGTCGTCGAGAACAATAAGCACAAGGCGCTCTCGTGAAGTCAAAGAGCCTTTTATCAGATATATCCGCAGTCACGCGAGCGACAACGCTGACGGAGCAATGTTATCTTCAAATTCAACAGAAATTGTTAAGTGGTGGATTTGCGCCAGGTCAGAAAATTACCATCCGACCACTGGCGGCCGCTCTCGCCGTAAGCTTCACGCCCGCGCGCGAGGCTTTGAGTCGACTTGCCTCCGAAGGCGCTCTCCTTGCCGGATTGAACCGATCCTACTATGTGCCCATTCTCGGCATCAAGCAGACCTCCGAGATCTACCGACTCCGGTTCATTCTGGAAGGATTGCTCGCCGAGGCTGCCATCGCGCACGCCTCCACCGCGGATCTCGCCTATCTCGAGAAGGTGCAGGGAGAGCTTGTCGCGGCCATGGACCGGGCCGACTATCGGGGTGTGCTGGAGCACAACAGTACCTTTCATTTTCGGATCTATAGGCTTGCGGACATGCCTGTGACCTTCCGCATCGTGGAGGTCTTGTGGGTTCAGATCGGTCCGTCGTTGAACATGCTCTATCCGGAATTTGATCGGACCCGGACCGGTGTCCGCAATCACGACGCCGCGCTCAGAGCGATGCGGAACCGTGATCCGCGCGCGCTTCGCCGTGCTATCGAGGCCGATGTGCAGGCGGGCTTCGACAGCCTCTCGGCGGTCCTCGACGGGATGCGGGCGCCTCCTCAGGACGCAACGCGAGCATCGCAGTATTCGCCGAACTAGATCGCACCAAATGGCGAGCGGCGTCCGAAATCGGCCGCAACCGCCATATCTCCCGGCTGACCTTCATTTTGCGCCCTCGGAATGTCGATCTTCGGCCAATGCCGAGCCGGTCGCAAGGCATCTAGGCCACCTGCGGCGATGCCTTGAGAGCCCGGCCGTTCGCCTCGTTCACGATCTCCGGCAGGCAACGCACCTGCCGCTCCAGCGCATGATGAAGCAACGCTACCGCTTCATCGCTGCATCGCTTCAGCAGCTGCTCGATCAGTTGTCCCGTGGAAGTAAGAATCTCATGCCTATTGGCGGGGCGCTCCAGTTCGACGAGCCTGATGTAGTGGAGCCTCTCGTTGGTTCGGTCGGCAACGCGCGTAGCCTTTTCATTGCCGGAAAGGCCGCTCAAACGCCTCGTCAGCTGCTCGAGAAAGAGAACCAGTTTCGAGATGTCGTTGCCGGGATCGCCTGAAATTTCATTCAAAGGATTGCGAAGGCCATCAAGCGTAAAATGAGCAATGTTTGCTTCGATACCGTATTTCTCGATCATGAACACCAGCTCAAGATCGGCCTTGGCCTCTTCGACATCAAACGGCTTGGTGAAAAATCCTTCGCTTGGAAACGTAAGGATGAATTCCTCCAAGGCAAGCCTGATCAAACCTTCCCGAACCGGCGTCGTGCTGACGCCCAGATCATCCGCAAGCTTCCGAATGCCGAGCTTTTCGCCAGGTCGGAACCGACCGTTCGTCACGAGCCGCTTGAGCGCACTGTAGACATGATCGCTCTTGCCAGGATCACGCAGAAGATGATTGTCCACGGCCTTGTGCTCCGCAGCTTCCGGCGTCCATTCGCGCTCCCGACGAAGCGCAATGCGACTAGGACTCCGGTCGATCGCCAGCCCCGTGACTCAAACTGAGAAGGTGCCCGGAATCTCGCGCCGAGGCGACCGCGTGACCGTCCCCCTACACTGTACGATGCGCCGACCATTTGAGCGACGGCGCCTCGAAACGCACTTGAGAACCGCGTCAGATTACAAAGTGATATATCATATGTGACATCGCAAACTTCCATTGCCAGCTTACAATGTCAAGCCTAGAGTCTTGAAATGTGACGGGCAGATGACGGGAAATATGACGGGGAGACGACCATGTACGCTCCAGGGTTTCCCACCGGCGTCGACGCTCGAGCCCGAACCGACAGGGCCTCGAGCCTTCGCAAGCTTGTCTTGTCCGACGAGCTGTCATTTCTGATGGAAGCTCATGACGCGCTTTCCGCTACGATAGCCGAGCGCTGTGGTTTTCGGGGCCTGTGGGCCTCCGGCTTGTCGATCGCATCGAGCCTCGGCTATCGCGATGCCAACGAGGCATCCTGGAGCGAAATGGTCGACGCGGTCGAGCGCATGGCCGAGACGGTGCAGGTGCCGATCCTCGTCGACGGGGATTCCGGGTTCGGCAACTTCAACAACGCCCGGCTCGTCGCTGCCAAGATGTGCCAGCGGGGCGCAGCAGGGATCTGTTTGGAAGATAAATGGTTTCCGAAGATGAATTCCTTCGTCGGCGACCATCATCCCCTGGCCGAGATCGGGGAGTTCTGCGGGCGTCTGCGTGCGGTGAAGGATACGGTCGGCGACAGCGACTTCGTTCTGGTGGCGCGCGTCGAGGCCCTGATTGCCGGCCATGGTCAGGAGGAGGCGCTGAAACGGGCGCATGCCTATGCCGAGTCGGGGGCCGACGCCATCCTGATCCACTCACGGTTGAGCACGGCCGATGAGATCCTGGCCTTCGCGCAACTGTGGCAGAACCGGCTGCCATTGATCATCGTTCCAACCAAATATTACCGGACGCCGGTTTCGGTCTATCGGACCGCCGGGATCTCGACGGTCATCTGGGCCAATCACGCCATGCGTGCGGCCGTTGCGGCCATGCGTCAGGTCTGCGGACGGATCCTGTCCGAGGAGGGCATCGCCGGTATCGAGGGCGACATCGCCAGCCTCGACGAGGTCTTCGGCCTTCTGCGCTATGACGAGCTCGCAGCCGCCGAGAAGCGCTACCTCTCGTCAGGCCTCGGCGGTGCGTGACGCCGGCAGGACGGCGCCGCAAGTCCTGAAATCCACCCAACATTCGAAGGTGAGAGAAGCGCCCATGTTAGCGCAGCGCATGACTTTGGTCGCGACATCGGGAACGGCAGGCGCGCGGGCCGCCGCCAAGGCATTCGCGACGACGGGCAAGGAGATCGTCGATCTTTCGGCCGGTGAAGTGGCGTCCGCGCCGCCTCACGCGGTCGTCGCGGGGGCGCTCGCCGCCCTGGAGCGTGGCGAGAACCGCTACACCGAAACCGTCGGCATCGAGCCGTTGCGCGCGGTCATCGCGAGACGCCTCTCCGGCGAGACGGGCCACGCCTGGATTGCCGATGAAGTCGCGGTGACCGCCGGCGCAAAGCAGGCCCTGTTCAATATCGCGCTGGCCCTCCTCGATCCCGGCGACGAGGTGATCATCCCGGCTCCCTATTGGGCGACCTTTCCCGCCCAGGTGCGGCTCGTCGGCGCACGGCCCGTCCTTGTCGGAACCCGCGCCAGCGGCTACGTGCCCAGCATCGAAAAGCTTGCGGAAGCGGTGACGCCGGCGACGCGCGCCATCGTCGTCAACACGCCCAGCAATCCGGTCGGCGCGGTGTTCGGCGAGGCGTTGCTCCGCGACATCGCCGAGCTCGCTGCGCTGCACGATCTCTGGGTGATCTTCGACGAGTGCTACGGCAGCTTCGTGCACCCGCCGCTCGAGCACCACAATTTCGTCAGGACGGCACCGCAGCTGCGGCATCGCACGCTGATCGTCAATTCCTTCTCCAAGTCCCTGGCGTTGACCGGCTGGCGGCTCGGCTACGTGGCCGGGCCCAAGGACGTCATCGCGGCCGTCAAGGCGGTGCAGAGCCATACCACCTCGAATCCGAACGTGATCGCGCAGCATGCCGTCCTGGCGCACCTGCTGCAGGACGAGCCGGATGCCTTTGCCCATGACCTTCGGGAGCGGCTGAGCGGCCAGCGCGCGCGTGGTCTGGCCATCCTGTCCGAACTCGTCCAGGTGCCCGTCGTTGCGGCCCAGGGCGGCTTTTATTTCTATCTCGATCTTTCCGACCTTCTCGCGGCGCGGCCGCGCGACGGCGGGGTCGCGGATGCCGACGACGTTGCCCGGCTGCTGCTCGCCGAGGCCGGCGTCGCCACGGTTTCGGGCAGTGCGTTCGGCGACGCGGCGGGTCTGCGTCTGACCTATGGCGTCCTTCCCGACCTTCTGGAGCGCGGCCTCACGCGCCTCGTCACAACGCTCAACGCCCTGGCCCGCCCACAACGGGCGGTTGCGTGATCGCCGAAGGAGCCGGCCATGTCCATACCGCGCCTGCCGACACAGGCAGTCATTCTCGCCGCTGGGCTGGGCTCGCGCCTGCGCCCGCTGACGAACCACTGCCCCAAGCCGCTCGTGGCCGTCGGGGGGGTGCCGATCCTGCACAATGCCCTCGGCGCTCTCGCGGAGGCGGGCGTGAAGAAAACGACGATCGTCGTCGGGTACCGCAAGGACGCCATCCGGGCGTCTTGCGGTCACCGCTTCCGCGGCATGGACGTCGCCTATGTCGAATCCTCGGTCTTCGAGCATACGGGCAGCGCCTATTCTCTCTGGCTCGCCCGCGAGGCGCTGTCCGCCGCCGGGGACGCCGTGTTGCTCGAAGGCGACGTGTTCTTCGCGCCTGACCTCCTGCAGCGCCTCGCAGCCTGTCCGACCGGCGACGTCGCCGCGGTTGCGCCGTTCACCGCTGCGATGGAGGGGACTGCCGTGACGCTGTCGCCGACGGGATATGTCGAAGGCTTTCGCCTGAAACAGACCGGCGGGCAGTTCGCGCGGGAAGAGCTGTTCAAGACCATCAATCTGTTCCGGTTCACCGGCGCCACGCTGCGCGAGCTTCTCGTCCCGGCCCTCGGCGGACTGGTCGCCGCGGGCGCGACCAGGGCCTATGTCGAAGAGGTGCTTGCGGGCCTCGTCGGCGGCGGCAGCCTGGCCCTCGCAGCCGTGAATTGCGGCGACTTGAAGTGGTACGAGGTCGACAGCGTGGAGGATCTGCGCTCCGCCGAAGCCATGTTCCTGTCGGGCACGCTGCTGCCGACTTGAGGCGCGGTGACACGTCCTTGCGACGGGGGAGGAGACAATGGTCCGCTATCTCGCCGATCCAGCCAATGCCATCACGGCGGCGGGCTTGCTGTTCTCGGCGCTCGGCCTGCATTTCGCCCTGTCCGGGCACCTGGAGCTCGCCGTGGCGACGGTCCTGTGGGCGATGCTTTGCGACCATCTCGACGGTGTCGTCGCCGTGCGGACGCGAAACCGCGCGGCGGATACCGCCCGGATCGGCAAGAGCCTGGACGGCCTGGCGGATCTTCTCTACGGCGCGATCTTTCCGGCGATCGTCGTCATGCAGGAGGGCCGGCAAGGGCTCCTCGCCTCGATCGCCGGCGCGGCGCTCGTGCTCGCAGGGGCTCTGCGGCTCAGCTACTTCAGCAATTTCGGCCTGTCGAGCGACGGCCGCTTCACCGGCGTGCCCCTGTCCTACGACGTCCCCGTCCTCGCCGTCCTGTTCCTCGTGCGCGGCTGGCTGCCGGCCGATCTGTTCCCACCCGTCCTGAGCCTCGTCTTCCTGGCGCTGGCGATCCTGCATGTGTCGTCGATCCGCGTGCCGGCGCTGAGCGGAGCGATGTACGGCGTCGTGACGGTCTTCAGCGTGCTGGCCTCGGGTGCCCTCGCCATCCAGGGATGGGCGTGATGGATATCCTCGTCCCTCGGGCTCGACCGGCCGGGCGGCCCGCGCCGGCGGATCGCCGGCCCGGCTGGATCTATCGGGCGCTCGGCGTCGAGCCGGTGATCAATTGCGCCGGCGTGCGGACCAACCATGGCGGCAGCAGTCCCGCGCCGGACGTCCTCGCGGCGATGGCGGCGGCGGCCGACGCGTTCGTCGATCTCGACGAGCTCGCCGAGGGCGCGGGCCGGCGGGTCGCCGAGCTGACCGGGGCGGAATGGGGCATCGTGACCGCGGGCTCGGCCGCGGCGCTGGCGCTCGCGACCGCCGCCTGCATCGCCGGGAACGACCCCGCGCTGATGCTGCGCCTGCCGCACGTCCAGGGCGCGCCGAACCGGGTCGTCATTCCGGCGGACCAGCGTTTCGACTATGACGGCGCCATCCGGATGGCCGGCGCCGAAATCGTCGCCGTCGCCAGCGTGGCCGAGCTCGCCGCCGTGATCGACGACAAGGTCGTCATGATCTGCGTGCTGGGACGGTCAGGGCCGCAGACGCTGCTGCCGCTGCACGACATCGTCCCGCTCGCCCGCAAGGCGAACGTGCCTATCCTGGTCGACGCGGCCGGCCTGCGGCCGGATCGCCCCGACAGATGGCTCAGCCGGGGCGCCAGCCTCGTCGCCTATTCCTGCGGGAAATATCTGCGCGGGCCGCAATCGACCGGGCTCCTGCTCGGGTCAGGGCCGCTCTGTCGGGCGGCCTGGCTCAACGGGGCCCCCCATCAGGCCTTCGGCCGCCCGATGAAGGTCGGCAAGGAGGAGATCGTCGGGGCGATCGCCGCCGTCGAACGCT
Source organism: Labrys wisconsinensis (assembly GCF_030814995.1). Lineage (GTDB taxonomy): Bacteria > Pseudomonadota > Alphaproteobacteria > Rhizobiales > Labraceae > Labrys > Labrys wisconsinensis. Next base: position 340,098 of record NZ_JAUSVX010000007.1, on the reverse strand, counting down.
GGTTTCGGTTGGGAGACATGGCCGGCGCGGCCGGCGCGCACGAAGAAGCGCTCTGCACCCGTCGCCTGACCCTGCTCGCCGACGCGCTGGCGGGCGCGCCGGGCATCGCCACCACCCTGATCCCGGCGGGGGCCTCGGTCTCGGTCCCGCGGCTGCGCGTGTCCTGGACCCGCGCGGCCTCGTCGCGGACCGGCGAGGATCTTCGCCGGGCTCTGCTGGCATCCTCGCCGCGGGTCCTGATCCATGATTTCTGGGCCGGTGAGGACTTCGTCGTTCTCGATGCCTTCAATCTGCATGGGGACGACGAGGTTCTGCTGGTCGCGCGAATGCTGGCGCGCGCCTTGGGCGAGGGGGGCCGTCGCCGCGCCGTCGCCGAGGCGCCGGCCGCTGAAACCGACCTGACCGGCGAATGGCAGCTGTCGATCGCCTTCCTCCACCGGGATCGTGGCGATCGGCTGCGCCTTGCCCAGCACGGCGACCGGTTGGGTGGCGAGCAGGTTGCGGCCGGTTCGACCGGCTCGGTGTCGGGCCATGTCGCAGGCCGCCGGGTCTCGTTCACGGCCGTGCACCGGCACGTGCCGATGTCCCACTACTACAGCTTCGAGGGCATGGCGGCGCCCGACGGCGCGCTGCACGGCACGGTCCGTCTTGGAGCTGCGGCCGACGAGCACAGGGGGCCGGTCTTCATCGGTCAATTCGGAGAGGCGCGATGGCGAGCGGTGCGGATGGCATGAGCGCGGGAACGCCGACCGGGACGCAGGCGCGGTTCGAGGCGCCGGCGAGCGTTGCGGCGACCTGTCCGGACGGGGAGGATCTTGCCGCCGACCTGACGCGGGGCCTCGATCGCATGGCGCTCTTCGATCTCGCCGGCAAGGTGGCGCTGGTGGCGGGCGGCTACGGGGAGATCGGGCGAGCCGTCGCCTCGGCGCTGGCGGCGAATGGCGCTGCCGTGGCGATCGCCGGCCACGATGCCGCCCGGACCATGAAGGTCGCCGGCGGTCTCGCCCGCCAGGCCGGGACGTCGGCTTCCGGTATCGTGCTCGAGGCGCGGCGCCCAGAGAGCTTCCGCGCCGTCGTCGACGAAACCGTGCGCGAGCATGGGAGCATCGATCTGCTCGTCAACTGTCTCGGCGTGCAGCGAGAGCAGCCTCTGCTCGAGGTCACCGAGGAGGCCTTTGATCAGGTTTATCAGGTCAATCTCAAGGCGGCGATGTTCCTGGCGCAGGCCGTCGCCGCCCGGCAGGTGGCGGCGGCGCAGGGCGGCAGGCACATCCATCTCCTGTCTCTGCGGGCGATGCTCGGCCTCAGCGGGCGCGGCTATTCCGCCTTCTGCTGCGCCAAGGGCGGCCTGGCGCTGCTCGTCAGGCAGCATGCCGCCGAGCTCGCCCCTTACGGCATCACCGTCAACGGCGTCGCGCCCGGTCCGGTCCTGACCAACAAGAACCGCAGCCTCGCCGCTGACCCGTCCTGGCTGCAGCGGGCCGTCACGCCGATCCCGCTCGGGCGTCTGGCGCAACCGGCCGACGTGGCTGCGGCGGTCCTGTTCCTTGGCTCGCCGGCTGCCGGCTTCGTGACCGGACAGATCCTCAACGTCGATGGCGGGCGGTCCGCCTGCCAGTGACGCGCCGCACGAAGGCGCGCCGTGGCGGCCCTGAACAGTTGGAGGCAAGCATGGACGGAAGCCAGATCACCAAGGTCATCGATCTCACGCGCACGACGCCGCCGATGCCGCCCTATCTCGGGGATCTTCTCAAAGACACGTTGCGTGAGATCGAGGCGGACGATGAAGCGGATAGCCTGCTTCGGCACCATCGCTTCGCCGGCTTCGAGAGCGATCGCACCGCGGGCGCCGCCTGGCTGGCGATGCGGTTGCGCGAGGTGCCGGACCCGAACCGGGTCATCGTGACCAATGGCACGCAGAACGCGCTGTTCCTGCTCTTTGCCGGGCTCGTCGGGCGGGACGGCCTGCTGGTGACGGAGCGGCTGACCTATCACGGCATCCACGCCTATGCGCGGCTGCTCGGCATGCGGACCACAACGGTCGCCATGGACGGCGAGGGGGCGCTTCCGGACGATTTCGACAGCATCTGCCGGAAGGAGCGCCCCAGCGCCCTGTTCGTGATGCCGACCCTGCAGAATCCGACCACGGCCATCATGGGGCAGGTGCGGCGGCTGGAGCTTGCCGCAGTGGCGCGTCGGCACGGTGTCCCGATCGTCGAAGACGACGTCTACGGCCTGCTGCCCCGCGAGGCGCCGCCGCCGATCGCGGCCCTGGCGCCGGATGTCGCCTATTATGCGGCGGGACTGGCCAAATGCGTCGCGACCGGCCTGCGGATCAGCTACGTGCTCGCCCCCAGCGCGCGGCTGGCCGAGAAGATCGTGCAGCCGCTCCGGCTGATGTCGACCTGGTTCCCGGCGCCGCTTCAGGCGGCGGTTGCGGCCAGATGGATCCGCAGCGGTGCGGCGCAGCGGGTCCTGAACGACATCCGGGACGAGACCGCGGCGCGCCAGCGCATCGTCGCCGCGGCTCTGGCCGGCTTTCCGCACATGACGAAGCCCGAAGCCCTGCATGTCTGGCTCGCCGTCCCGGCCGGCCGCGGATCCTCGGTCGAATTCGTCCATGCGCTGGAACAGGCGGGCGTCATCGTGCAGGGCAGCCGGTCCTTCGCGACCGAAAGCGCGCATGAGGTCCCCGCCGTCCGGCTGACCATCGGCAAGCAGAGCGACCGTGCGGAGCTCGACGAGGCGCTGAGGCGCGTCGCCGCGCTTCTTCCCCACGGCCATCACCACGACGTCCTCGCCGTATCGTCGACTTGACCGGCGAAGAACGGGCGATCCCGGTCGGCCCAGCCCGGCCATCTCATGTGACGGAGGTCTCCAATGCTCGCGACGACCATCAGCACCCGCAGCGACGTCAATCAGTGGACCGAGTTTGACGGGATAGCCGAGTTCTACGACCATCGTCCCGCCTATTCGGCGGAGGCGGTCGCGGAGATCAACCGGCGCCGCCCGGCCGGCACGTCCACGGCGGACGTGGCCGTCGACATCGGCTGCGGCACAGGGCTGTTCACGCGCCTTCTCGCGGAGCGTCTGGCGCCGTCCATGCAGGTGGTCGGGCTCGAGCCGAATGCCGACATGCGGCGGCGGGCCGTCGAGCTCGGCGGGGGTGGTGAGCGCTCCATCCGCTATGTCGACGGCCTTGCGGAGGACCTGCCCTTCGAGGACGGGTCGATCCAGGTTGTCTGCGCGGCCGGCGCCGCACCGCGGTTCGACCGGCCGCCCTTCTATCGCGAGGTCGCGCGCGTGCTGCAGCCGAAAGGCCTGCTCGCCCTCGTCCACAACAAGTTCCGCTACGCGGAAAGCGATTTCCTGCCGGCCTATCTCGCTCTCCTCGAAAGCCGCGTGGCGGACTATGAGCGCGACCGTCGCCCGAACAGTCGCGGAACCTATGAAGAGGTCGAGCTCGAAGACGAGCTCCTGCAGCGGCCGGAATTCACCGATGTCGCTCGAAAATCCTGGCTATGGCGTGAGTCCTTCGACCGGAATGCCATGCGCGGGCTGGTGCTCTCGTCGACCGTCGTCCAGAAGGCGATCAAGTCGGACGGGCACGATGGATTGGTGAACGAGGCTCTCGCGCTCTTCGATCGCTATCGCGATGCGTCGGGACATATCTCGCTGCCCTATCAGACGGAGGCGATCTTCGCCAGCAAGGGGTGAGCGTGCCGGCCGTCGTGGGCCGGCGCCGATCGGCATCGGCCCCTCCGAGCCGACGACACCATCCATGCGGCGGCGTTGTCAGACCGATTGCGGAGGCGTGCCAGTCATGAGCGGTGTTTCCTTCGACGTGATCGCGGAGCGATATGATGCGACACGCGGATTCCCCATCGGTGTCGACGAGACGATCGCCAGCGGGATTCTCGCCGCGGCGGGTGTTCCTCCGGGCGCCCGCTTCATCGAACCGGGAATCGGCACCGGCCGCTTTGCGCTGCCGATCGCAAAGCGCGGCTATCCCTACACCGGCATCGATATTTCGCCGCGCATGTTGTCGCAGTTGCGGCGCAAACTCGACGGAACAGCCGCCCGGATGGACCTGATCGAGGCTGACGGCACGGCGCTTCCCCTGCCGGATGCCTCGCATGATGTGGCCATAACCGCGGGCATGCTGCATTGCGTACCGGATTGGCGAGGCGTCCTGAACGAAATCTGTCGTGTCGTCAAACCCGGTGGTCTCTACATCTTCGAATCCGAGACGACCACGATCCTGCGGCGCGCCTTCGACATCGAATGGCAACTGCTCGCCTTGGAATACGGGGCCGGCCGCCTGCATCGGGGCTTTTCCGGGGGGCTCGAGGGCGTTCTGGCCCATCTCGGCGTGCCGCGCGCATCCACGACGACCATCATCCTTGCGCGCTGGCCGGTGCAAGCGACAATCGAAGAGCTCCTGAGCATGTTCCGTGAGCGAATCGTCAGCATCTGCTGGGACATCCCCGATGATGTCTACGAGCGCATGATGCGGGGAATGGAGCTCTGGGCCGATGAACACTATGCCGGTCGACGCGATACCGTCTTGGAATCCGAAGCGACCGTAACGGTTACGCTCATTCCTCTCTAGAGAGCCCATGCAGTCGCCGTCTTCTACGTCGTGCCACGAAGACGTCACCTGCGATACCCGAGTTGTTGAACGATGGAAAGACACCTCGAGCTGCGATCGCCGGGATGGGCGGCTTCCAGCGGCCATTTTGCCGCCATGTTCTCCTTTGGTATCGCTCCGATTGGCTTCCTCGTTCAAAAGAGCCTTACGGAGTCTATCTCCGTCCTGCACATTCTGAGCGTTCAGCTCGGCTGTAGCGCCATCGTGCTTTGGCTGATCAGCTTCATGTTGTGGAAAGAAGGAAGCATTGCACCCGGCGCCCTGGCCAAAGGCCTTGGCCTGGGCCTGCTGCAGCCCGGCGTGGTTCTCCTGTTGAACGTGGCGGGCGCGGCCCGGCTCGACAGTGTGACCTTGGTCCTGCTATGGGCCTTGCAGCCTCCCGCAACCGCCTTCGTCGGCGTGATCCTGCTGGGCGAGAGGCCGCCAAGCACCCTGAAATACGGCCTCGCCGTCAGTTTTGCCGGGCTCGTCCTCCTCGCAGTCCAGCGCAATCCGGTCGGTGCCAACCAGGCCGCCGGATTCGCCCTTGTTCTAGCCGCCATCGCGTGCGCTGCCGTCGGGCCTGCGATCAGCCGTCACCTGAACACGGTCGTGCTGCCGTGGCATCGGGCGGCATCCCTGCAGGTGACCGGCGGGGCCTTGCTCACCGGCCTTGGCCTGGTACTCGTCGGCGATGTCTCGGGCCTCCCCGCGCTCCCAGGCCTTTGGCCGTCGTTCGCTTTTCTGATCTTCGTGTCGTCGGCAGCGAGCTACCTCGCCTATAGCTTCGCGCTCTCGCGGATCGACGTGGCGTGGGTGTCGCTCTACGCAGCCGTGGGGCCCGGCCTTGGCGCGATCGTCGCGGTTGCCGTCTCGGGCCGCGCTCCGGGACCGGTGGAAGCTGCGGGCATTTCAGTGGTCGTCGCCGGCAGCGTGATCCCCCACCTCGGCAAGCGCGCGGATGCCCGGCAGGGTCGAGGCACGGCCATGGCCGGCAGCCTGCGTCGCGTCGGCATCGAGGCCGATCGCGGCAAATGCTGATGTTCAACCGCCATCGGGGTCCTTGCCCCGGTTCAATTCCCGGCGACGAGGCCGGGGTCAGCCGCGAACCGCTCCGGCCGGTAGTGCTGGAGAGCCCCGCTCGCCTGCTGCTGCAGGATCTCGGCTGCCGCGAAGCGCGTCACATGGGCGGCGAGATTGGCACCGCTGTGCATGGACGCGACGTAGATGCGGGGCTCGTCGGGCAGATGGCCGACAATCGGCAGCCCATCGCGTGGCACCGCGCGCAGGCCGATGCGGACCGACTCGGGCGCAAGCCTCCGACAGATCGGAACAATCTCGCCCAGGCCGGACATCAGCGCTGGCGCGTCGTCGATGCCGATCGCGGCCGAGCCCGCCATCAGCCGGCCGCTCCCGTCGGAGCGAACATGGATCGCGCCGGCATAGACGACATGCCGGAGGTCGACGGCGAGCGGGGAGGTCGTGATCAGCAACCCCGGCTCGACCGTGACCGGCACGGCCCTGACGCCCAGGACGGACAGATCCGACATCCATGGTCCACCGGCAAGGACCGCGCAGTCGAAGGCGCGGGACTCCATCGAAGAGGTGACGTGGATCTGCCCGCCCCTCGGCTCCAGGGCGACGACCGGATCCGGCCACCGGACATCGGCGCCGGCATTCGCCGCCGCCCTCAGCAGCAGCGCCGAGAACCGCAGCAGATCGAGCCAACCCTCGTCCGGCAGAAGCAGGACGTCGGCCGTCGCGGGGATGGCGAGGTCCGGCTCGACTTGCGCGAACGCCCGGGCGCTCAACCATTGAACAGTCTCGCCCCAGTTCGCCACCTCGCCCGCCAGGCCTTCCAGCTGCGCCTGCTCGCCGGCGCCCGCCGCCCATCGCACCGTGCCCCCGAGATGCAGGAGATGACTTGCGTCGAGGTCCCGGAGCAGTTCCTGCAGATATCGGCGCGCATCGCGGTGCTCCTCGAAATAGAAGCGCGGCCGCTTTGCCAAGGCATTGATGCAGGCGAAGCTGCACCCCGAGGCGCCGGCACCCGGGCGCGTCGCCTCATAGACCGTGACGCTCGCCCCGGCCCGAGCCAGGTGAAAGGCCATCGAGGACCCGACCACTCCTGCTCCGACGATAGCAATATCCACGGATGATCTCCTCGCGCGCTGGCGCTTTCGAGCGATTTATATAGGTAGTCGCATCGAATATCTGTGGGCATAATTGGCATATTGAATAGTGTTTAACTTATAAAAGCTTTCAGTATCTGTTTATACTACATCATGACGTTGCGAGTTGCAAAGATATTTTCACCGACAATGGATATTGAGCCGTTCGAATGGGGTGAAATTCTATCCGTTCTCGATGGATGGCAACGCCCGCCTGAGTTCGCCGAGGCTTCGAGCCCGGCCGTCGTGCCGCTTCCGAATGCGGGGGAAGTCCCGCTCGGCCGACGAAACAGGTTGGACAACAGCAATATTGATCCAAGAGCCTTCATACGCCTGTTGCGAAGCCGGATATCTTCCAAAGAACTGTGCTCTGCGGCCCAAGGATGTCGAGCGTCGCCATTGTGATGACCCGCAGCGAATGGATGACAATTCTTGCGCTGTCCCGACCGGACGATCTCGATCGCCACTGGGCCGAGTTCGCGCCCGTGCCGTCCTTTTCCTGGATCCGGTCTCCCGAGACCGGCGCGGTGATGGTGCGCGGGCGGGCCAACCGCGGCGGCGCCCTGTTCGGTCTTGGGGAAATGACGGTCACGCGATGTTCGCTGGCGATCGAGGGGGGCGTTGTCGGGCTGGCCTACGTGGCCGGCCGCGACAGACGCCATGCCGCGATCGCGGCCATGCTCGATGCCGTCCTGCAGACCACGGGCGAGGCCCACGCCCGCGCCATCACGGTCCTCGCCGACCTTCAGGACCGGATCCGGCGGCGGCGGGAGCGGACGGCCGCGGCGGCCGATGCGACCAAGGTCGAGTTCTTCATGCAGGTGCGCGAGGAGTCGTGATGAACATCGCATCGCCGCCCAGCCTGGCGCCGCGACCCGCGCCCGGCACGGTCCATGCCGACGCCCAGGCGTTTCGCGGCTTGCTGCGCGCGCTCAGCCGGCCCGGCGAGATCGTCGCGCTGGCCGGACGCGCGGAGCCGGCATGTCCGCTGCCGCCCGCCGTGGCGGCCATTGCGCATTGCCTGCTCGATTTCGACACGCCCGTCTGGCTGGACGCCGTCTTTCGTGTCGCCGCGGTCCGGCGCTACCTGGAGTTGGCGTGCGCGGCGCCCCTCGCCGAGGAGCCCGGCGCGGCCTCCTTCGCGCTCATCGGCGGCGTCGACGCGATGCCGCCGCTGGAAGCCTTCCGGCCCGGGGAGCCGAACGACCCGGACCGCTCGGCGACGCTGGTCCTGTGCGTCGCGAGCCTCGTCGGCGGATCGCCGGTCCGCCTGCTCGGCCCCGGAATCAAGACCAGCACCACGCTGTCGCCCGAGGGCCTGCCGGCGTGGTTCTGGCCGGCATGGGATCGCAACAGCCGCAGCTTTCCGCTCGGTGTCGATATCCTCGTCACGGACGGGGCCTGCGTGGTCGGCCTGCCACGAACGACACGGCGGAGCTGAGCGATGTATTCGACCATTCGCGGCGGCGAGGCCGCCATCGCAGCGTCCCACGATCTTCTGGCCGCCAAGCGCCGCGGCGATCCGAGCCTGGCCGAAATCACGGTCGCTCAGATCCAGGAGCAGCTGGGGCTGGCCGTCGACCGGGTCATGGCGGAAGGTGCTCTCTACGACCGCACGCTGGCCGCGCTCTCGGTCAAGCAGGCGCAAGGCGATCTCGCCGAGGCGATCTTTCTGCTCAGGGCCTCGCGCACCACGCTCGAACGCTTCGGCGCGAGCCTGCCGGTCGACCCGGCCGGGATGACCATCCGCCGCCGCATCTCGACGACGCACAAGGACGTGCCGGGCGGCCAGATTCTCGGACCGACCTACGACTATACCCACCGGCTCATCGACTTCGATCTTCTCGGCGAGGCGCCCCCGGCCGCTCCGGAGGGTGATGGCCTCCTGCGCCGGGACGGGGCGCTCGAGCGGCGGGACTGCCCCGAACGCGAGATCGCGGAGATGGAGCCGGTCGGCACCGACGAGGCGGCGCCCCGGGACCTCACGCGCGAGCCGGTGAGCTTTCCGGCGTCCCGCGGCGAGCGCCTGCAGAATCTGGCGCGCGCCGACGAAGGCTTCCTCGTCGGGCTCGCCTATTCGAGCCTGCGCGGATATGGCCGCACCCATCCATTCATCACCGAAATCCGCTTCGGCGACGTGCTGGTGGACATGGTGATCCCGGAGCTCGGGATCACCGTCGCGATCGGCGAGATCGCGGCGACGGAGTGCCAGATGCTGGACCCCTTCCCGGGCGACGAAGCGCGGCCGCCGCAGTTCACGCGCGGCTACGGCCTCGCCTTCGGCCAGTCCGAGCGCAAGGCGATCGCCATGGCCATCGTCGACCGCACCTTGCGCGCGGCCGAGTTCGGGGAGGACGCCAATCATCCCGTGCAGGATGAGGAGTTCGTCATGGCGCATTCCGACAACGTCGATGCCTCGGGGCTGATCCAGCACCTGAAGCTGCCGCACTATGTCGACTTCCAGGCGGAGCTCCAGCTCATGCGCAAGCTGCGATCGGACTTTGCGGCGCGCCGCGCGGCGCCCGAAACCACGGAGCCTGTCTCGTGACGACCGATCCCTTCGGCGATCTCAACGCGAGTCCGGGACATGGCTTCGCCTATCTCGATGCCCAGACGAAGCGGTCGATTCGCCGCGCCATCCTGAAGGCGGTGGCGATCCCCGGCTATCAGACGCCGTTTTCGAGCCGGGAAATGCCGGTGCCGCCCGGATGGGGGACCGGCGGCATCCAGGTCACGGCGAGCCTGATCATGCCGGGCGACGTGCTCAAGGTCATCGACCAGGGCGCCGACGATGCCACCAATGCCATCACCATCCGGTCCTTCTTCCAGAAGGTCGCCGGCGTCCAGACGACGCCGCGCGCCAGCCTGGCCACGATCATCCAGACCCGGCATCGCATTCCCGAGGTGCCGCTTCGCGACAATCAGATCCTGGTGCTCCAGGTGCCGCAACCCGATCCGTTCCGCCGCCTGGTGCCGCGCGAACGCGACACGCGCCTGATCCATGGCCTCGGCGACTACGGCCTGATGTCGGTGCTCCTCTACGAGAACATCGCACGCTTTGGAAGCATCGCCATCGCCTACGACTATCCCGTCCAGGTCCATGACCGCTATATCGTCTCGCCCTCGCCGATTCCGAAGTTCGACAATCCCAAGCTCCATCGCAGCCCGGCCCTGGCGCTGTTCGGGGCCGGTCGCGAGCGCCGACTCTACGCCATCCCGCCCTATACCAGCGTGCGGAGCCTCGATTTCGACGACCATCCCTTCGCCGTGCAGCATTGGCCGGCGCGATGCTCCGCCTGCGGATCCGCCGACACCTATCTCGATGAGCTGGCCGTCGATGATGGCGGCGTCCGCCGCTACGTCTGTTCCGACACCGATACCTGCGCAACACGGATCGAGGCGGCGGCCGGACGCGCGAGGCGCCAGGCCGGCGGCGGCCTCGAGCCGAGCCTGCCGGAACCTGCCGACATGCTGAAGGAGTGACGAGAATGTGGCGAGATGCTCCCCAGGTGGGCAGTGAATCCGGCCTGGCCCCACAGGTCTTCACCAATGCGCGCATCGTGACCGCATCGGAGGTGATCGAGGGGCGGCTGTGCGTGGAAGGCACGCGCATCGCTGCCATCGAGCGGGGCGGGAGCGCCCTGCCGTCGGCCATCGACTGCCACGGCGATTTTCTGCTGCCGGGCTTTGTCGATGTCCACACGGATCATCTGGAAAAGCACGCCATGCCGAGGGCAGGCGTGTTCTGGCCGCCGGTATCCGCTGTCCTGGCCCATGATGCCATCATCGCGGCCGCCGGCATCACGACCGTGTTCAACTCGCTCTGCCTCGGCGCCATGGGCAAGCCCCATCGCAAGATCCTCCTGCCGGGCATGGTCGAAGGAGTGCGGACGGCGCGCGCCGCCGGGCTCCTGCGCGTCGACCATCTCTTGCATCTGCGCTGCGATCTCGGCGATCCCGATCTCGAAGCAGGGCTCGCCGCCCATATCGACGATCCGACGCTGCGCTTCCTGACGATTCTCGACGACAGCGCCGAGCGAAACGGTCCCGACCGCTATCGCAAGCTGCTGCGGGACCGAGGCCCCATCGGCGACGAGGACCTGGAGCGCCGGCTGCAGGCGAGCCTGGCGAACGATCCGCCGCTCTGCGCGCAGCGTCGTCGCTGGCTCGTCGAGCGCGCTCGGGATCGCGGCGTGACCATCGCCAGCCATGACGACCTGCGGTCCGCGCATATCGACGAAGCCGTCGAGCTCGGCATGACGATCTCGGAATTTCCGATCACGCAGGAGGCCGCGTCGGCGGCCCATGCGGCGGGCCTGACGATCATCGCCGGCGCGCCGAACATCGTCAACGGCGGCTCGCATTTCGGCAATGTCTCGGTCGCGGACCTGGCGATGCGCGACATGGTGGCGATCCTCTGCTCGGACTACGTGCCGGCCAGCCTGGTGCATGCGGTCTTCATGCTTGCCGATCGCCCGGGAGGACCGTCGCTGCCTCGGGCGGTCGCCATGATTTCCGCGGCGCCGGCACGCATCTTCGGGCTCGAGGATCGCGGCGTCCTCGCACCAGGCTTTCGGGCGGATATGGTGCGCCTGGCGCGGATCGACGCGGTGCCGGTGGTCAAAGGCGTCTGGCGCGAGGGGCGGCGCGTCGCCTGAAGCGTTTTGCGGGTCCCGGCGAGTCCACCCGATCGCAAAACGCTTCAGCCGGTGGGCACGCCGTCGAACTGCACGACGAACTCCACCCAGCGGGACGACGCGAGAGAGTGGGAGAACTGAACCGGCCGGCCTTCCTCATCGACATTGACATTCCGCACGGACAGAACCGGCACGGAGCGCGGCTGCTCCAGCAAGGCCGCATCGGGCTGCGAGAGCATCGCCGCCGACAGGCGGCTCTCCCGCCGGGTGAACTTCGGCACGCCGCAACGGCGCAACGCTTCCGTGATCGAGCCGGTCTCTTCCAGGGCCACCCCGATGCCGTCCAGGCGAGGCAAGGGGAAATAGATGTTCGACAGAATGGCCGCATGATCGTCGATCAGGTTCAGCATGCGGATCCGATGGACGAACCGGGTGGCCGGCACGCCCAGCGCCAGGCCGATTTCGCTGCCGGCGCGCACGCGTCCACTGTCCAGAACCCGGCGGGTCTCCACCCGGTTGATCCGCCGCAGCGTGGCGCTCAGCTTCGTCTGCGGCCCGAGCGAATGCACGATGGTTTGTTCGCGAACGAAGCTTCCGACACCGTGCTGAACGCGAATCAGGCCCTGCTCGCGCAGCCGTTCGATGGCGCGCCGCACCGTGTTGCGATGGACCTGAAATTCATCGGCCAGGTCGTTTTCGGCCGGCAATTGCTGCCCCTGGGCCATCACGCCACGGACGATGCGCGTCTGGAGAGTGCTGTAAACGCGGCGCCAGGGAAAGTGCGCGTCGTTTTGCGTCATCGGCTGCGCTCCTTTCGGGCCGCACGGCAAGGTCTACGACCCGAGTTGCGGGCCGGACGATCTCTGCGCCCGGATTATTCCATTGCTGCCCAGCGTTCGCAATAAAGCGGCGAGGGGCCGGGAAAGTCGAACCCGACCCGAAACGTCGTCGACGAAGGTGGCTGTCGGCGATGTATTTAGTCGGCTCAGTATAACGCGAGACCAATTGCCGAGTGGTCCAAGCAACTTCACACTCCTGTCGTCCACACGTCACCAACCAACGTGAAAAAGCAATATATTAAATTTATAACACACGAAGTGCCGCCGCCACGATCGGCGCCCTGCATTGACATGAGCAGCGTCCGCCGTCTTGCGATCCGCCGGCGGACCCACGCATGGGAGCGATGGAATGATCTCGGTGCGTCCGGCTTCCGCCCACCTCGGCGCTGATGTGAGTGGCCTCTCCTTTGCAGAGATCGTCGATCGCGACGATCCGGACCTTTTTGCGCAGGTGAGCGCGGCGCTCGACCGTCATCTGGTGCTGCGGTTTCGCGACCAGCCCGTCGATCCCGAGCGCTTCGTGGCCTTCGCCCGTCATTTCGGCACCCTGGTCAATCTCAAGCGGGCCGAGAACGTCGATGCCCTCCATGTCGAGGAGCATCCGCTGATCAAGGTCATCTCCAACGCCTATGCCGCCGATGGACGCCCGCTCGGCGACGTCAACAACTCGTCGCAGCAGATCTGGCACAGCGACGGCTGCACGCAGCCCGCGCCGCCGGCCAAGACGTTCTTCTTCGGGCGCAAGGCGCCGGCCAATCCGCCCCGGACGATGTGGCTGCACATGGTCGAGGTCTTCCGGCGCATGCCCGAAGATCTGAAGGCGACGATCACGCCGCTGAGCGCGATCCATTCCGTCCACAACAATCCGAACGAGATCGCCCTGTTCCTGCGCCGCGGCTCGATCGGCATGGACAAGCTCCGCGAGGGGACACGCCACCCGCTCGTGTGCCGGCACCCTTCGACAGGAAAGCCGTTGCTCTATCTGCCCCGTCGTCGCGACACCCTTATCGTCGGCATGGATCTCGCCGAGAGCCGCGAGATCATGGACAGGCTCTGGGACTTCGTGCTGACGCAGACCTGCTGGTGGGGCGCGGGGATGGCGGAGAACGACCTCGTCATCTGGGACAATCTGGCGACGTTGCACGGGCGCGAAGGGTGGGAGAGCACCGAGGAGCGCGTCATGTGGCACGTCGCGACGACGGGCACGCCGCTCCTGGCCGCCTGCGGGGACGGCGACGGGGGCACGGTCGAGCGAGCGTCCGCGGAGCAGCATCTGTTGACGCCCTTGCTCGTCTAGGGCGCCGGTCGGACGGATATCGTCGCGACACACCACTCAGCGCGGAAACTCTCCCATGCGCAGACGCATCTCGATCATGGTCAGGCTCCTTGCGGGGGCGATGATCGGCCTCTGCCTCCTGAACGGGGCGACCGCCGGCACGCTCCGGCTCGCCAATGAGGGCAGCTTTCGCGGGGCGGACTCGCTCGATCCGATTTCGCCGGTGCGCTTCTACATCGCCAACCAGATGATCTACAGCCAGCTGGTGCGCGCGGGAGAGGATGGCCGGCCCGCTCCGGATCTCGCGGTTGCCTGGTCTTCCTCCGCAGACGCGCGGGACTGGACCTTCACGCTCCGCCGGGGCGTCAAGTTCCACGACGGCAGCGATTTCGGCGCGGCCGACGTGGTCTATACGCTTACCCGGATCAACAGCGACAAGCTGAAGAGCCCGCTGCGGTCGGTCCTGTCGCTGATCGATACGGTCAAGGCCGTCGACCCCTATACGGTCGGCATCCACCTGAAGACGCCGTACGCCGATTTTCCGCTTCTCCTGATGGACTACCGCGTCCGGATCCTGTCGGCCGCGCACGACAGCGGCAACACCGACGTCGCCAACGCCTCCGGCATCGGCACCGGGCCCTTCAAGCTGGTGAAGCTCGACACGCTTGGCACCACGGTTCTCGAAGCCTTCGACGGCTATTGGGAAGGAAGGCCGAAGATCGACCGCGTCGAGATCATCAACATGCCCGATCAGCAGGCCCGCGTGCAGGCCCTGCTCGCCGGGCAGCTGGACCTCGTGCTGTCGATCAACCAGCAGCAGCGCGCGCTCTTCGAGGAAAGCGACGGCTTCGTCGTGCAGCCGGTGCAGACGGGCGACTGGCGCGGCATCGCCATGCGCACCAACGTGCCGCCCTTCGCCGATGCCCGGGTCCGCAAGGCTCTGCGCATCCTGGCCGATCGCAGCACGATGGTCCGCCTCGTGCTGGGCGAGGGCGGCGGCGAGGTCTCGTGCGACACGCCGGCGTGGTCCGGCGACCCCTACAGCACCGTACGCACATGCCCGCCCGACCCTGCCGAGGCCAAGCGGCTGCTCGCGGCGGCGGGCTTTCCGAACGGGCTCGATCTGACGCTGTACACGTCCGGCGTCGACGAGGTCTTTCCGCGATTGGCGGAGGTCTATCAGCAGCAGGCCGCTGCCGCCAACGTGCGCATCGCGATCCGGCTCGTGCCCTCGGACAGCTATTTTTCGACGGTCTGGCTGAAGCGGGAATTCGTCATGGTCCGTTGGTCGCAACGCCCAGCGGACCAGATCCTCAACGAGGCCTACCGGACGGGCGGACCCTGGAACGAGTCGGCTTTCGCCAATGCCCGGTTCGACGACGTCCTGACGGCTGCCCGCCAGGAGCTCGATCCGGCGAAGCGCAAGGCCCTCTATGGCGAGGCGCAGGATATTCTCTTCGACGACGGGGGCACGCTCATTCCGTTCCACATCAATCGCCTGCGGGTGATGAGCAACCGTGTGACCGGCCTTGCGCCGGTGCAGGACTTCTCCATCCGCTGGCAGGACGTCTCCGTTGCGAACTGAGGCTGTCATGGACCGGAACAGCCTGCCGGAGCAAAGCGCGTTCGGGCGAAAGCGCTGCTTTGCTCCAGCTTTTTCCTTCGACGCGTCTTGGCGATCCTTGGCGGGGCCGCCATGTCGCAAAACGCGTTAGGGCGTGCGTTGTCCGTCGGGAAACCTGCCATGGGCCGTTGGAGCCTGCCGGTGCTGATCTTCGCCGCCCGCCGGCTCGGGCTCGCCGCGTCGGCCTTGCTCACGGTGACGATCGTCGTGATGGGGGTGACCGAGATCCTGCCGGGAGATGCCTGCACGGCCTATCTCGGCGAGTTCATCGAGCCGGATGTCCTGGCCAGCTGCCGCCAGGATCTCGGGCTGGACCAGCCGGCCTACGTCCGCTACGCGAAGTGGGTGACGGATCTCGCCCACGGCAATCTCGGCGTCTCCTTCAAGCTGCAGCGGCCCGTCACCGAAATCCTTCCGCCGCGCATCCGCAACACCGTCCTCCTGGCCGGAATGGCGGCCATCGTCGCGATCCCGCTCGCCCTGGGCCTTGGTGTTTTCGCTGCGCTCCATCGTGATCGCGCCGCCGATCTTGCGATCTCCGGCATGAGCGTCGGCCTGATGGCCGTGCCGGAATTCGTCACCATGGCGCTTCTCGTGCTGGTCTTCGCGCTGAAATTGAAGTGGCTTCCAGCCGTCACGACCGCGCCGCCGACGGCTCCGATCAGCCATCTCCTGTCATCGGCCGCCTTGCCCGCGACGGCGCTGGTGGTCGTCATCACCGCCCACATCCTGCGCATCTCGCGGGCCGCGGTGATCGAGGTGCTCGACAGCGGTTACATCGAGATGGCGCGGCTTCGCGGCGTGCCGCCGCTTCGCCTGGCGCTTCGGCACGTTCTGCCGAGCGCCTCGGCCGCGACGGTCGGCGTCGTGGCCCTGACCATGGCCTGGCTCCTCGGCGGCGTCGTCCTCGTCGAGCAGGTGGCGAATTATCCCGGCCTCGGCACGCTGATGGTGCAGGCGGTCTACGATCGGGACATCCCGCTGCTGCAGGCCGTCACCCTCGTCTTTGCGGCCACCTATATCGGGATCAACCTCTGCGCCGACCTTTTCGTCATGGTCCTGATCCCGAAGCTGCGTCCCGCGGCAGGCGTATCCTCGTCATGAGGCCCGGTGCGCCCATGGTTCTGGGCCAGGCCGGCATGGCAGGCCTGATCGTCGTCGCACTCCACCTGCTCGTCGCCGCGGTCGCGACGGCCTGGGTGCCGGCGGATCCCTTGCATATGAGCGCCGATCAGATCCTGCTCGGGCCCTCCTGGGACCATTGGTTCGGCACCGACCAGCTCGGCCGCGATGTCCTGTCGCGCACTTTGGCGGGCGGGCGCATCGCCATTGCGACGACGGCTGCGGCAGCCTTGCTGGCCCTTGGTCTGGGGGCCACCATCGGCATCTCGGCGGGCGTGGCGGGAGGCTTCTGGGACGATCTGGCGATGCACGCGGTCGATGCGCTCCTCGCCGTTCCCAAGCTTCTGTTCCTCCTGCTCGTCGTCGGCGTGTTCGGTGGCGGCCTGGCGACCCTGGTGCTCACGTTCGGTGTGCTCCATGGACTTTCCGTCGCGCGCGTCGCGCGCGCATCGGCCCGAGAGATCGCCTCGCGCGATTTCGTCTGGGCTGCGAGAGCCCGCGGGGAGGGCTGGTTCGGTCTCGTCGTCCGGGAAGTCCTGCCCAATCTCGCCGGCGTCCTGCTCGTCGATGGGGCGATGCGCTGGTCGTGGATGCTCATCACCTTCAGTTCGCTGTCCTTCCTCGGCCTGGGCGTGTCGCCGCCGACGCCCGACTGGGGCTCGATGATTGCCGACGCGCGCACCGTGCTGGGCGTGGCGCCCTGGGCGGCGCTGGCGCCCTGCCTGGCCCTGACCTCCCTCATTCTCGGCGTCAATTTTCTCGGAGGGGCTCTCGGCCATGCCATGAGCGCCGACCATGCCGCCCGCACTGCGACGTCACTGTGAGAGCCACCGCAAGATCATGACTTCGGCCTCGCTCAAGCTTCTGCCGATGTCGGCGCCGCAGCCCTCTCTCATCCGCATCGAGGGATTGACGATCGGCGTCGATCCGCACCCGGCGGGCGGGAACGCCAGGCCGATCCTCGGCGACGTCCATCTTGCCGTCTCTTCGGGCGAACGTGTCGGCATTGTCGGGGAGTCGGGCTCCGGCAAGAGCTCGCTCCTGTTCGCCCTCATGGGCCATCTCAGGCGCAACCTGCGCCGCGTGGCCGGACGCGTCTTGGTCGAGGGGCAGGACATGTTCGCTCTGACGCCGCAGCAGGCCCGCATGCTGCGCGGCGGCGCGATCGGTCTGGTGCCGCAGAATGCCGGGCTCGCCCTGACCCCGACCATGCGGGTGGGCCGGCAGATCGAGGAGGCGCTCGCCCTGCATGCCGGCCTGCCGCGGAGCGAGCGGCGCGAGCGGTGCTTCGACCTTCTCGCGCAGGTGCAGCTCGGCGACGAGATCCGGCGCATCGCCGAGAGCTATCCGCATCAATTGTCCGGCGGCCAGCAGCAGCGTTGCGCCGTCGCGCTCGCGCTTGCCGGCGAGCCCAGGGTCCTGTTGCTCGACGAACCCACGACGGGCCTCGACGCCACCACGCGGACCGGCCTCCTCGCCATGCTCGCCGGCCTGGTCGAGAAGGCAGGGATGACGGTCGTGCTCGTCAGCCACGATTTCGGCGCCGTCGAGCGCCTGTGCGACCGCGTCGCCGTGCTCTACGCAGGGCAGATCGTCGAGGATGGTCCGACGTCCCGGCTGTTGCGTCATCCCCGGCACCCCTATTCGGCCGGGTTGCTCGCGTCCCTGCCACGTCTCGACGACGCCGCATTGCGCCCCGCGATGCCGGGTCAACGTCCCGCGCCCGAAGCGACGTTCCTGGGATGCGCTTTTGCGCCCCGGTGTCCCTCCGCATCCCTGCCATGCCGGTCGACGCCGCCGAACGTCGTCGCGATCGGGCGAAGCCTCGTCAGATGTCACACCCCCTTGACGCAGGGCTGGTTGTCCTCGGCCGATCGCGGCGTGCGGAAGCCGGTGCCGATGCCGGTCGGTCACCAGCTCCTGGCCGTGCAGGGCCTTGCCGCTTCCTATGGTTCGCGGCGTTTCACGCTCACGAGAGGCAACGCCCATCGACCCCGCCTGCCGGATGAGACCATCCCCGGGCTCGACGACGTGACGTTCTCGCTGCGCCGCGGCGAGACGCTCGGGGTCATCGGCGAGTCCGGATCGGGCAAGTCGACGCTGCTGCGTGTCCTCGCCGGCCTTCACACCCCGCTGGCCGGCACGATTGGCTTCGACGACGGCATCGACCTGACGGTGTCCGTGGCCAGGCGCTCTCGCGATACGCTGCGGCGGATTCAGATCGTGTTTCAGGATCCGGAGAGCTCGCTCAACCCCCGCCACACCGTCGAGCATATCCTCGGCGCGCCGCTGCGCCTCTATTTCGGGCTCGAGGGGCCACGAGCGCGACATCGAGCGGCGGAGCTTCTCGATCGCGTGCGGCTGGACCGCGGCTATCTCAACCGGCTCCCCTCGACATTGTCGGGCGGCGAGAAGCAGCGGGTCGCCATCGCGCGGGCTCTGGCCGCCGAGCCGGATATCATCCTGCTGGACGAGGTGACGTCAGCCCTCGACGTCTCGGTCCAGGCCGCCATTCTCGAGCTCCTGGTCGACGTGCAGAGGGAGAGAAACGTCGCCTATGTCTTCGTGTCGCACGATCTCGCGGTCGTCCGGGCCTTTGCGCACGTCGTCGCCGTGCTGCGCAAAGGCCGCGTCGTGGAGATCGCCGAGGCGGACTATCTGTTCCGGCGGCCTGCCCATCCCTACACGCGGACCCTTCTGGCCGCCGTCAGTACTCTGTCCCGAGGCCATTCCGAGCCGGTGGAAGCCTAGCATCAGAGCGAACGGAGGCGTCGGCAGGACGGCAATCGCGGGCTGGTCCGTTGGACTGACGAGGCCGGCCGGCGTACAAACGCAGCCGGAGCCAGGCTGCGCTCGGCGAGGTGGCGCCGCTGATCGAAAGCATGGCGCCTTGCGGAGGAGGCATGTCATGTCGTCGGAATGGCCGGTCCTGAGGTCGCCTGGCGTCGCCCCCGGTCGGAGCTCGGGATCCGCCTTCGGCGGGCTCGCATGCGCTGTCGCGACATCCGACGACAAATCTTTGAATCTGGATGGTCAGGCCAGGCGCTGCTTTGCGAAGATCGATCGCGTGTTGAATGATCTCGGCACGGACAAACGATTTCTTCTGTCGGTGACGGTCTATCTCTCCAACATCGGCGACAAGGATGTGTTCGAGGCGGCATGGCGCGACTGGGTCGGCGATGACTCGCGTTTTTGGCCGCAGCGCGCTTGCATCGGGGCAGCGCTCTCACCCGGAACGCTCGTCGAGCTTTCGGTGACGGCCGGACGGCCGGCATGAA
The DNA here is from genome assembly GCF_030814995.1 of Labrys wisconsinensis. GTDB lineage: Bacteria > Pseudomonadota > Alphaproteobacteria > Rhizobiales > Labraceae > Labrys > Labrys wisconsinensis. The sequence continues at coordinate 320,521 of NZ_JAUSVX010000007.1, read as the reverse complement.
CCGAGGCTGGACCAATCCAGCGAGACCAGACATCGACATTGCCCCTTCCGGGCGCGCATCCCGGCCGGTGCTCCTCCCATGAGACGACGAGCTTGACGGCGCCGATGTCGATGCCGAGCGTCACGGGACCTGAGCCTTGCGCCGCGCGGTCACGACCGAACCGAATGAGGCGCTCCCGATCGAGCGAGGTCAGGTTACACGCTCCGAGTTCGCGCTTCAGGTGCTCGAGCGTCGCGGCCTTCGAGCGGAGAGGGGCCTTGCCGACCTCGCGCATGTCCGCGATATGAAGGTCGACGAGTTCACCGAACGTCGTGAGGCGCGCGATCCGGGAGGGGGCGGCGTCTCGCCGCGGCCGACCTGGCACTCGGCCTCCACGGCCCAGCGCCGTGCGTCGTCGCGGCGCAGGAAGGTCTCGCTCACCGAACGGCCTTTGCGGCGAACCTGAACTCGCCAATTGCCAAACTTCTGCTTACGGATCGAGGCCATTTTTTCGGGTGCAAAACGGGTGCAATGGAACGTCGAAACGTGGCGAAACACAGCGTGTCGTGGCGGGCAAAAGTGCACACGAAAACGTCCCGTGTGCATTGATATGTAAGGGAAAAATGGAACAATATCAAGGGTTTAGATTGGCCGTTGCCCCCATGATGGATTGGACGGACCGGCATTGCCGCGTCTTCCACCGCATCCTGTCGCGCCGGGCTCGGCTCTATAGCGAGATGGTGACGACGGGCGCGGTGCTGCACGGCGACCGCACGCGCCTGCTCGGTTTCTCGCCGGAGGAGCATCCGGTGGCGGTTCAGCTCGGCGGCTCCAATCCGGCCGACCTCGCGCGGGCGGCGCGCATCTGCGAGGAGCTCGGCTATGATGAGGTCAACCTCAATGTCGGCTGCCCGTCCGACCGGGTGCAGGAGGGCCGCTTCGGCGCCTGCCTGATGCAGGAGCCGGCCCTGGTCGGGGAGGGCGTGGCCGCGATGAAGGCGGCAGTGCATATTCCCGTCACGGTCAAGTGCCGCATCGGCGTCGACGAGCAGGACCCGGAGGCTGCCCTCGACGCCCTGGTCGCCGCGGTGCACGCGGCCGGCGTCGACGGCCTCACCGTCCATGCGCGCAAGGCCTGGCTCAAGGGGCTCAGCCCGCGCGAGAACCGCGACATCCCGCCGCTCGACCATGACCGCGTCTACCGGCTCAAGGCCGCCCATCCCGACCTGCCGGTGGCGATCAACGGCGGTATCAGGTCCGTTGCCGAGTGGCGCGAGCACCTCGCCCGGCTCGACGGGGTGATGATCGGCCGCGAGGCCTACCAGAACCCCGAGATCCTGCTGGCCGTCGACCCGGAGCTGCACGGCGAGCCGGCGCCGGTCGCCGACGGCTTCGAGGCGATCGAGCGCATGCTGCCCTATGTCGAGGCGCGGCTGGCCGAAGGCGTCAGGCTGAGCGCCATCACGCGCCATATGATCGGCCTGTTCCCCGGCCGGCCGGGCGCGCGGCTCTACCGCCGCCACCTCGCCACCGAGTCGGTCAAGCCCGGCGCCGGCACCGGCGTGCTGCGCGAGGCGGCCGAGCACGTGCGCCGCGCCGAGCGCCGCCTCGAGGCGGCCTGAGCACCCGCCGCGGGAGGATTGACAAACTGATCCGGAAAAGCTGTTCTACCTGCGATAAGAACCTGTAAGACAGCTTGGAGGGACGGTGGTCGCAGGCCCGCTCGAGACGGAGGCGCCGGAGGTCGGCCTGGTCGACCGGGTGATCGCCGCGGTCAAGGACCATATCCGCTCCAACGGCCTCGCCCCCGGCGACGTGCTGCCGAGCGAGAGCGCCCTGGCGCTGCAGATCGGCGTGTCGCGCGCCGTGGTGCGCGAGGCCTTCCGCTCCATGGTCGCCCTGCGGCTGATCGACATCGGCAACGGCCGCCGCGCCCGCGTCTCGAAGATCGACCCGAGCGTGCTGGCCAGCATGCTCGACCATGCCGTCCATACCGACCAGATCACCATCCAGCAGATCTACGACACCCGTCGGACCATCGAGCTTCGGACCGTGACGCTGGCGGCCATGCGACGCTCCGACCGCGAGGCGGCCGAGATCGCGGCGCTGGCGGCGGGGATGCGGCGGGATTTCTTCGAGGCGGAGGCGGTGATGGAGCACGACATCGCCTTCCACGAGGCGATCGGGCGCGCCTCGCGCAACCCGATGCTGAACCTGATCGTCGGCTCCTTCCACGTCGTCACCCGCCAGACCTGGGGCATCGGCTGGAAGAGCCGGACCAGCGACGGGCAGCGCATGGCCAGCGTCGAGTGCCACGAGGCGATCGCTCGGGCGATCACCGCGCGCGACCACGAGGCGGCGCAGGCCCTGATGGCCGAGCATTTCGACCTCTCGGTCAAGGCACTCCTCGCCGCCGGCATCAATTGACGGGCCGGCCATGAAGATCACCGCCCTCGAGACCATCCGCCTCCAGGAGTTCGCCAATCTCCTCTGGCTGAAGGTGCACACGGACGAGGGCCTGACCGGGCTCGGCGAGACCTTCTTCATGCCGGCCACGGTGGAAGCCTATGTGCACGAGGTGCTCGCCCCCAAGGTCATCGGCCGGGATCCGCTCGCCATCGACCGGCTCGCCCGCGACGTGACCGGCTATCTCGGCTTCCGCTCGACCGGCGTCGAGGCCCGCGGCAATTCCGCCTTCGACATCGCCCTGTGGGACCTGTTCGGCCGGGCGACCGGCCAGCCGATCGCCCAATTGCTCGGCGGCTTCTCGCGCCGCAAGATCCGCACCTACAACACCTGCGCCGGCACCGCCTACATGCGCGAGGCCAGGGGCCAGAGCAGCGCCAACTGGGGCCTCGGCGGCAAGGAGCTCGACGACCTCGACGCCTTCCTCCACCGCGCCGACGAGCTGGCTGAGGATCTCCTCGCCGAGGGCATCACGGCGATGAAGATCTGGCCCTTCGACCTTGCCGCCGAAAAATCCGACGGCTGGTCGATCCCGGCGGCGGAGCTGAAGGCGGCGCTGGTGCCCTTCGAGAAGATCCGCGCCGCGGTCGGCGACCGGATCGACATCATGGTCGAGTTCCACTCGCTCTGGCAGCTGCTGCCGGCGATCGAGATCGCCAAGGCCCTGACGCCGCTCCGCACCTTCTGGCACGAGGATCCGATCCGGATGGATTCGCTCGGCGACCTCGCGCGCTATGCCGCGGTCTCGCCGGCGCCGATCTGCGCCTCGGAGACGCTCGGCAGCCGCTGGGCCTTCCGCGACCTGCTCGAGACCGGCGCGGCCGGGGTGGTGATGCTCGATATCGCCTGGTGCGGCGGCCTGTCCGAGGCCCGCAAGATCGCCGCCATGGCGGAGGCCTGGCACCTGCCGGTCGCCCCGCACGACTGCACCGGGCCGGTGGTGCTGTGCGCCTCGACCCATCTCTCGCTCAACGCGCCGAACGCCCTGATCCAGGAGAGCGTGCGCGCCTATTACCGCACCTGGTACCGCGATCTCGTCACCGCGGTGCCCCCGGTGGTGGACGGTGAGATCACCGTCCCGCCGGGCCCCGGGCTCGGGCTGGAGCTCGCGCCTGACATCACCAAGCGATTCACGGCGACGGTCCGCACCTCCAGGGGAGACTGACGGGGCGGCCGCGAACACACCGCAAGAACAACGTCCAAGGGAGGAACAAGGACATGCGGAATTCAGTGCTCGGGGCGAGTCTTCTCGCCCTGCTGATCGGCTGCGGCGCGGCCGAGGCGGCGCCCCTCACCATCGCCTTCACCATCCACTCCTCGGCCTCGAACACGTTCTGGCAGAGCGTCAAGAAGGGCTTCGAGGATGCGTGCGGCAAGGTCCAGGCCAATTGCCAGATGATCTTCACGCAGACCGAGGGCTCGGTCGAGCAGCAGGCGGCCAACATGCAGGCGGCGCTGGCCCGCAAGCCCGATGCGCTCATCACCACCATCGTCGACAACAAGGCCTTCGACCAGATCATCGCCGACGCCCGCAAGGCCGGCATCATCGTCATCGCCGCCAATGTCGACGACACCGAGGGCGCGGCCGGCAATGCCCGCCAGGCCTTCATCGGCCAGGGCTTCATCCCCGCCGGCTATTCGCTCGCCAAGGCGCAGGCGCGCAATTTCCCCAAGGACGGCCCGATCAAGGTGCTGGTCGGCATCTCCGCGCCCGGCCAGAACTGGTCGGAGCAGCGCGGCGCCGGCGTGATCAAGTTCATGGAGGAGTTCAAGAAGGCCAATCCCGGCCGCGAGGTCTCGATCGAGCGCATCGATTCCGGCACGGACCTCGCCATCACCGCCGACCGCGTCGGCGCCTATCTCAATGCCCATCCCGACACGACCGCCTATTTCGACACCGGCTACTGGCATGCCGCCGTCGCCCGCGTGCTCAAGGACCGCGGCGTGCCGCCGGGCAAGGTGCTACTCGGCGGCTTCGACCTGGTGCCCGAGGTGCTGCAGCAGATGAAGGCGGGCTACGTGCAGGTGCAGGTCGACCAGCAGCCCTACATGCAGGGCTTCATGCCGGTCATGGAGGCCTATCTCGCCAAGACCGCCGGCCTGGCGCCCGCCGACATCGACACCGGGCAGGGCATCGTCACGCCCGACCAGGTCGACACGATCATGGCGCTGTCGAAGCAGGGCCTGCGATGAGCGAGGCCACGCGGGAGAGGCAGCGTCTCTCCCATCCCCTCCCTGACCAAGGCGCGGGCGCCCGGCCGATGAAGCGGCTCCTGAAGATCTATCTGGAGAAGCCGGAATTCGCCGGGGTGGCGCTGCTGGTCATCCTCGCGGCCGTCTTCCAATGGCGCTCCGACGGCGTCTTCCTGTCCGCGGACAATGTCCGCGGCATCCTCGGCATCCTGCCCGAGGTCGGCCTGGTCGCCGTCGGCGTGACGCTGCTGATGATCTGCGGCGAGTTCGACCTCTCCGTCGGCTCGGTCTTCGCGCTGATGCCGATGTCGGTGGCGATCCTCCTGGGCGACGGCGTGCCGTTCTGGCCGGCGGTCGCGGCCGGCCTCGCCGTCTGCGCCCTGATCGGCTTCGTCAACGGCGCGGTGACGGTGCGCTTCGCCATCCCGAGCTTCATCACCACGCTCGGCATGCTGTTCATCGCCCGCTCGCTCACCGTGGTGATCTCCGGCGGCTTTCCGCCGCTGCTCCCCGACGACATCCCCGCCTGGGTGTTCACGCAGTTCATCGGACCGAACGATCTCTTCCGCATGTCCTTCGTCTGGTTCGCCGGCCTGGCGGCGTTGGTCGCGGCGCTGCTGTCGCTCACCAATTTCGGCAATTGGGTCAAGGCGACCGGCGGCTTCGTCGACGCGGCCGCGTCGATGGGCATCCCGGTGCGCCGGGTCAAGATCGCCTGCTTCATGCTCTGCTCGATGCTGGCGGGCCTGGCCGGGCTGATCCAGGTGCTGCGGCTCGGCTCGCCGCTGCCCTCGATCGGCGAGGGGTTGGAGCTGCAGGCCGTGGCGGCTGCCGTCATCGGCGGGGCGGCGCTGACCGGCGGCATCGGCACCGTCTTCGGGGCGATCGTCGGGGCGCTCCTGATCCGCATCATCGACAACGGCCTGGTGCTGAGCCAGGTCGACGCCAACTGGTTCAAGTTCGCCATCGGCCTGCTCACCATCCTCGCCGTGGTCGCCAACGCCTGGCTGCGGCGGACGGCGCGGCGCATCAAGCTGGAGGGCTGACATGGTGCCGGTCATCGAATGCCGCGGCCTGCACAAATGGTATTCGGGCGTCCACGCCCTCAAGGGGGTCAGCCTTTCCATCGCCCCCGGCGAGGTTGTCGGCCTCGTCGGCGACAACGGCGCCGGCAAGTCGACGCTGATCAAGATCATCTCCGGCGTGCACGGGCCGGACCGCGGCGAGATCCTGGTCGACGGCAAGTCGGCCCGCATCGCCACCCCCAAGGATGCGATGCGCCTCGGCATCGAGACCATTTACCAGTACAACGCCATGGTCCCGACCATGTCGATCGCGCGCAACCTCTTCATCGGCCGCGAGCCGCTGAAGGCCTCGTTCTTCGGCATCGGCCTGCTCGACCAGGCCCGGATGCGCGCGGAGAGCGTCAAGGCGATCGCCGACGTCGACCTGCACCTGCGCTCGCCCGATGCCCTGGTGGGCGAGCTCTCCGGCGGCCAGCGCCAGGGCGTGGCCATCGCCCGCGCCATGCATTTCAAGTCCAGGGTGCTGGTGTTGGACGAGCCGACCAATCATCTCTCGGTCAAGGAGACCAGCAAGGTGATCGGTTTCGTGCGCGGCCTCAAGGCCCAGACCATCACCGGCATCTTCATCTCCCACAACATGCAGCACGTCTTCCAGTCCTGCGAGCGGGTGGTCGCCATGGCGCGCGGCGAGATCGTCTTCGACAAGCCGACGGTCGAGACCAGCATCGAGGAAGTGCAGGAGCATCTTTGAGATGGCCATGATCGATCTTGCCGGAAGGACGGTGCTCCTGACCGGCGCGCTCGGCTCCCTCGGCCGGGTGCAGGCCGAGGCCCTGGTCGCGGCAGGCGCGGCGCTGATCCTGCTCGACCGTCCCGGCCATGCCGGCGCCGACGCCATGCTGGCGGGGCTCGGCCCGGCGGCGCGCTATCTCGGCCAGGACCTCAACCATCCCGCCGCCGCCAAACAGGCGGTCGCGGCGCTCGCCGAGGAGACCGGCGGCATCGACGTGCTGATCAACAATGCCGCCCTGATCATCAACCGGCCGTTCGAAGAGTTCTCGATCGAGGAGTACGAGGACCAGCTGCGCGTCAACGCCGCCGCCGCCTTCGCCCTGGCGCAGGCCGTGGCGCCGGGCATGAAGGCCAGGGGCTATGGCAAGATCGTCAATTTCTGCTCCGTGACGCTGAACGGGCGCTGGGAGGGCTATGTCCCCTATGTCGCCTCCAAGGGCGCCATGCTGGGCCTGACCAAGTCGCTGGCCCGCGAGCTCGGTCCGCACGGCATCCGCGTCAATGCGGTGTCGCCCGGCGCCGTCGTCTCCGAGGCGGAGGCGCGCGTGTTCGGCGATCGCCTCCAGCAATACAACGACTGGATCCTGGAGAATCAGTCGCTCAAGGCCCGCATCGAGCCGCGGCACGTCGCCGACCTCGTGCTGTTCCTGGTCTCGCCGGCCTCCGACATGATCAGCGGCCAGAACCTGGCGATCGACGGCGGCTGGTAGGCCGTCGCGCGCCGGCTGGATTCGCTCCGGTCATGGCGGCGTGGCCATGCCGGCCCCAGCTTCTCCGTCGTACGTCTACAAGTTTATGATGTTGTGCGCATGCAAGTCGATAATGCCGCGCGATTGCAAGCCCTATCTGCAGATCCGCCGGATGCGCACCAATCCGACCAGGGGGCCGCCGCCAATCGTCTTGCCTTCAGCGAAGAAACCCGGGTGTCGACGGGCGCGATGAGGCGCCGCGCGAGGGGCGGGCGGCTACGTGGCACACGGTCATCGGGCCACGACCCTCGCTGGACTGAGGCTTGCCGGCATTCCCGGGCGCCTCGCCCTCGACGGGCCGATCAGGCGGTTCGCCTTCGAGACCTCTGACGATCGGGTGCTCCTGCCCGAGCTTCGTCCCGGCGACTCAGAGCTCGAACACCCGGCCGTCCTCAGCCACGTCGAACAGAGCCCGGTCGACCGCGTCGAGGCGCTTCAGCATCTCCGGCCCGAGATGGGTGAGCACGATCGCTGCCGCATCGAACGCGTCGCGCCTGGCCAGGATCGTCGTGTAGTCGAGATGGGTCGGGGTCGGCCGGTAGGCGAAGCACTCCAGGAAGAACAGGTCCGTGCCGCGGGCGATCGCCGGCAGCGCGTCGGTCCATTCGGTGTCGCCGGAATGGACGAAGGCCTTGCCGTCCGCCTCGATCCGCACGGCGGTCGGCGGGGCGCCGCAGGGATGGACCACCTCGACGGTGCGGATGTCGAAGCCGCAGAGGCTGTGGCTCGCCCCAGGCTCGATTTCCTCCACCCGCCAGGAGAAGCCCCAATCCGACCGGTTGGCCGATCCGTTGAACAGCACCTCGTTGGCCGAGCGCAGCCGTTCGCCCGTGCCCGGCGGTCCGGCGATGACCAAGGGCCGCCGTCGTGCCCGGAGCCATTGCGCGTCGAGCAGGAAGAAGGGCACGCCGCCGAAATGATCGCCGTGGAGATGGGTGAGCGCGATGAGGTCGATGCGGTCGGGATCGACGCCGTAGGTGTTGATGGCGGACATGGTCGAGGCGCCGCAGTCGAGAAGGCAGGCGGCCCCGCCGGCCTCGATCAGCGTCGCCGCCTGGAACCGGCCGCCGGAGCCGAAGGCATCGCCACAACCCAGGATGGTCACGCGCATGGTCCGCGGCTCCGGCTGGACGTGCGTGCGCCGCCGGGCGTCGACTGGACGTGCGGCGCGCCGGCAAGCTGCCGGCCGGGCGTGCGCGGCCGCGGCCGTGCCGCCGTCCATGCCTGCCTCCTGACCCAAAAACTGCCCCAAAGCCGCTCGCGCGGCCTCCAATCGGTATGGATCGGACCCACCCAACTCTCCCGGCCGCGGCTGCCCCGTCGCGTGCTCACCTCCACGATTGCATGCCACGGTCGACCGCGCTGTGCAAAGTGATACATCGCGAAGCGGCCGCCGCAGGCCAAGGAGCCGGGGGCTTAGGGCTCTTGTGCAACGCTTTCGTGCATGCGGCGAGCCCGGCGCCACGCCGCCGGCCGCTCGAAGGCGCCGGCCCAGATGCCGCGGCGGGCGCGCCGCGCCGCCGCTTCCTCGGCCCAGCAGCAGCCATCCGCCACCGCCTGGCCGTCGGCGACCATGCGGGCGCCGAGATCGCCGGCGCCCGCCGTGCAGGTCGCCAGGACGCGGTGATAGACGTCGCGCCCATGGCCCTCGCAGCGCACGCCTGCCGTCACCAGGGCGCGCAGCGCCTCGCGCGCCCGCCGGCCGCAGGGAACGGCGATGCCGCCGGCCTCGCAGCTCTGGCCGAGCTCGGGCGCGTCGATGCCGACAAGGCGCAGCCGCTCGCTGCCGAGCGCCAGCGTGTCGCCGTCGATGACATAGGCCCGGCCCTCGAACACCGGCGCCGTGCCGCGGGTCAGCTTGATGGCGATGACGATCAACAGGACGACCAGCGCATAGGCGGCGACCATGTCCAGAAAACGCCGCAGTTTCATTCAGCTTCGCCCGGGATTCTCAGCGGATCGTTAACGTTTCCTGCCCACTCTGCAAACCCTGCGGCGCCCCACGGGCGCCGTGCAGAAGGGCGTCGGCATGCGTATGGAGACGGGCGAATCGGCCGGAAGGGACCGGGGCGGTTTCGCGCCTTCGCGCCGCCGCGACGTTTCGCTGAAGCTTCGCGACGTGCGCGAGCGCCTGACCTCGTCGAACGGCCTGCGCCAGGCCTTCGACGTGGAGATGATCCGCCAGTTCGCCCAGAGCCGGCTGAGCGCCACGCTGGCGGTCGCGGTCATGGTCACGGCGGTCGCCTTCGCCGCCAGCCTCTGGGGCAACCGCGTGCTGCTGGCGATCTGGTGGATGACCTGCTTCTCCACCCAGGCGACCATGGTGACGCTGTCGAGCCGCTTCCTCGACATGTCGGGCGGCCCGATCATCTCCCGGATCTGGCGCCGGCGCTTCGCCCTTGCCGAAGGCCTGAATGCGCTCGCCTGGGTGATCCTGGCGGTGCAGCTCTGGATGGTCGGTGCCGACGCGGCGCGCTATTTCGTGCTGTTCCTGATGATGCTGGTCGTCGCCATGGCGACGATCCTCTCCGCCACCCTGCCGGCGGTGATGTATGTCGGCGCGGTGCCGATCTCGCTGGTGGTGGTCGGCCTGGCCATCGCCTCGGGCAACGCGGCGATGACCGCGATGGCGATGATGGCGCTCGGCACCGCGGTCTATTTCATGATCCTCGGCCACCGCCTGCACGACTTCACCGTGGAGACGCTGGAGTTTCGCGCCGAGAAGGATTCGCTGATCACCGAGCTTGAGCAGGCCAAGGCCAATTCCGACGAGGCGCGCCGCCGGGCCGAGGAGGCCAACCTCGCCAAGTCGCGCTTCCTCGCCACCATGAGCCACGAGCTGCGCACGCCGCTCAACGCCATCCTCGGCTTCTCCGAGGTGATGAAGTCGGAAGTGTTCGGGCCGCTGAACATCCCGACCTACAAGGAATACGTCGCCGACATCCATGCCAGCGGCCAGCACCTGCTCAACCTGATCAACGAGATCCTCGACCTCTCGCGCATCGAGGCCGGGCGCTACGAGCTGAAGGAGGAGGCCGTCCACCTCGTGCATCTCGTCGACGAGTGCCAGCACCTGCTCAAGCTGCGCGCCAAGGCCAAGGGCATCAAGGTGCACCAGGTGTTCGAGAGCGGCATGCCGGCGATCTGGGCGGACGAGCGGGCCGTGCGCCAGATCGCGCTCAACCTGCTCTCCAACGCCATCAAGTTCACGCCTCAGGGCGGCGAGGTCTTCCTCAAGGTCGGCTGGACCTCGGCCGGCGGCCAATATCTGCTGATCGCCGATACCGGCCCGGGCATCCCCGAGGAGGAGATCCCCACCGTGCTCGCCAGCTTCGGTCGCGGCTCCCTCGCGATCAAGACGGCGGAGCAGGGCACCGGCCTCGGCCTGCCGATCGTCAAGGGCCTGGTCGACCTGCACGGCGGCAAGTTCAGCCTGCGCTCGAAGCTGCGCGAGGGCACCGAGGTCACCGTGATCTTCCCGGCCGAACGGGTGATGGAGGCGCTTCCCCCGATCGTCGACGGCAAGCCGGCCCGACGGGCACGGGCCGCCTGAGCCCCAGAGCCCGTCCGGCACGGGCGAGGACTGCGCCACCCCTCTGGGCTCTGCCGGCCGTCGGCTGTAGAGCATTCATCATGCAACGCGTCGTCGCCCGCCGGTTCGGTCCGCCCCAGGAGGTTCTGCAGTGCGAGGTGGCTTCGCCGCCGGCATTGGCACCGCAGGACGTCATCGTCCGGATGCGGGCGTCACCGATCAATCCCTCGGACCTGATCACCGTCGGCGGCGCCTACCGGCACCGCGTGCCGCTGCCGTTCGTGCCGGGGTTCGACGGGGTGGGGGTCGTCGAGGAGATGGGGCCGGCGGCGGCCGGCGTCCGCCTCGGGCAGAGGGTTCTGCCCCTCGGCGCCGCCGGAGGGTGGCAGACGCTGAAGGCGCTTCCGGCTGAATGGTGCGTGCCCGTGCCCGACGACCTGACGGACGAGCAGGCGGCGACCGCCTATGTCAATCCGCTGACCGCGCGGCTGATGCTGCAGCGCCTGGCTCCGGAGCCCGATCAGCTGGTCGGGGTCAATGCCGCCAACTCGGCGATCGGCCGCATGCTTCTTCGCCTGCTTCACCGTGCGGGCGCCCGCGCGGTTGCCGTGGTGCGCTCGGCGCGGGCCCGGGCCCTGCTGCAGGACGAGCCGGCGGCTGAGATCGTCCTGCAGGGGCAGGCCCTGCCGCCGCTGGCGGGCGGCTTCGATGCGGTCGGAGGGGCGGACGGCGACGCCATGGCCCGCGCCGTCGCCGCAGGCGGCACCCTGCTTCACTATGGGCTGCTCTCCGGCGTTCCATTGCCTGCCGACCAGGGACGGGTGCAGCTCTTCCCGCTTCGGGCCTGGGTTCACGCCGTGAGCCGCCCAGAGCTTCACGCCGCCATGGCGCAGGTCTTCCAGGACATCCGGACGGGCATGCTCGGCACCGCCGTCGAGGCGCGATATGCCTTCGGCGACGTGCAGGCTGCCCTGGCCCGCCACGCCTCCCCGGACCGGCGGGGAAAGGTGCTGTTCTCAGCGCCGGAATGAGCGGGCGCGGCGAGCGCCGCCGAAGGGCAGGGCGCCTGCCGCAGCCCCTCAGTCGAGATTGCCGGCCCTGGGCGAGACGTAGAGGCGCAGCGGCCCGAGCTCGGTGTTCTTGCGGGCGTCGACGTCGACCCGGGTGTCGTCGCCGAAGTGCAGGCCACCCTTCGATCGGCTGACGAAGCCGGCGCTGACGTCGCCGCTCATCTTGACGCAGAAGCCGCTCGATTCCGAATAGATGAAGCCCACGCCATAGGAGGCGCAGCGCGGATCCGTGTCGCCCGCTCCGGCCGGCGCCGCGGCGAGCAGCGGCAGGAGCCCGAGGGCGGCGGTCGCAAGGCGAGCCATGGTCATCCCTTCCTGAGCAGCGTCTCGTGCCTTCAATCGGCCGCGATCATGGCCCGATTGAGGCCATCCGTCCATATCACGCCTTGTCGGTCACGCCGGCCTGGGCGAAGGTCGCCATGCCGCGGTGGCAGGCCAGCGCCGCCTTGATCACGGCGACCGCCAGCGCGCCGCCGGAGGCTTCGCCGAGCCGCATGCCGAGATCGAGCAGCGGCTGCTTGCCGAGGCGCCGCAGCACCTCGCCATGCGCGCCCTCGGCCGAGAGATGGCCGGCGATGCAATGGTCGAGCGTCCGCGGATCGAGCGCGTGCAGCACCGCCGCGGCGGCGCAGACGACATAGCCGTCGAGCACGACCGGCACCCGCTCCGAGCGAGCGGCGAGGATCGCGCCGGCCATGGCGGCGATCTCGCGGCCGCCGAGGCGGCGCAGCACCTCGAGGGGATCGGCGAGATGCGCCTTGTGGCGCGCCACGGCCGCGGCGACCGCCGCGGTCTTGCGCTGGAGGCCGGCATCGTCGACGCCGGTGCCGCGCCCGACCCAGTCCCTGGCCTCGCCGCCGTAGAGGGCATGGTAGATCGCCGCGGCGATGGTGGTGTTGCCGATGCCCATCTCGCCGAGCACCAGGAGGTCGGTGCCGCCGGCCACCGCCTCCATGCCGAAGGCCATGGTGGCGGCGCAGGCCGCCTCGTCCATGGCCGGCCCCTGGGTGATGTCGCCGGTGGGAATGTCCAGCGCGAGGTCGAACACTTTCAGGCCGATGTCGAAGCTGGAGCAGATCTGGTTGATCGCCGCGCCGCCGGCCGAGAAATTCTCCAGCATCTGCCGCGTGACTTCCGGCGGGTAGGGCGAGACGCCCTGGGCCACCACGCCGTGATTGGCGGCGAACACCGCCACCATCGGCCGCGACACGGTGGGCGGGGCGGTGCCCTGCACCGCCGCGAGCCATTCCACCACCTCCTCCAGCCGTCCCAGGCTGCCCGGCGGCTTGGTGAGCTGGCGGTCGCGCTGGCGCACCGCCTCCACCGCCTCGGTGCTGAGATCGGGCATCAGCTTGATCAGGGCGCGGATGTCGTCGAAGGGCAGGGCGGTGGCGGCGAGAGCCATGGGATTCCACTCCTGGGGCGGGATCGAGCCGGGATGGCACGAGGGCGGCGCGCGCTTATAGCGGCGGCGGCGGGCGGCCGAAAGCCCGTCACGCGACGTCATTTCGACCATGGCGACATTCCCGCGCATGCAGGCCCCTCTGCTTGGCCTCTGAGATTTTGCAGAATTTTCGAGACCGCCCTGTGGGCGGAGCTCGGAAATTCTGCTTAGGAGGGGCGGCTGCAACGACATCCGCGAGGGCGCGTGTCCGACTATCCCGCTTCCGTCGCCCGGGCGCTGCGCTTCTGGTCGCGGCTGCCGCTGCCGGTGCTGCCCTTCGAGATCGACCCGCACGCGCCGCCGGTCATGACGGTGCTGGCGCCGGCCGCGCCCGCCGCCGGCGCTCTGATCGGCCTCCTCGGAGCCCTGGTGCTGGCGCTGGCGCACGGGCTCGGGCTCCCCGCCTGGCCGGCGGCGATCGCCGCCGTCGCCGCCCTGGTCCTCGCCACCGGCGCCCTGCACGAGGACGCGCTGGCCGACGTCGCCGACGGCTTCGGCGGTGGCGGCACCATCGTCCGCAAGCTGGAGATCATGAAGGACCCGCGGCTCGGCAGCTACGGCGCCGCGGCCCTTTCGCTGGCCCTGCTGGCCAAGGTGGCGCTGCTCGGCGAGCTCCTGGCCCGGCACGGACCCTGGCGGGCCGCCGCCGCGCTCGTCGCCGCCGCGGCCATGGCGCGCATCGCCGGGCTGTGGCCGCTGGTGGCGCTGCCGCCGGCCCGCGTCGACGGCGCGGGCGCGGCGGCGGGCATGCTCGCCCCGCGGCCCTGGCGCGTCGGCGCCGGCATCGGCGCGGGCATCGCCGTCGTGCTCGTCCTTCCCGCCTGCGGCTGGCTGCCGGCCGTGCTGGCGCCGGCGGCCGCCCTGGCCACGGCCTGGGGCGTCGCCCGCCTGGCCGACCGCCAGATCGGCGGCCAGACCGGCGATGTCTGCGGCGCGGCGACCGGCCTCGCCGAGCTCGCCTTCCTCGCCGTCGCGCTGGCCTTCTCTCGAGCCTGACCGCATAGTGGCGCCATGCAGGTCACCTCCACCCCATGCCTCGCCATCTGCCGCATCGATCCCGCCAGCGGGCTGTGCATCGGCTGCGGCCGCACGGCACGGGAGATCGGCGACTGGGTTGTCATGACCGAGCCCGAGCGCCTGGCGCTGATGGCGCGGCTGCCGGACCGTTTCGTCGCCGAGCCCGGCCTGGCCGCGGCCCGCGCCGCCTTCGACGACGCCATGGCGGCGCGCCGGCGCGTCGGCCGTCGGCGCCGGGCCTGAACGGAGACCGCCCCGCGATGCCGCCCGCAGGGATGAGCACCGCCTCCGGCCGCTTGTCCGGCGCGATGGAATGGCGCATGAGGCGCCATCCGCGTCCGGCGACCGACGCCCCGACCTTTCCACCGCAACCGATGGAGACGCACCGATGAAGCTCGCTTTCCTGGGCCTGGGAGTCATGGGTTTCCCGATGGCCGGTCACCTCAAGGAACGGGGCGGCCATGACGTCACGGTCTACAACCGCACCATCGCCAGGGCCGAGGCCTGGGCGCGGCGTCATGGCGGCGCCATGGCGGCGACGCCGGCGGCCGCGGCGGCCGATGCGGACATCGTCTTCGCCTGCGTCGGCAACGACGACGACCTGCGCGCGGTGACCACGGGCGAAGGCGGCGCTTTCGCCGGCATGAAGCCGGGCGCGGTCTTCGTCGACCACACCACCGCCTCGGCCGAGGTTGCCCGCGAGCTCCATGCCAGGGCGCGGGAGATCGGCCTCGGCTTCGTCGACGCCCCGGTCTCGGGCGGCCAGTCCGGCGCCGAGAACGGCGTGCTCGGCGTGATGTGCGGCGGCGACGAGGACGTCTATGCCAAGGTCGAGCCGGTGATCGCCCACTATGCCCGCGCCTGCAAGCTGATGGGCCCGGTCGGGTCGGGGCAGCTGACCAAGATGGTCAACCAGATCTGCATCGCCGGCCTGGTGCAGGGCCTGGCCGAGGGCATCCATTTCGCCAGGAAGGCCGGCCTCGACCTCGAGCGGGTGATGAGCGTCATCTCCAAGGGGGCGGCCCAGTCCTGGCAGATGGAGAACCGCTGGAAGACCATGGACGAGGGCAAGTTCGATTTCGGCTTCGCCGTCGACTGGATGCGCAAGGATCTCGGCATCTGCCTGGCGGCGGCGCGCGACAGCGGGGCACGCCTGCCGGTCACGGCGCTGGTCGACCAGTTCTACGCCGAGGTGCAGGCCATGGGCGGCCGGCGCTGGGACACGTCCAGCCTTCTCGCCCGCCTGGACCGATAGGCGCGCCTCAGTCCCGGCGGCGCAGCGCGAACCAGGCGAGGTAGCCGCCGATGACGATCACCAGCCCGCCCATGATCAGGTCCTTGGTCTCGGTGGACAGCATGGTCTGGCGCTGCATCTCGGCATAGCGCCTCGACATGTCCGGGTTGCTGAACACGTAGATGGAGGCGCCGGCGAGGGCGATGAGAAGGGCGGCGAAGATCCAACGGCTGTTCATGGGCTCCGATCGGGTTGGCGCGGACGCTGAGGCATAGGACGATTCCCGTCCGCAGGGAACGGCAGGCCTCCCGCTTCATCCTCGAGCATGGGCCACGGATTCGGCCTTTTTGCGGCCTGCCGCTCAGCACAGCGCCCTGAGATCGGCGCGCAGGCGGTGGGGATCGCCGGCGGGCAGCCGGCGCTCGACCTCGGCATGGGTGCGCTCCCAGACGGGAAAGGCGCTCGACAGCAGGGTGCGGCCGGCGTCGGTCAGCGTCAGCAGCCGGCTGCGGCGGTCGGCCGGATCCGATGTCACCGCGACGAGGCCGCGGCGCTCGAGCGGCTTCAGCGCGGCGGTGAGCGTGGTGCGGTCCATGGCGAGCAGGGAGGCCACCGACCCCATGCTCGGCGCCGCCGGGCGATTGAGCGACATCAGCAGCGAGAACTGGCCGTTGGTCAGCCCCAGCGGCCGCAGCGCCTCGTCGAAGCGCCGCGCCAGCGCCCGCGCCGCCCGCTGCACGTGCAGGCAGAGGCAGGTATCGCGGACCAGGATGGTCGTGGCGAAGGCGATGTCGAGGGGCTTTGACATGGATGATTTATGTTGATATCAACCTTCCATGTCAAGGCTCGTCTGAAAGCCGGCCGCAAGGAGGAGAGCATGCAGCCCCACCCCGTCGTATCCCGCGAAGAATGGCTCGTCGCCCGCCGCGCGCTCCTGGCCAGGGAGAAGGAGGCGACGCGCCAGCGCGACCGGCTCAATGCCGAGCGCCTCGCCCTGCCCTGGGTGAAGGTGGAGAAGGCCTATGCCTTCGAGACGCCGGCCGGCCGCAGGACGCTGGCCGAGCTGTTCGACGGCCGCGGCCAGCTGATGGTCTATCACTTCATGCTGGGACCGGACTGGAGCGCGGGCTGCCCGGGCTGCTCCTTCCTGGCCGACCATCTCGACGGCGCGCTGCCGCATCTGGAGCATCACGACGTGACGCTGACGGCCGTCTCGCGCGCGCCGCTGCCGAAGATCGAGGCCTATCAGCGCCGCATGGGCTGGCGCTTCCCGTGGGTGTCCGCCTTCGACAGCGACTTCAACCACGACTTCCACGTCTCCTTCACCCCGCAGGAGCTGGCGGGGGAGAGCGTCACCTACAATTTCGCCGAGATCCCGCCGAGCCGCGCCCATGACGAGCTGCCCGGCCTCAGCGCCTTCATCAAGGACGAGGCCGGCACGGTGTACCACACCTATTCCAGCTATGCCCGCGGCCCCGAGGAGCTGATCGGCACCTACATGATCCTCGACCGCGCCCCCAAGGGGCGCAACGAGACGAAGGGCATGAGCTGGATGCGCCGCCACGACGAGTATGAAGATGCGCCGAAGGCGCATTCGTGCTGCTCCACGTCGTAAAGGGGCGCGCGGCCGAGGATGCGCCGAAACGCCGATGCCCGGCGTCCGTCATGAGAGCGCCTTCGGGCGGGTTTATGCTCGCTCCGCAGGAACGTCGCCAACCGGTCCGCGTTTTCCGTGCGGATCGGACCGCCGGGCATCGCCGCACGTGGCTATGACCCGCTTCGAGGCCATCCAACAGGAGGAACGACCATGTCCGGTTATCACGGCAAGTTCGTCTGGTACGAGCTGATGACCACCGATGCCAAGGCCGCGGAGGCTTTCTATGGCAGCGTCGTCGGCTGGGAAGCGCGGGATTCCGGCATGCCCGGGATGGCCTACATGCTGCTCCATGCCGGCGAGGCCATGGTGGCGGGCCTGATGGCCATGCCCGAGGAGGCCCGTCAGGCCGGCGCGCGCCCGGCCTGGACCGGTTATGTCGCGGTCGACGACGTCGATGCGGAGGCCGAGCGCTTCAAGACCGAAGGCGGCGCCGTCCATCACGGACCCGCGGACATTCCGGGCATCGGCCGCTTCGCCGTGGTCGGCGACCCGCAGGGCGCGGTGATCGCGCTGTTCAAGGCGGCCGATCCGGAGCAGGCGCCGCCGCCGGTCGCGCCCGGCACGCCCGGTCATGTCGGCTGGCACGAGCTGATGGCGGGCGACGGGGCGAGCGCGTTCGAGTTCTATGCCCGGCATTTCGGCTGGACCAAGAGCCGGGCCATGGATATGGGCGACATGGGCGTCTACCAGCTCTTCGCGCGGGACGGCGAGGACATTGGCGGCATGATGACCAAGCCGCCGCAGGTGCCGGCGCCGTTCTGGCAGTATTATTTCAACGTCGACAGCATCGAGCCCGCGGCGCAGCGCGTGCGCGAGGGCGGCGGCCAGATCCTCAACGGGCCGATGGAGGTGCCCGGCGGCCAGTGGATCGTGCAGTGCATGGATCCGCAGGGCGTGATGTTCTCCCTGGTCGCCCCGGCCGGTTGAGATCGGTCAGTCCCGGCGGGCGCTTCCTGCGCCTGCCGGGCGTGCGCTTCCCGTGCCCGCCCCGCGCCAGGCGCCGAGCAGGCGCGCTGCCGGGCTGCGTGCCGCCAGCGGCATGTGCGCCAGGGCGACCGGCCAGGTCGGCACGCCCTCGGCGGCGAGCGGACGGAACGCGGCGCCGGCGATCGTCAGGTTGCGGGCCACGGCGGCCGGCACCAGGGAGGCGCCGACGCCGGCCGCCACGAGCGCGAGGGTCGCCAGCATGCTGGCCGGCGCCTCGGCGATCGTGCGGGGCGCGAGTCCCCGGGTGCGGAACAGCGCCAGGATGGCGTCGTGCAGCGCCGGGCCGTCCCGGCGCGGGAACAGGATCAGGCGCTCGCCCAGGGCCTCCAGCGACACCGGGCCGTCCGGCGTCGCCGCTGATCCCACCGGCATCGCCGCCACGACCGGCTCGTCGGCGACCACCGTCACCTGCAGCCGGGCCGGCGCGTCGAAGGGCGGCGTGACCAGGCCGATGTCGAGGCTGCCGTCGGCGAGGCCGGCGAGCTGGTCGTTGGTCGAGGCATAGACGGCGCGCACCGGAATCGAGGCCTGCGCCGCCGCCTGCAGCAGCGCCGGCAGCACCTCGAACAAGGCGACCGAGACCACCCCCAGGCGCAGCGGCGCCGGCGCGGTGCCGACGGCGCGGGCGAGCGCCGCGGCCCGCTCGGCCGCCGCGACGGCGGCCCGTGCCTCGGGCAGGAAGGCCTCTCCGGCCGGGGTGAGCGCCACGTGCTGCGTGGTGCGCTCGAACAGGGTGACGCCGAGGTCGCGTTCCAGGCGCCGGATCGACTGCGACAGCGGCGGCTGGCTCATGCCCAGCGCTGCGGCCGCCCGGCCGAAGCTTCCGGCGTCGGCCACGGCGAGGACATGCCGGTAGCGTGCGATGTTCATATCGAACCGATATCAAGTGAGGCTTCATCGATATTAGATCGATGCGATCTCCGGCGCTATGCCGTTGCGGTCGGTCGCCGTCGCGACCGCCGAGCAACGGGAGCCCACGCCATGGACGGACTGCTCGCGGACCGCGTCGCCCTCGTCACCGGCGCTTCCTCCGGCATCGGCGCGGCGACGGCGCTGCGCCTCGCCGCTGCCGGGGCGCATGTCGTGCTCGCCGCCCGTCGCCTCGATCGGCTCGAGGCCCTGGCGGCTGGGATTGCCGGGCAGGGCGGCTCCGCCTCGGCCTTGCCGCTCGACGTCGCCCACGACGCCGATGTCGCCGCCGCGGCCGGGACGCTGCGCGACCGGCACGGCCGACTCGACATCCTGGTCAATGCCGCCGGGGTCATGCTGCTGTCGCCGGTGGCGGAGGCCGATCCGGCGGAGTGGCGGCGCATGGTCGAGATCAACCTGATCGGCCTGATGCAGGTGACCCGGGCGGTCCTGCCGCTCATGCCGTCCGGGCACGGCCATGTCGTCAACATCGCCTCGCTCGCCGGGCGCATCGCCAATCCCGGCGCATCCGGCTATGCCGCCACCAAGTTCGGCGTGGTGGCCTTCTCCGAATCGCTGCGGCGCGAGCTCGTCGGCCGGCGCATCCGCGTCACCGTGGTCGAGCCCGGCGTGGTGGTGACGGAGCTGCAGGAGCACGTCACCCATCCCGCGGCGCGGGCGACGCTGCTGGAGCGCATGGCGGCGGTCGAGTCCCTCGAAGCCGAGGACGTCGCCGCCGCGGTGTTCTACGCCGTCTCGCAGCCGCCGCGTGTCGGCGTCAACGAGATCCTGCTGCGGCCGGCGGGCCAAGAGCGTTGAAAGGCCGCGCCGGGCGCTCGCCGGCTACCGCCGCTTCGCCGCATCGGCTATGAAGCGCCATCGCGGCGCTCCGGCGCTGGACAGGGAGGGGCGACGACGTGGCTCCGCGCACCGCCGGCTCCCCGCCGCCCCCCGTGCTCGCATCGACCGCGGACGGGATCATGCTGCCGGTCATCGACGTGAGCCATCCCGCCTTCACCGTGCCGGACGGGCCGGAGGCCGTGGAGGCGTTGCGGCATGCACACGACCGCGAGGAGCGCCGGCGGGCGCGCATGCCCCGGTTCGTCCTGCGCCTGCTCTTCGGCCACGCGGCCCGGCGCTCCCGCCTGGTGCAGGCCCTGGTCAATCCGCAGAGCCCGGTGCTGGGCGGCCTGCCCACCTATGTGATGAAGCTCGGCGAGGCCAATCTGGTGCCGCCCTTCGACCGGCCGATCGACCGGCGCCTGGCTGCCGCGCCCCTGGTCGCCTCGATCCGCATCCGGCTGCAGCAGCTCGCGGGGATGATGGCGGGTGCCCTGGCGCGGGACCTGGCCGCCGCGCCGGACGCGCCGCTGCACCTCGTCGATATCGGCGGCGGTCCGGCGATCGACAGCCTCGACGCCCTGATCCTGCTGCGCCGCGACCATCCCGGCCTCATGTCGCGGCCCGTCACCATCCACGTGCTCGACGCCGACAGCGCCGGCCCGCATTTCGGCGCCAATGCGCTCGCCGCCCTGCAGCGGCCGGGCGGTGCCCTGGCGGGCACAGCCGTCTCGCTGCGCCACCAGCCCTATGACTGGACCGATGCCCGGCCGCTGGCCCGCCTCCTCGCCGAGATCGCGCCCGGCGCCGTGGTGGCGTCGTCATCGGAGGGGGCGCTGTTCGAATATGGCGACGATGCCAGCATCGTCGCCAACCTCGAAGCCCTGCGCGGCGCCGCCTTCGTCGCCGGCACCGTCACCCGCGCCGACGACCTCACGCGGCGCATGGTCGCCGGCAGCCGGTTCCGGCTGGTGCCGCGCGGCCTCGAGGGCTTCGCGCCGCTGGCGGCGCGGGCCGGATTCGCCATCGTCGAGGCGCGGTCCGCCGTGCTGAGCGACCAGGTCCTGCTGCGGCTGGCCTGAAGCGTCGTGCGAGTGGGCGGACTGCCAAGACTCGCACAGATGCGTCGAAAACGCGCTTTGCTCCAGGCCTCACCGCCCCTCGAAGCGTGGCGGCCGCTTCTCGCGGAAGGCGGCGACGCCCTCGGCGAAGTCGTGGGAGAAGCCGGCCTGCTTCTGCAGCCGTGCCTCGACCGCGAGCTGGGTGGCGAGGTCGTTGGTGGCGCTCGCCAGCACCGCCTCCTTGATCAGCCGGTAGGCGAAGGCGGGGCCGCGCGCCAGGGCCACGGCGAAGGCCGCCACCTCGGCGGCAAAGACGGCGTCGTCGAACAGCTTGTGGACCAGGCCGAGGCGCAGCGCCTCCTCCGCGGGCACCGGCTCGGCCGTCATCATCAGCGCCAGCGCCCGCTTCGGCCCGACGAGACGCGGCAGCAGCCAGGTGCCGCCGGCATCC
Source organism: Labrys wisconsinensis (assembly GCF_030814995.1). Taxonomy (GTDB): domain Bacteria; phylum Pseudomonadota; class Alphaproteobacteria; order Rhizobiales; family Labraceae; genus Labrys; species Labrys wisconsinensis. The sequence goes on along the minus strand of NZ_JAUSVX010000007.1, from coordinate 299,115 downwards.
GGCATCAGCGCGATCCGGGCGAAGGCTTCCTGCAGCATGGCCGAGCGCGCCGCCAGCACGATGTCGCAGGCGAGGGCGATGTTCATGGCGGCGCCGACCGCCGGCCCATTGAGCGCCGCGATCGTCGGCTTGGGATAGGTGGCGAGGGCAAGGACCAGGGGATTGTAGTCGCGCTCGAGCGGGGGCCCGAGATCGACGCGCCCCTCGCCGTCGCGCGGCAGGTCCTCGGTGAGGTCCTGGCCGGAGGAGAAGGCCCGGCCCGCGCCGGTCAGCACCACCGCCTTCACGCCGTGGTCCACCGCCGCGGCCGCCAGGGCCTCGCGCAGCTCGGCATGCATGGCGGCGTTGAAGGCGTTGAGCTTGTCGGGCCGGTTGAGCGTCAGGGTGCGCACGCCCTGCAGGGTCGTCGATTCGATCGTGGTCATGCGATCCTCCGCAGGCAGGCTATCACGCGAGGGCGCCGACGCGACATCGCCCCGCGGTCACGGCCGCTGCCGCGTCCGGCGCCGGTCGAGGAAGACGATGGCGAGGCCGCTCGCCAGGATCAGGGCGATGCCGGCCAGCGCCGGCGTGTTCGGCACTTCCCTCCAGATCGCGAAGCCGGCGGCGAGCGCCCAGACGGTGAAGCTGTAGTAGAACGGCGCCACCGCGCCGGCCGAGCCGGCCCGATAGGCCAGGAAGATAGTGCAATGGCCGAGGGTCACGAACAGGCCGGAGAGCATCAGCATGCCGAGGCCACCCGGATGCGGCATCACCCAGTCCTCCGTCAGCGTCGTGGCGATGCCCGCCACCACCATGACGATCAGGATGGTGGCGAAGGTCACGACGAAAGCCGGCACATGGGCCGGCACGCGCTTGCCGACGAGGTCGCGCAGCGCCACCGACACCGCGGTGCCGAAGGCGAGGACGGCGTAGAGCGACAGGCCGCCCGGGCCCGGCTGGGCCACCAGCACCGCGCCGGCGAAGCCGAGCAGGACCAGGGCTGCCTTGGCGGGGCCGATGCGTTCGCGGAAGACCAGCCAGACCAGGCCGATCATGATCAGCGGCGCGGTCTGGCCGATGGCGACGACGTCGGCGATCGGCATGTGCACGAGCGCGACGATGTAGCACAGCACGCCGACCGTCTCGATGGCGCCGCGCAGCAGCGAAGCGCGGCTCAGCGCGCCGGCGAGGCCGCGCCAGTGGCCCGAGGCCGCCAGCAGCGCGCCGCAGCAGATCGCCGCGGCGGCCCCGCGCAGGAACAGCACCTCGAAGGGCGGCAGCTCGGCGGCCGCGAGCTTCATGAAGCTGTCGTTGACGACGAAGAAGCCCGTGGCCAGCACCATCGCTGCGATGCCGCGGAGATCGGAAGCGGGGGAGGGCATGGGTGCTACGCAGGCGGCGGGGACAGCTTGCGTAGCGTCAACCGACCGTTGCGGTCAAGCCGCGAGCGCCGGCTTGCAAATCTCTGCCGATATCGTGAGATCAGGCAGAGTTTCCGAACCCGTCCCGTTCGCGGCGCTCGGCAAGCCTGCCGAGGGAGAACAGCGAAAGGTCGAAGCGGCTGCGGCCCGCGGTGGCGAGGTCGGCCAGCACCTCGCCGACGGCGCTGGCGAACTTGTAGCCGTGGCCGGAGCAGGGCGAGGCGACGATCACCTGCGGATGATCCGGCAGCGTGTCGATGATGAAATGCTCGTCCGGCGTCATGGTGTAGAGGCAGGCCTTGAGCCCGAGCGTGGTGCCCGCGGCCGCCGGGATGTAGCGCTCCAGGCACCGGCGCAGCACCGCCTCATGGGCCGGCGCCGGCTCGCGCGTCGGCGTGTCCGGATCGAAGGGGTCGCCGCCCCAATGCGGCGAGCCGAGCTTGAAGCCGGGATGGCCCCAGAGCGGGAAGCCGTAGAAGCCGCCTTCGTCCACGTCCAGGGTGAACGCCGGGAAGCGGTCCATCGCGAGGAGCTCGGGCTGCAGCGGCGCGAACCAGCCCAGCGACTGGCGCACCACGCTGGTCACCGGCGCCAGCGCCGGCACGATCTTGCCGATCCAGGCGCCGGGGGAGAGCACGAGGCGCCCCGCCTCGTAGGTGCCGCGGCCGGTGCGCACCCGCACGCCGCCCTCGGCGGTCGGCTCCCAGTCCAGCAGCGGCTCCTGGCCGCGGATCTCGGCACTGTCGGCCAGCGCCAGGCCGACATGGGCGAGGATCGCCCGCTCCGAGGCGACGAAGCCGCTCTCGGGCTGGAACAGGGCGATGCTGTCCTTCGGCAGCCGGAAGGCGGGATAGCGCCGCTCGACGGCGTCGCGGTCGAGCAGGGTGTGGGCGAGGCCGTGGTCGAGGCAGGACTGGCGCGAGCGCTCGATATGGTCGCTGGTCTCGCCGGCGATCTCCAGGGCGCCGGTCTCGAAGAACAGCGGCTCGCCGATGCGCTTGCCCGTCTCGATCCACAGGTCGCGCGCCCGCTGCACCAGCGGCACATAGGCCGAGCCCTCGAAATAGGCGAGACGCAGGATGCGCGTCAGCCCGTGCGAGGAGCCCATGGCATGGCCGATGGCGAACTTCTCCAGCCCGAGCACCCGCTGGCCGCGGCGGGCGAGCTGGTGGCAGGCGGCGGCGCCCATGCCGCCGACACCGACCACGATGACGTCGTAGGTCTTGCTCATCTGTCGCTGCCGGAAGACATGCGCGGCGCTCAGCCGCCGGTCACGCTCATGTGCCGCCCGACCGCCGGCTGCTTCGTGCGGCGGTCGATGACGAAGTCGTGGCCCTTGGGCTTGCGCGAGATCGCCCGGTCGATGGCGGCGTGGAGCGCGTCATTGCTCTCCGAGGCGCGCAGCGGCGCCCGGAGGTCGGCGGCGTCCTCCTGGCCGAGGCACATGTAGAGCGTGCCGGTGCAGGTGACGCGCACCCGGTTGCAGCTCTCGCAGAAATTATGGGTCATCGGCGTGATGAAGCCGAGCCGGCCGCCGGTCTCGCGCACCCGGACATAGCGGGCCGGGCCGCCGGTGGAATAGGGGATGTCCTCGAAGCTGAAGCGGTCCATCAGCTGGGCCCGCAGCACCGAGAGCGGCAGGTACTGGTCGACGCGGTGGCCGGTGACGTCGCCGAGCGGCATCACCTCGATGAAGGTGAGGTCCATGCCGCGGCCATGCGCCCAGGCGATCAGGTCGGCCGCCTCGCCCTCGGTCATGCCCTTCAGCGCCACGGCGTTGATCTTCACCTGGAGGCCGGCGGCCTGCGCCGCGTCGATGCCCTGCAGCACCTTGCCGAGGTCGCCCCAGCGGGTGATGGCCTTGAAGGCCTTGGGATCGAGCGTGTCGAGCGAGACGTTGACGCGCTCGACGCCGTAGCCGCGCAGCTCGGCCGCGAAGCGCGCCAGCTGCGAGCCGTTGGTGGTCAGCGTCAGCTCCTCGAGGCGTCCGGTGTCGAGATGGCGCGACAGCGAGCGGAACAGCGTCATGATGTCCCGCCGCACCAGCGGCTCGCCGCCGGTGAGGCGCAGCTTCCTGACGCCCTTGGCGATGAAGGCCGAGCAGAGCCGGTCGAGCTCCTCGAGGGTCAGGAGGTCCTGCTTGGGCAGGAAGGTCATGTCCTCCGCCATGCAGTAGACGCAGCGGAAATCGCAGCGATCCGTCACCGACACGCGGAGATAGTCGACCGTCCGCCCGAACGGGTCGACCATCGGCGTGGCAGATGCGGTTTCCAAATCGTCGAAGTGCATAACGATAAGCTCGATCAATCGCTCGCAGCCTAGCGCACCGCGCGGCGGCGTCAAAGCCCACAGCCGACCCGGACCGCTTGCGGAGCGACGCGTCCTTCCCTAAGTGGCGATCAGTTCCGGAAAAGGAAGAGCCCCGTGACCGCAACCGCCTGGCCGACCGAGCTGCGCCTGTCCCAGGACAAGCGGACGCTCACCGTCTCCTTCGACGACGGCGCGCGCCATGCGCTGCCGGCGGAATATCTGCGCGTGATGTCGCCGAGCGCCGAGGTCCAGGGCCATACCGCCGCCGAGCGCAAGACGGTCGGCGGCAAGCTCAACGTGACGATCCTCTCGGTCGAGCCGGTCGGCAACTACGCCGTGCGCCTCGGCTTCGACGACATGCACAATACCGGGCTCTACACCTGGGCCTATCTCGCCGAGCTCGGGACGCAGCACGACCGCCGCTGGGCCGAGTACCTGGCGGAGCTGCAGGCCAAGGGCCTGTCGCGCGAGCGGCCCGGCCAGCGCTGAGCTCAGGCCAGGGCCTTCAGCGACGACATCAGGCCGTCGATCTGGCTCTGCTGCTGCGCCGCCTTGGCGGATTGTTCCTGCATGACGCGCTTGTAGACGATCTGCGCCACCAGGTTCTCCTCGCTGGTGAGGTTGTCGGCGACATTGCCGTAGAGCGAGGAGGACAGGGCCTCGTTCGAGATGAAGGTGCTGGAGCTGGAGCTCGAGCCGCCGGTGAGCATGGCGCTCAGCGTGTCGGCGCTGCTGGCGGAACCGCCGAGCGAAGCGACCAGCGTGGAATTCTGGCTCTGGAACGTGTCGTAGGACGTGGACCGCTTGGCGCTCCACGCCTGCATCTGGTCGTAGGCCGACAGGCTCGAACTGACGCCAATGCTCATCCCATGCTCCTTCGGGGCCCAGTCTAGGGGACGCTTCCTAACCGGAGGTTACGAGCCCGTTTCGCAGGAACCCGGAGGCTGTAACCCCAGGCACTGACATGACGGAGCGTCATCGTCGCTAATGCGGCCATCTCCTCGGGCAAGGACCCGGCTGGGCCCTTGGCCGGGCGGCCGGGGCAGGAGGACCGCATGGCCGCACGACTGACCAAGCCGCTCGTCGTTCCGGAATATGGCAACGGGCTGATCAAGCTCTACACGCCCGATCCGGTGAGCGGCGCTCCCGCGGTCAACCCGGCCTATACCGTCGACATGCAGGCGGTGCTCGACACGCTCTTTCCCGGCCAGGGCCGCCTCGCCAGGCCCAATTGCTGCAAGCTGCGCGGCGCCGACCTCTTCGTCGCGCTGAGCTCGGAGAATGCCCAGGCCGTGCTGAAGCTGCCGGGCTATCTCGTCGACCCGGCGGCGGCCAGGGCGCAGGCCTTCGTCTTCACTCTCGACGGCAGCGACTATGTCGGCCTCGCCTTCGACGCGGCCGGCCATCTCTACACCGCCGAGGGCAGCTATGACGACAATGCCATCGTGCGCTATGGCGGCGCCGACGCGCCCTATCCCGGCGCCGGGGCGGCGGCCGGCAACACCTATGCGGCGGGCAGCAAGGTGACGCTCGGCAATGCCGGCGCGACCGCCTATTTCGCCGACCTCGCCTTCGATGCCGCCGGCAATCTCTGGGTCACCGACTATCGCAACCACCGCCTGGTCGCCTTCGATGCCGCAGGCCTAGCCGGCGCCGGCGGCTACCACGTCCTGCCCGACATCCCCGGCCCGCTCGGCGTGGCCAACACCGACCCGGCCCTCGCCGCGCCCGCATCCCATCTCTTCGCCGAGCCGGAGGGGCTCGACTTCGACGGCTTTGCAGCCGATGCCGGCTTGTGGGTCGCCAACAACAACGACGGCAACGGCGCCGGCGGCGTCCAGACCGCCCTGACCACGCTGGTGCGCATCACCAAGCCGCTGCGCGATGCCGTGCTGGCCACGGCGGGCGGCACCAGCCTGCCGGCGGCCCAGCTCCAGCCGAACGTCAACTGCTTCATCTACCAGGTGCCGAACGGCGCGGCCGGGCGTCCGCAATTCGGCGGCCTGCAGGTCGACAAGGCGGCGCGGCGGCTCTACGTCAACGAGCAGGTCGGCGGTGGCGGCCGCGCCTACGACCTCGCCACCGTCACCGCGACGCCCGCCAATCCGGCGGGCAGCCTGCTGCCGATCACCAGCACCAATCCCGGCAATGGCGGACTGGCGCTGCTGGAGCTCGGCGCCTTCGTCGCCGACGGCGCCGCCGACCAGGGCCTGGAGCCGGACGCGACCGGCGCCGTCGCCTGGGAGAGCCCGGCGATCAGCCTGACCCAGGCGAATGGCGGTCCGCTGGCGGTGTTGCCGGCGCCCGAGGACGTCCGGGGCGGCCAAGCCTGCTATCTCTATGTCGAGGTGCGCAACTGCGGCGCCACGCCCACTGCCGGCATCGAGACGCTCGAGCTGCGCTGGGCCAAGGCGAGCGCCGGCCTCGGCTGGCCCAAGCCTTGGGACGGCAGCGTGTTCGACGCCCCGCCGCACCAGGCCTCGCCCATGGGCGGCGTGGTCGCCACGGCGGTCCCGATCCTGCCGATTCCCGCCTTCGGCTCGGTGGTGGTCGGGCCGGTCGCCTGGACGAGCGTGCCGGACCCCGCGCTGTACACCGTGCAGGACGGGCATTTCTGCCTGCTCGCCCGCATCGTGACCCAGGGCCTCGGTGCCGCCGGCATGAGCTTTCCGGAAGGCGGCGACCTCCTCGCCAACACCCTCAACAATGCCCGCATCGCCTGGCGCAACATCCATGTCCGCGACCAGGCCGGCCAGATGATGAAGAGCGCCGGCGTGATCGCCGCCAATTTCGGCGCCTCGGCGATGAAGGCGCGGCTCGCCTTCACGGTGATCGACGAGCGCGGCCAGGCGGTGCGCAGCCCGGCGGGGCGGCTGTGGATCGATGCGGCGGGAGAGTTTCGGGCGGCCCTGGCCAGGAGCTCGCTCGGGCCGGCCCTGCGCCCGGAGGGGCCGGTGGCCCTGCCCGACATCGCCGTCGGCATCACCGGCCTGCCGATCCCGCCGGGCGGCAACGTCACGCTCGCCGCGGACTATGCGCCGGCGGTGGCGGGCGAATCCTACGCGTTGCGGATCAGCCAGTTCGCGGCCACGGCCGCCGGCGAACGCCTGGTCGGCGGCCAGACCTTCGTCAACGGCATCGTCGCCGGCTTCCCCGTCGCGCCGCCGGCACCGGCAGGCGGCGAGGGCCGCATGCCGCGCTGGCTATGGTGGCTGCTGGCCGCGCTGATCCTGCTGGTGCTCTGGTCGCTGATCCGGCGATAGGAAACGCCGCAGCGGCAGCGCGGTCAGCCGCGGATGACCACCACCTTGGTGCCGACCTTGACCCGCTCGTAGAGGTCGGTGACGTCGTCGTTGGTCATGCGGATGCAGCCCGACGACACGGCCTGGCCGATGGTCCTGGGCTCGTTGGAGCCGTGGATGCGGTAGAGCGAGCTGCCGAGATACATGGCGCGGGCGCCGAGCGGGTTGGTCGGGCCGCCGGCCATGTGGCGCGGCAGGTCCGGACGGCGCTTCAGCATCTGCGGCGGCGGGGTCCAGTCCGGCCATTCCGCCTTGCGGGAGATCGACTTGACGCCGCCCCATTCGAAGCCGGGCCGGCCGACGCCGATGCCGTAGCGCATCGCCGTGCCGTCGCCGAGCACCAGGTAGAGCCGCCGTTCGGGCGAGTTGATCACGATCGTGCCCGGCGTCTCGCGGCCCGCATAGGGGACGACCTCGCGCTGGATCGGCGAGGTGCCGGCCGGCGTGGCGCCGCCGCCGCCGAAGGAGCGCGCGAGCTCCTCGCGCAGGACCGAGAAAACATCGTTGCCGGCCTGCGCCGGCGCGCTGGCCGCCAGGACGGAGAGGCCGACCGTCAGGGCGGCGAAGGTGGTGAGGATGCGACGCATCGAAGCTTACCCCAGTCTGGCCGCGGATCACGGTCCGGCGGCGCATCGTGACAGATGTTGCGGCGGGCCGCGGCGTCGCCGCCACGGCCCGTCGGCTGTCCGAACGATAAAATGCGGCGGTAAACAGATTGCCGTGCGTCAGCGCACGCGCCGCACCGGGGTGGAGCGCCTCTAATGGGCGCCCGCGGCGCCGCCGCCCGGCTGGCCCTTGCGGGCGAACAGCAGCGAGATCGCGGCAATGGCCAGGACCACGCCGATGACGGCGAAGGTGTCGCTGAACCCCATGACCAGCGCCTGGCGCCGGACCGCGTTGCCCAGGGCGATGATCGCCTGGTGCTGGGCGGTCGCGGGGTCGGAGACGCCATGGGCCGCGAAGTACTGGGTCATCTCGCTGATGCGCTGGCGCACCTCCTGGCGGCCGAGCGTGACGGACTGGCCGATGATGTTGGAGTGGAACTGCTCGCGCTTGGTGATGATGGTGGAGAGAGACGCCGTGCCGACCGCGCCGCCGAGATTGCGCAGCATGTTGAACAGGCCCGAGGCGTTGGCGGCGTCCTTGGGCGCGATGCCCAGCATGGCGATGGCGGTGAGCGGGGTGATGACCAGGGCCTGGCCGACGGCGCGCACGATGTTGGGGACGAAGAGCTGGTCGCCGGAATAGGCCAGCGACATCGCCGTGTTCATGAAGCAGCTGGTGGCGAACAGGGCGATGCCGACGAAGCCGATCAGGCGGACGTCGAAGCGCTTCATCAGGAGCGGCACCAGCGGGATCAGCACGAGCTGCGGCAGGCCGGTCCAGGCGAGCACGCCGCCGATCTGCTCGGCATTGTAGCCCTGCACCTGGCCGAGATATTGCGGCAGCACGTAGACCGAGCCGAACAGGGCGACGCCGACCAGCACGTTCGACAGGGTGCCGATGCCGAAATTGCGGTTGGTGAGCAGGCGCAGGTCGACCAGCGGCTTCTTCACCGTCAGCTCGATCACGATGAAGGCGGCGAGGAACACCGTCGCCACGACGGCGAGGCGCAGGATGAAGGGCGAGGCGAACCAGTCGTCCTTGTTGCCTTCCTCCAGCATGGTCTGCAGCGCCGAGAGCCCGACCGCCATGGTGAGGATGCCGGCCCAGTCGCCCTCGCGCAGCAGGCCGAGGCGCATCGGCTCGCGCTCCAGGGTGAACCACAGCGCCACCAGCATCATCGCGCTCGGCGCGGTGTTGATGAAGAAGATGGTCTGCCAGCCATAGTTCTCGGTGAGGTAGCCGCCGATGGTCGGGCCGATCGCCGGGGCGAAGGTGACGGAGAGCGCGAACAGGGCGAGCCCGGTCGGCTGCTGCGCCTTCGGCAGCCGGGTCGCGACCATGGTGAAGGCCATCGGGATCAGCACGCCGCCGGCGAAGCCCTGCAGGCCGCGCATGGCGATCATCGAGCCGAGGTCGTGGGCGAAGGCGCAGGCCATGGAGAACAGCGCGAAGAACAGCGTGCTGCCCAGCATGTACCGCCGGAAGGAGAAGACGCGGCTGAGATAGCTGGTCAGCGGGATCACCACGATCTCGCCGATGAGGTAGGAGGTGGAGATCCAGGCGCCGTTGTCGACGCCGGTGCCGATGCCGCCCTCGATGTCGAGCAGCGAGGCATTGGTGATCTGGATGTTGAGGATGGCCATGAAGGCGCCGATCATGCCGGCGAGGATGGCGATCCAGGTGGTGAGGCTCGCCTTGTCGGCGGGTCTGGCCGGCACGGGGCCGGCCGTGGCCGGCGTGGAGCCGGCCGGGATGGTCGAAGCGTTCGACATGACCTGACCCTCCTGCGGGTCGGCCGCTCAGCCCTGCCGGGCGGCGCGGGTTTCGATGGTCGGATAGACCGACATGCCGGGGCGCAGCCCGTCGGCGAGCGGCTCATGCGGATCGAGCACGATCTTCACCGGGATGCGCTGCACGATCTTGGTGAAGTTGCCGGTGGCGTTGTCGGGCGGCAGCAGCGCGAATTCCTGGCCGCTGGCCGGGGCGATGCTGTCGACATGGCCGTGCACCGTGACGCCCGGGAACATGTCGACCTCCAGCTCGACCGCCTGGCCGGGGCGCACGTCGGTGAGCTGCGTCTCCTTGTAGTTGGCGACGACATAGGTGCCGCCGGCGGGCACCACCGCCATGAGCTGGGTGCCGGCCTGCACATACTGGCCGACGCGCAGCGTGCGGTTGCCGACCACTCCGTCCACCGGCGCCGTGATGGTGGTGTAGGAGAGGTTGAGCTCGGCCTGCCGCTCGGCGGCCTCGTCATGAGCCAGCCCCGCCTGCGCCTGCTGCACCTGCGCCTTGAGGATGTCGACCTGCTTGACGGCGGTGGCGAGGGTCGCGGTGTCGCGCTCGACGCTCGCCCGGGCCGCGGCGATGCGGGCGGTCGCCTGCTCGGCGTTCTGCACGCTGCCGAAGCCGGTATGGGCGAGGGCGGTGTAGCGCTTGTCGTCCTGCTCGGCGAAGGTCTGGTTGGCCCTGTCGACGTCGATGGCGGCGCGGGCATTGTCGATCACCGACTGCTGGGCGTCGAGCGAGGCCTGCTGGCTGGCGAGCGAGGCCCGGGCGGCGGCGACGTCGGCCTTGGCCTGGTCGAGCGCCACCCGGAAGTCGCGGTCGTCGATGCGGGCGAGCACCTGGCCGGCCTTGACCGGCTGGTTGTCGGCGACCGGGACGGCCATGATGTAGCCGGAGATCTTCGGCGCGATCGTGGTGTTGTCGGCCTGGACATAGGCGTCGTCGGTCGAGACCTGGAAGCGGCCGACCGTCCAGTACTGCCAGCCGAAATAGCCGGCGCCGGCCAGGACGGCGAGGCCGGCGCCGGCCAGCAGCAGCCGGCGCAAGGGCCGCCGGCCGCTCGCCGGCGGCGTCGGAGCTTCCGCGACGGCCTTCGGCGCCGGCGAGACCGGCGCCTCGCGGCGGGCGGTGTCGGGCGGCGGCAGGTCGATCGGCCGGCCGTCGGCGAGGTGATCGGGCGAGAGGCCGGGCGCCGCCTCTGCGGCGGGAATCGCGCGGTCGATGGTGAGGGCTTTGGCGTGCTGGGTCATCGGCTCTTCTCCCCGGCCACGGGCAATTCCGTCATGCGGCCAATTAGGAAATTTGCTATTTTCTAAAATATCGCGTAGACTGCGCCTGTCAATAGAATTCGGAAAATCGTGATGCGACAAAATCTGCAGAGCGAACGCCGGCCGCGCGGACGTCCGCAGATCCGATCCGACGAGGAGACGCGGCACCTGATCGTCGAGGCGGCAGCCCGGGCCTTCCAGGCCGACGGCTATGCCGGCACCTGCATGGGCGACGTGGCGCTGGCCGCCGGCGTCTCCACCAAGACGCTCTACCGCCTGATCCCGACCAAGGCGGAGCTGTTCATCGACGTGGTCACCGACCGCATCGGCCTGTTCATGCTGGCGATCGACCAGGAGGCGCTGGCCCCGCTCGGCCTGGAGACGGGGCTCGAGCGCATCCTCGTCGCCTATGGCCAGCTGACGCTCGACCCCGAGACCATCGCCATCAACCGGCTGGTGATCGGCGAGTCCGAGCGCTTCCCCGAGATCGGCAAGGCCTTCTACGAGCGCGCCATCATGCGCACCAGCGACGCCTTCGAGGCCTGGCTGCGCCGCCAGGCCGAGCGTGGCCTCCTGCGCCTGGAGGACCCGCACGCCGCCGTCGGCATGCTGCGCGGCATGATGATCATGGAGCCCCAGCGCGCCGCCATGCTCGGCCAGGCCCCGCCGCCCGACGCCGACGCCATCGCCCGGAGGGCGAAGCTGTGCGCCAGGCTGTTCCTGGACGGCTGCCGGGCGTGAGGTGTTTGAGGCGCTCGACCCATGGAGGACGGGCGCGAAAAGCCTTCTCCGCGTAGCGGGGAAGGTGCCCTTGCGGAGCAAGGGCGGATGGGGTGTGGCGGGCAGGGCTGGGGCCGTGTTCGGCTTGCGCGGCAGTTGTGCAGACTGGTTTAGCCGTGCCATCTCGCCGGCCACACCCCATCCGCCGCCACTTCGTGGCGCCACCTTCCCCAACTTTGTTGGAGAAGGCTTTCGCGTCGCGCTAACCCCTACTTCAGATACGGCTTCAGCAGCGACAGATCCGCCACGCCCAGCCGGTCCTTCGCCGTCGCCGCCTGGTGCCAGTAGGGGTAGAGCAGGCGCGGCTGGCTGACCGCGTCGAGCTTGGCGCGCTCCGCCGCGGTCAGGACCAGCCCGGCGCTGGCGAGGTTGTCGGCGAGCTGGGCCTGGGTGCGGGCGCCGACCACCAGCGAGGTCACGCCCGGCCGGCCGAGCAGCCAGGCGAGGGCCACCTGCGCCGCCGAGACGCCGTGCGCCGCGCCGATCTCCACCAGCACGTCGACGATGTCGTAGAGCTTGCCCTCGTCCTCGACCGGCGGCTCGGTCCAGCCGTTGAAGCGGCGCGAGCCCTCGGGATCGGCCTGGTTGCGCTGGTACTTGCCGGAGAGCAGGCCGCCGGCGAGCGGGCTCCACACCAGGATGCCGAGGCCCTGGTCGAGTGTCACCGGCACCAGCTCGTACTCGGCCTCGCGCGCCTGCAGCGTGTAGTGGATCTGCTGGCTGACGAAGCGTTGCCAGCCGTGCCGGTCGGCGGCGGCGAGCGCCTTCATCAGGTGCCAGGCCGAATAGTTCGAGGCGCCGGCGTAGCGCACCTTGCCGGCGCGCACGAGGCTGTCGAGCGCCTCCATCGTCTCCTCGACCGGCGTCTCGCCGTCCCATTCGTGCACGTAATAGAGGTCGATATGGTCGCGGTGCAGCCGGCGCAGGCTCTTCTCGCATTCGGCGATCAGGCCGTGGCGCGAGGCGCCGCCCTGGTTCGGGCCGTCGCCGAAGCGCATGCGCGCCTTGGTCGCCACCAGCATGTCGCCCCAGCGCCCGCGCATCACCTGGCCGACGATCTCCTCCGAGGCGCCGCCGGAATAGATGTTGGCGGTGTCGATGAGGTTGACGCCGGCCTCGGCCGCCTGGTCGATCAGCCGCGCCGCGCCCTCGACATCGGTGTTGCCGACCTTGGCGAACGGCCCCTGGCCGCCGAAGGTCATGGTGCCGAGCGTGAGCACCGAGACGCGCAGGCCCGAGCGGCCGAGCTGACGATACTCCATGGGAGCCTCCTCATCGTTTTCTGGGGGGATGGCGCATTTGTCGGACATTCGCGCCGGGGTGTCCAGTGCCAAGGGTGAGAGCGGGCCGCCGGCGCGCGGTTTGACATTTGCGGCAAAGGGCCTAGCCTCCCGCGCATGTCGAACGTCGCGCAGCTTCATCGCGGCCTGCTTCGTGCAGGCAATCTGATCGCGGGCCTTTAGCCCGGGGCGAGCGCGCCTTCGCGAGCCCCGGGGATCTCCGGCGGTTGGCGGCACGGAGCCGTCGCTGCTGCGGCGAAGGGCGATATGCAATCCCATCGATGATGCAAACGGCTCCGGGCGGTGATCGCCCGGCGTGGCGGCATGCCGGCCCGCGGGAGCCGGAACCCTCAGGGGACTTCAGACCATGAGCAGAGACGAGTCCCCGGGCGCGGGCGGGCCGGGCGCCGACGGGCGCGAGGAACGGAGCGCGACGATTCATGTCTTCGCGCCGCGCCGCAGGCCCGATCCGCAACCTCGGCCGGACCAGTCCGCACCCCGGCGGCCTCATCCCGCGCACGATGCCGGAACGAAGCCGGAGGACGACGGTCCCGGGCCGTCCGCCGCGTGACGCCGCCGTCCCACATCACGACCTTCAGGAGACGATCATGCCGACGAAACCAGCCGTCGCGGCGGCCGAGACCAGGCCGCGCATCACGCTTTCGGCCGAGGACCACGAGCGCCTGTCGGCGCTCGCCCAGGCTGCCGGCCACAAAGCGTCCGCGCTGGCGGCGGATCTCGCCGCGGAGCTGGAGAGGGCGCATGTGCTGGCGCGCGGCCGCGTGCCGGAGCACGCCGTGCGCATGGACAGCGAGGTCACCTTCCGCGACGAGGCCGCGAGCCGCAGCCGTACCGTGACCCTGGTCTATCCCGGAGAGGCCGATATCGCGCAGGGTCGCATTTCGATCCTGACGCCGGTCGGCACCGCCCTGGTCGGCGTGCGCGTCGGCGACACCATCGCCTGGACGGTGCCGAGCGGCGAGACACGGCGCTTCACCGTGCTGGCGGTGCGCGAGCGTCAGCCGGCGTGATCAGTCCCTTGGCCAGCAGATCGCCCCTGTGAAAAATAATTTACGCTTCCGTCGGCGAGAACTATAATTCACACATGATCGAAGTCCGGCAAACCGCCGTCTTCAGAGCTTGGCTCGACGGCCTCCAAGACCACCGTGCCATGACGCGAGTCGCCCAGCGCATCACGCGCCTGGAAGCTGGTCTCTTCGGCGACGCCAAATCTGTCGGCGGCGGCGTGAGCGAGCTTCGGATCGACTACGGGCCCGGCTATCGCCTTTATTTCGTCCGCAGTGGAAAGGCGATCGTCCTCTTGCTCTGCGGCGGCGACAAGCGGAGCCAGGATGCCGATATCGCCAAGGCCCAGAGGATGGCGAAGGAGATCTGATGATGCCCCTCGAAACCTTTCCCTTCGATGCCGCACACTATCTCACCGACCCCGAGGCGCAGGCCGAGCTCCTGACCGACGCGATCGAGAGCGGCGATGCCAACTATATCGCCGTCGCGCTCGGCACGGTTGCTCGCGCTCGCGGCATGACGCAGGTTGCCAAGGAAGCTGGCGTTACGCGCGAAGCGCTCTACAAATCCCTCGGGCCCGATGGCGACCCGCGACTGTCGACATTGCTCGGCGTCCTGAAAGCGCTCGGCGTCAAGCTGACCGTGTCGCCGGCAGCTTGACGCCGAGCGCTGAAAGTCACGGCTGGCGGGGCAGGTCTCGCTTACCGCTTCCACCCCCGCCCTGGAGACCATGATCGCGCAGAACCCGACGGCCGGTGACGTGATTCCCGGATTGGGAGGCCTGCGCAAGATCCGCTTCGTCATGGGCGGCAAGGGGAAGCGTGGCGGTGGACAGGCGATCTATTTTCTCACGGTTTCCGATGACGTGGCTTTCATGGTGTTCGCATATGGCAAGTCCGATCAAGAAGACCTGACGGCCGAGCAACGCAAGGCTGCCCTTGCCCTGATCAGGGAGATCATCGATGGCGAAGACTAGGCAATCTCGTGACTCTGGCGCCTCTCTTCTCGAGGGGGTGGAGGAAATTGCCGCCTGGAAGCGCGGTGAGATCGCATTGCCTGTGCGCATCGTCCCGAATTTGGCGGCGGATCAGGTCAAGGCGATCCGCAAGTCCGTCGCCAGGAGTCCGCCCGATTTCGCTGCCCGCTTCGGCATTCCCGACCGCACGCTTGAAGGGGGAGCAGGGACGCCGCAAGCCGGATCCGACGGCCTGCATCCTGCTCCGGGTCATCGAGAAGAATCCCGAGGCCGTGGAGCGTGCCCTGGCGGCGAGTTGAGGCAGGCGTGGATGTCGCAAACGCAAGCGAAAGTTCCCCGCAGACGAGGTTCAACGATCGTAGGACGGCTTGGGTAGATTCACCGGTTTAGGGTTCAAGGCGACCCAGGCCACCGCCAACTCGCAAAGACGTTCCGTGTCGCCCCGCTTTCGTTTCACCTCGGCAACGATTCTGCTGGTCTCGTCGAGATCAGACGGACCCAATGCCTTGCCGGTTCCGACATGCGTCAGAAATGCGTCGGCCATCTTCTTGAAGTCTGCGTCCCAGTTGACGCCACCGTTTTCTTTAAGTTCGATATGGATACGTGCCGAAATCCGGATGACTTCGCCCTGGACCGTCGCCGCTGCGCCCCTGGAAGGCACAAGCAACTCCCACAATTCCTGATGCTGATCCTCCCAGCGAGCCATTGTAGCGACGATAGGCGACCTGCCGTCATGCATAACGCGACGCGGGACAGGCGGCACGTCCAACAAGGTGTACAGCGTGCCGAGCGCGTCGCTGGTCGCATCCACAGATTCTGGGTTGTAGCTCTTACGATGAAACTCGAAATCAGTCCCGATCCGGGTTATGTATTCCTTTGTCTTCGACGTTTTTTTCGCACCAGCCCCAAGTAACAGTTCAGCAGCAGCAGCCACGTTTCTAATTTTAGGGTTGTCGCAGCGCTGCAGCGCATATTCCAGCGGCGTCAGACCATAGCGATTGAGCATGTCGACCTGAGCCCCATGCTTCAGCAGCAGCCGGACGTTATCGGCGTTGCCCACAGCGGCGGCTTTATGCAGCGGAGTGCCGACGGATCCGTCGCCATGGTTTACGTCTGCGCCAAGCTCCAGCAGAATTCCGATCCGCCCTTGCCAATGTCCAGCGCGGGAGTGCAACGGCGTATTGCCGTTCTCGTCCGCTGCCGACAGGTCGGCTCCCTGATCGACAAGCCATCGAGCCAGCTCGTCAGGCAAGTCGTTGAACGCCAGTGCGGTCTGCTTGAAGACCCCGCCCCGCGCGTCCAGCGCACACGTGTCGAAAACGGCTTTCAGCGCACCCAGATCCCTCTTCCTCGACAGGTCCTCGAAGTCTTCGGGAGAGCTTTCTTCTTCGTCTTGGCCATGTCCTGTCGGTCTCCGTGCCGTAGATCGGTCGTTCAGGAACAGGTCCGCGCCTGGTTCCTTTGCAATGTCATGCGAGCTCTGGCGCTGGGGCGTCGTCTGGAGACAGGCGCGCGGCTTGTCATGGATGGGCTTGTCCGGGCACTTACGTCATCTCAGACCGAGGTCCCGAAATCGAACTCGATGAAGCCCTACCGCTTCCATCCCCGGCCCGGCTTGCCGCCGCCCTTCCGGCGCACCTCGGCGCCGAGCGGCACCTCGCGGTCGGTGCCGGGCCCCATGCTGTCGAGGTCGGGCTTCCTCGCCCGCGTCGGCGGCAGGTTGGCGGCGCTGCCATAGCTCTTCGGCCCGGCATAGGCGCCGGCCTTGTCGCGGATCGCCACCGGACGCGCCGCGCCGTCGTCGGCCACCGCCATCTCGGTCTCGCGCAGGCGCTTGAGCTCGTCGCGCAGGCGCGCCGCCTCCTCGAAGCGCAGGTCGGCGGCGGCCTCGCGCATGCGCTTCTCCAGGTCGGCGACGACAGACTCGAAGTTATGGCCCACCGTGGCGACGCTGTCGGCCAGCCCCTTGTCGACGGTGACGCGGTCGCGCTCGTAGACCGAGTTGACGATGTCGCCGATATTGCGCTTGACGCTCTCCGGCGTGATGCCGTGCTCGGCATTCCAGGCCGTCTGCTTCTCGCGGCGGCGGTTGGTCTCGGCGATGGCCCGCTCCAGGCTGCCGGTCATGGAATCGGCGTAGAGCAGCACCCGTCCGTCGACATTGCGCGCGGCGCGGCCGATGGTCTGGATCAGGCTGGTCTCCGAGCGCAGGAACCCTTCCTTGTCGGCGTCGAGGATGGCGACCAGGGCGCATTCCGGGATGTCGAGGCCCTCGCGCAGCAGGTTGATGCCGACCAGCACGTCGAAGGCGCCGAGCCGGAGGTCGCGGATGATCTCGATGCGCTCGATCGTGTCGATGTCGGAATGCATGTAGCGCACCCGCACACCGTGGTCGTGCAGGTACTCCGTCAGGTCCTCGGCCATGCGCTTGGTCAGCACCGTCACCAGGCTGCGATAGCCGGCGCGGGCGGTGACCTGCACCTCGCCGAGGAGGTCGTCGACCTGGGTGCGGGCCGGGCGGATCTCGGTCGGCGGATCGATCAGGCCAGTCGGGCGGATCACCTGCTCGGCGAAGACGCCGCCGGTGCGCTCCATCTCCCATTTGCCGGGCGTGGCCGAGACGTGCACGGTCTGCGGCCGCATCGCGTCCCATTCCTCGAAGCGCAGCGGCCGGTTGTCGAGGCAGGAGGGCAGGCGGAAGCCGTATTCGGCCAGCGTCGCCTTGCGCCGGAAGTCGCCTTTGTACATGGCGCCGATCTGCGGCACGGTGACATGGCTCTCGTCGGTGAAGACCAGGGCGTTGTCGGGGAGATACTCGAACAGGGTCGGCGGCGGCTCGCCCGGCAGGCGGCCGGTGAGCCAGCGCGAATAATTCTCGATGCCGGCGCAGGAGCCGGTCGCCTCGAGCATTTCCAGGTCGAAGGTGCAGCGCTGCTCCAGCCGCTGCGCCTCGAGCAGGCGGCCCTGGGTGTAGAGCTCCTGCAGGCGTGCCTTCAGCTCCTCCTTGATGCCCTTGATCGCCTGCGCCAGCGTCGGCTTCGGCGTGACATAGTGCGAGTTGGCGTAGACCTTGACGAATTTCAGGTCGGCGATCTTCTGGCCGGTGAGCGGGTCGAACTCGGCGATGCTCTCGATCTCGTCGCCGAACAGCGAGATCCGCCAGGCGCGGTCCTCGTAATGGGCCGGGAACAGCTCGATCACGTCGCCGCGCACCCGGAAGGTGCCGCGGGCGAAATCGGCGCTGATCCGCTTGTATTGCAGGGCGACGAGGTCGGCGATCAGCTGGCGCTGCTCGACCTTCTCGCCCACGGTGATGCCGAAGGTCATCGCCGTGTAGGTCTCGACCGAGCCGATGCCGTAGATGCAGGACACCGAGGCGACGATGATCACGTCGTCGCGTTCGAGCAGGGAGCGCGTCGCGGAGTGGCGCATGCGGTCGATCTGCTCGTTGATCGAGGATTCCTTCTCGATATAGGTGTCCGTCCGCGGGACATAGGCTTCCGGCTGGTAATAGTCGTAGTAGGAGACGAAATATTCCACCGCGTTGTTCGGGAAGAACGACTTGAACTCGCCATAGAGCTGCGCCGCCAGCGTCTTGTTCGGCGCCAGGATCAGGGCGGGGCGCTGGGTCCGGGAGATCACCTGAGCCATGGTGTAGGTCTTGCCGGAGCCGGTGACGCCGAGCAGCACCTGGTCGCGCTCGTGCTGCAGGGTGACGCCCTCGACCAGCTCGGCGATGGCGGTGGGCTGGTCGCCGGCCGGCTCATAGTCCGAGACGAGCTCCAGGCGGATGCCGCCTTCCGACTTGTCCGGCCGGGATGGGCGGTGCGGCGTCCAGATCGGCTTGTCCCGCATGCGCGGGTCGCCGCCTTCGAGCAGCTGCGTCAGCGCCGCGATGGTGCCGGCCGAGCCGCCGAGCCGGTCCAGCCCATCGGGATCGGGGATCTCCTCCACCGCGTTCTTGGCCTTGCGCTTGACCGCGCGGCCCTGCATCGCCGCCCCGCCGGTCGGCAGGTTGAGCTTGGCAGCCAGCTCCGGGTCGACGCCGGTCACCGGGCCGATGTCGAAGCCGGATTGCGGGGATTCGGAAAGGCCCTTCCGCTCGATCAGCGCCGGATTGAGCAGCGCCTTCAGGTGCTCGTCGAGCGAGGGCAGGGTCGGCTTGGCCGCCTTGGCACGGGTCGGCCGGATCTTCTGGGGCTCTTTGGGCATGCGCCGAATATGGCGCGAGTCCGCCGCCGGGAAAAGATGCGACGGGGAGGGCGCTGCTGCCAGCGTGTTGTCAGCAGGGGAAGCCCCCGACAAGTTGCGTGGGCGCCGGGAGCGGCACCCCTCACGGCGCAGATCGGAGCGCTTGTCCCCCCGCGCCTCGTCCCTGCGCATCCCTCATGTCGGGCGGTCGAAGCGGACGGGCCAGGTTGCCGGCAACGGCTTGCCGGAGGCCAAGGTGAAGCGCTCGGTCCCCAGCCTGGCCGCGGCCTCGAGGAGCGGCGGGCGCGCCGTCAGGAAGCCCTGGAGCACGGCGAAGATCGACGAGCCGATCTTGTCGGCGGCCAGGGCCGCGTTCGCGATCACCTCGATCGTCTGGTCATAGGGCGGCGCGGCGCCGGCGAGGCAGGAGGTGACCAGCGGCGCATCCTGGGTGGGATCGAGGGGCGCGGCACCGGCGGCGCCGGCCAGCATCTGCAGATAGCAGACCAGATGGTGATCGCAGCCGGCGTCGAAACGGATGTTGGCCTGCGTCGACACGTAGGGATCCGCCGCCTGCGCGAGCGGCAGCAGGACCGTGGCGTTCTGCAATGTCTGGTAGAACGGTCGTGTCGGGACGTGCGTGACCACGTCGAGAAAATAGTTGAGGACCTCGTAGGCGGGGACCGACGTCTGGAACCGGTCGATCCAGGCCTGGTCGCCCGTTCTCGGCGACGCGAACAGGCAGGCCGAGGCGGGAGCCCCCTTCCGGCAGAGCTCCTCCACCAGGTAGGTGCCGATCGCGCTGCCCAGGCTATGGCCCACCACCGTGATCGAGTCCGCCTGGTCGAGCGCCACGATCGCATCGGCGGCACGAACGCCAGCGGTGGCGACCGGCGGGAGGCCGATGGCCCGCAGCGTGCTGTAGAGCAGCCAGAATCCCGTCTCGACCTGGCAGTCGCTGTAGAAATCGTGCTTGCGCGGAATGAACACCGCGTCGTCGACCCATTCGACCGCATTGGCGGTTCCGCGGACGGCAACGACATAGCGCCCGGGGCTCGCCTGGCTTCGGGCCACGAAGCCGAAGAAGACGCTCGAGCTCGGATCGACATTGAGAAGGGTGTGGTTGCCGCCGTCGCTGTTCAGGACCGGCTCGTTGACCACGAGATAGCTGGCGATCGACCAGCCCAGGCTCGCCAGGCGCGGATCTGCGGCCGGGGTGAGCGTCGTGGCTCCGCCGCGATACATGTCCTCGGCGATCAGCGCGAGGCTTGCATAGAGCAATGCCTCCTCGACCGGAATTCTCATGGAAGCCTCCCCTGCGCCGGCAACGGGTGCAGGGGACCTTACCTTCGGCCCTTCGATCGGCATAGGCCCCCGCGGCGGCAGGAGTTGCCGGATTGACTTGCCCTATGGTTAGGTCAAAAAAGAGTGAGTTCCCGCGCGCCTCTGATCAGGGGGCTGACCCAGGTGATGCGCTGCGGCGGAGGGGGCGTGGGCGGTTCTCGCCCGATGAGCACATCTTGCTCGACAGAGGATCATGGCTCGAACATGCGTCTTGTTGTGGCTGGATCGACGGGCCGTGCAATATTGAACTGGGATCCGTTGCTCGATTTCGTCGAGGCGAAGGGTGGCGCGGCCGGTACCATTCTGATGGATCCGAGCGCCGCTGACGATGTCGAGTGGCCTGCCCCGTCACGCGCGCGCTGGAAACATATCGTTGATCCCGGGCGTGAAGATGCAATGAAGGGATTGGTCGACGCAGTCACCGCGGAGAAGCCCGAAGTCGTTCTGCTCGCGACCGTGTTGTCGGACCTGGAGGTGAATCTTCATGCGGCGATGCAGCGTATCCCGGAACGACCGGCCATCGTTGGCGCACAGCACGGATTTTTCCAATACTGGAGCCGGTACAAAGAGTTGTCGAGCTTCGACGCGTTCCTGACATATGGGCCGTTCTTCCAGGCCGCCGTCGAGGACGACCCACGCTTTGTTGCTGCCTCGCTGCCGAAAATCGACCGTATCCGATACAGGCCGGTGACACGGAAGCATCGGCGCGTGCTCTTGGCGCCTCAGACGCATTTTCACCCCGAGATCTCCGAGATCGTCCTGCAGCTGAAGCAACAATGTGGCTTAGATACCATCATTCGTCCACATCCTGCCGCACCGTATCTCTACGATGACCTTTCACGTCATGACTTTGTTGATTTTGACAGGCGAAGCGATCTCAACGAGGTCTTCGCGCGAATTGACGGCGTGATCACCACTGGAAGCACGATCGCGCTCGAGGCCTTGGCTGCTGCGAAACCTGTCGTCGTGCTTCCGTTCCAATTCGGAGAGGCTTACACCAAGGCCGGCATTGTCGCGGACGACCTCACCGTTGATGGCTTGCTCAAGATCTTCTCGAAGTTTTCGGATCGCAAGTTCCTGGAAGATATCAAGAGATTTCTGGCTTCGACCACAGGGTCCGATACTCACAATCGCAGCAGGCTCGCTTACTTCAGATTGCAAGATATAATCAAGAGAAATAAGCAAAAAAACGCACTGATGCCTTATCTGACATCAAGTAAGACTGACGATTCGATCGAGGCTATATCCGAGTCTGGCTCGATCGGAGGGTTGAATCGGGCCTCCCTTTCGATCGATCAACTTGCAAGATCGCATCGTGGCGCCGAAGGCGTGGCCAAGGTGCTGCCGGTCGCGCATCGTCATGCGGTCATGAGCGACAGAGGCCCGAATTGGGAGGGCCTTCATGACAAATGGGTGCTGTTCCCGCACCCGTCCGGGCCCATGCTCTGGTTGCGACTCGGAGATTCCGCATCACACGGAATCATTCGATGGGAGAGAGATGACGGCATGACCAAGTTCATCCTCTCCAAGTTGACGCCGGGCGGAACGTTCCTCGACGCCGGCGCGAATGCCGGATGGTTCGTTCTCAGGGCAGCCCAGGTGTATAAGGGGCTCGGCGACGGGGGCGTCATCGCGTTCGAGCCCCAGACGCTGCTCCACGGCTACCTCTTGAAATCGATAGAGGCGAACGGTTTCGGCGCTTTCGTTGAAGCTCATCGGATCGCCCTCGGCGACGAAGACGGCTCGGTGCCGGTGCCCGATGGAGGCGCGCGACGCTCCATTTCGTCCGAGCCGACGGGCGCGGACAATGCCGTGCCCATGCGCCGCCTGGACGATCTGACGGTATCGGTCAAAAGCCACGTCGACTGCATGAAGCTGAACGTCGAAGGCACCGGACCTTTGTTCGTTGCCGGAGCGCAGAATTTCATTCGACGGCATAAGCCGACGATCGTATCCGAAGTGAACACGAGAAAACTCTGGGAAGCCTCCAAGTCGGAGTGGGAAGATTACATAAATACAATCGAAAGCATGGGCTATAGAACCTATAGGCTCAGGCCGGATGCCACGCTTCTGCCGCTTGACCGCCTCGGCCTGGACGGATCGGGAGGAAGCGTCGACGTGGTCTTCGAACCTGTGGGCCAGTCGTAAGAGCGGAACGCTCGCCGCTAGGGCGCAATCGCTTCGAGTTGAATCGATCACGCTCGCTATCTCTTTGTTTTGACGCATTGTCTTGGCGCGAACCGAGGGCCGGTTCGCTGGAAAACGCTCTAGCCCACCGGCCTCGCGTGGATCGGCTCGGCCCGGTGCCAGTTGGCGAGGATGCGGCCGTCGCGATGCGCCTGCTCCGCCCAGCGGATGCCGTTGGCGATGACGCGGTGGACGAGCGGGTTGTGGTAGATCGGGAAAGTCTCGTGGCCGGGGCTGAAATAGAAGATCCGGCCGCGGCCGCGCTGGAAGGTGCAGCCGCTGCGGAAGACCTCGCCGCCGGAATACCAGGACATGAACAGCAATTCGTCCGGCTGGGGGATGTCGAAGGGCTCGCCATACATCTCCGACGCCTCGATCTCGAAGAAGGGCGGCAGGCCCTCGGCGATCGGGTGCGAAGGGTTGACCACCCAGACCCGCTCGAGGTCGCCCTCCGGCAGCTCGCGCCATGAGAGGTTGGCATTGGTGCCCATCAGCCGGCGGAACAGCTTGGAGTGATGGCCCGAATGCAGCACGACCAGGCCCATGCCCTTCAGCACGCGCTGCTGCACCCGGTCGATCAGCCCGTCGCTCACCTCGTCATGCGCCATGTGCCCCCACCAGAGCAGCACGTCGGTGTCTTCGAGCAGGGCGACGGGCAGCCCCTCGTCGGCATCGTCCAGCGTGCCGCGCCGGATCAGGAAATCCGGATGCGCGATGCCCGCCGCGATCGCGCCGTCGATCCGGTCGGGATAGATCGCCCGCACCGGGGGATGCAGCTGCTCGTGGCGGCCTTCGTTCCAGATCGTGACCTTGATCGTCATGGTGTCCTCTAGGGCGTGGCGAGATCGTCAGGCGCGGCGGACGGCCTTGCCGTCGGCGCCGAACAGGTGGCAGGCGGTGCGGTCGATGGTCAGGCCGATGCGGTCGCCCGGGCGGATGGCGACGTCGCCTTCGACCCGGGCGACGATCGGGTCGGCGAGCGGGCCGACCGACAGGTAGGTCTCGACGCCGAGCCGCTCGACGACGGCGACCTCGGCCTCGAAATCGCGGCCGGCGCCGTTGGCGAGCTTCAGGTGCTCGGGCCGGACGCCGAGCCGGGCCGGGCCTGCAGGCAGCGACGGCCCGGGGTCGGGCAGCTCGATCGCCCAGCCGCCGGCGGCCTCGAGCCGCACCGAGCCGTTGCCGGGGCGGGCCAGCGTCACGCCGATGAGGTTCATGCGCGGCGAGCCGATGAAGGTGGCGACGAAGGCATTGTCCGGCTGGTGGTAGAGCGCGATCGGCGGCGCCTCCTGGGCGACCGTGCCGCGGTTGAGCACGACGATGCGGTCGGCCATGGTCATCGCCTCGACCTGGTCATGGGTGACGTAGACGACCGTCGCCTTGAAGTCGCGGTGCAGGCGCTGCAGCTCTGCCCGCATCTGCACGCGCAGGGCCGCGTCGAGATTGGAGAGCGGCTCGTCGAACAGGATCAGGGACGGCTTCTTGATGATGGCGCGGCCGATGGCGACGCGCTGGCGCTGGCCGCCGGAGAGCGCCGCCGGCCGGCGGTCGAGATAGTCGGTCAGCTGCAGCGTCCCGGCGACCGCCTCGACCTGGCGGCGGATCTCGGGCTTCGGCACCTTCTTCAGGTCGAGCGAGAAGCCGATATTCTCCGCCACCGTCATGTGCGGATAGAGCGCATAGGACTGGAACACCATGGCGATGCCGCGCTTGTCGGGCGCGATGTCGTTCATGCGCTTGCCGTCGAGCAGGAAGTCGCCGCTGTCGATGCTCTCCAGGCCGGCGATCATGCGCAGCAGCGTCGACTTCCCGCAGCCGCTCGGGCCGACGAACACGGCGAACTCGCCATCCTCGACGCGGATGTCGACGCCCTTGATCACTTCGAGCGCGCCGTAGAACTTGCGCACGGTCCTGAGCTCGATCACGGCCATGGCGGGCGATCCATCCTGGTTTGCATCAGCCCTTGACCCCGCCCGAGAACGTCTGGACCAGGAAGCGGCGGGCGAAGCCGAAGGCGATCACGGCCGGCAGCATGTAGACGAAGGCGAGCGCCGCCAGGAAGCCGTAGTCGATGGTGTTGACGCGCAGGAAGGCCCGGAACAGGCCGAGCGGCAGCGTCTGCAGGTCGGGCGAGGAGAGCAGGATCAGCGGCAGCAGGAAGTCGCCCCAGGCCGAGATGAAGGCGAACAGGCCGGCGGCGGCGAGGCCGGGCAGGGCGAGCGGCACCAGCACGCGCCGGATGCGCTGCACCAGCGTGGCGCCGTCCATCAGCGCCGCCTCCTCGTAGTCGCGCGGCACCGTGTCGAAGAAGGTCTTCATGATCCACAGCGCCAGCGGCAATTGCATCGTCGCCAGCACCAGGATCAGGCCGAGATAGCCGTCGATGAAGCCGATATGGCGCATGATCGGCCGCGCGGCCTCGTTGCCGAACACGGTGCGCACCACGGCGCCGAGGCCGTTGTTGGCGGTCAGCAGCACCTTGTAGAGCGGCACCACCAGCGCGGTCGCCGGCAGGACGCGCACCAGCAGGATGGTGTAGAGGAAAGGCCGCTTCCACCAGGCCCGGCTGCGCGACAGGGCATAGCCGCCGAGCCCGGCCAGCACCATGACGATCAGCGTGGCGCTGCCGACGACGAAGAGCGAGTTCAGGACCCAGCGCGTCCCGTCCTCCTGGGCGAAGATCTTGACGTAATTGCCGAAAGTCCATTCGCGCGGCCAGCGCAGGAATTGCGAGGCGTTGCCGTCGAAGGAGGCGAGCAGCACCCAGAAGAAGGGGATGGCGCAGTAGATCGAGATCAGCGACAGGCCGGCATAGGCGAGGAGATCGCCGCGCCGCGCGTCCCGGCCAAGCGGCTGATAGGCCCCCGCCATCTCAGACCTCCACCTTGAGGGCGCGGACATAGAGGATGCCGAGCACCAGCGCGACGGCGAGCGTCACCACCGCGACGGCGGAGCCGAAGCCGAGCTGGAAGGCGGTGAAGGACTGGTTGTAGATGTAGATGCTGATCAGCTCGGTGGCGCCGCCCGGCCCGCCCCGGGTGAGGGCATAGACGAAGCCGAAGATGGCGATCGTCGAGACCGTCGACACCAGCATGTAGAGGAAGATGGTCGGCATGATCAGCGGCAGGGTGATGCGCGTGAACATCTGCCGCGGCGTGGCGCCGTCCATGCGCGCGGCCTCGTAGATCTCCTCGGAGACGGCGCTCAGCCCGGCGGTGAGCAGGATCATCGCCGTGGCGATGCCGCGCCAGGTGTTGACGATGATGATCATGGTCAGCGGGAAGGTCTGCAGCCAGTCGCTCGGCTCCAGGCCGAAGAGGGCGACGATCCGGCTGAGCGTCGCACGCTCGCCGCCCGCCAGCATCGAGATCCACATGAAGCCGGCGACGACCTCCGGCACGGCGTTCGGCAACAGGATGATCGAATTGAATATGGATTTGAGCCGGAGCGGCCGGCGCAGCAGCATGGCCGAGACCAGGCCGAGCACGAATTGGCCGACGATCGCCGATCCGACCACGAAGGCCAGCGTCACCAGGAGCGAGTTCCAGAACTTCGCGTCGTTGAACAGGCGGACATAGTTGCGCGTGCCGACGAAGCGCGGGTTGAGCGCGGCGGCGCCGGTGAGCGCCTCGTTGGTGAGGCTGAGATAGACCGAATAGAGCGCGGGATAGATGACGAAGGCCAGGAGCAGCAGCACCGACGGCAGCAGGATCAGCCGCAACTGCCAGGCGACGCGCCTCTCATAGGTCATGGGCATGGCCTGGACGCGGTGAGGCCATGGCTTTCGGTCAGCGCGCAATCTGGACGCTGGTTCGCGAATGAGTGCTGCAGGCGCGACGCCGGCCACTCCCTCTCCCGGCCGGGAGAGGGGCAGGGGTGAGGGTCTAATCGGTACACCAGCAAGGCGCTACGAGCGAGATCACGGAAGCCGCGGGCTTCGCCCCATCCGGAAAAGTCTAGTCCCTCACCCCTACCCCTCTCCCGGCCGGGAGAGGGGAGGCGCGCTCTTCTCGCTCGGCTATTCCTGTGCCTCATCTTAGCGCCCATGTGGCCACGTTTGGACGTCATCGGCACGTCCCGGCATTCGCTATGCTCTTATCGAAACAAAAAGTGGGAGAAGCGGCGGGGGTCTGCCGCTTCTCCCCTCGAACGGCGATCGCAGCTGACGGGGAGGTCATTTCACCGCGTCGTCGCCGAGTACCTCCTTGACATAGTCGATCAGGATCTTCTGGGCGCCGGCTGCGTCGGTCTGCTTGCGTAGCAGCGCTTCGGTCGCCCGCCCGACACCCTCCGACACCGCCGAGAAACCGGCCGCCTGCTTGAGGAAGACGCCCTTGTCGGCCGCCGCATGGATCGGCACCAGCTCGGTCAGCTTCTGGAACTCCGGATCGGCGGCGGCGTCCTTGCGTGCCGGGATGTTGCCGATATGGGCGGCATAGGAGACTTCGGTCGGCAGCGAGCCGATCTCGAACAGCACCTTCTTGGCGAGCTCGACATTCGCCGCCTTGGCATTGACCGCCCAGGGCGCGGCCAGGTTGGCGAGCACGAACTGGCCGCCGTTCTGGCCGGGAATGGTCCAGGTGCCGACCACCTTTTCGACATTGGGGATCGGGTTCTTGCTCTCCCGGCCCCAGTCGAAGATGTAGCACCATGAGCCGCAGGTGGTCGCGACCACCTTGCCGGCCGGGAACATCTCGTATTTCGGGATCACCCAGGGTTCCGGCCCGAGCAGCGGCTGGATCGGCATGAGGTCGTTGTCGATCAACTGCTTGTAGACGTCGAAGACGTCCCGGATGCCTTCGCCGGACAGGTCGAGCTTGCCGTCGGCGGTGGCCAGCTGCGGCGTCTTGGAGCCGACGAGGAGGTGCTGGAAGCCCTCCTCGAAGGCGCCGCTGCCCCAGGAGATTCCGGCCGGGAACAGCAGGCCGTACTGGCCGGTCTTGGCCTTGATCTCCTTGGCGCGGTCGATCAGCTCCTGCCAGGTCTTGGGCTGCTCGGTGGAGATGCCGGCCTTCTCCAGGACGTCGCGGCGGAAATAGATCTGCTGGATGCCGAGCATGGAGGGCAGGACATAGGTCTCGCCGTCGGGGCTGACCGCCAAATGCTTGGCGACGTCGTAGAGATGGTCGTAGCCCTCCCAGGCCTTCAGCTCCTTGCCGATCGGCGCGAGATAGCCGGCGGCCGCCATGTCGGCGACGAAGCTGGTGCTCGGCACGGAGAAGATGTCGGGCCCGTTGCCGGCGCCGAGCTCGGTCAGGAGCTTGGTGACGTAGTCCTTGTCCGGGGAGGGATATTCGACCACCTCGACCGTGACGCCGTATTTCTTCTCGATCACGGCCACCGTCGCCTTCATCGCGTCGATGCCCGCCTGGCCGTGATTGGCGATGCGGATGGTCTCGGCTTGCGCCGCCGCGACAGCCAGGCCGAGTCCGGCGGCCAACAGGCCTGCCCAGAGCGCCTTCCTCATTCGTCCCTCCGTTTTTGCTTCGCGGCCACCCTTCGTTGGCCTGGCCAAAACTGTACACGTGTTTCCAGTTCCGGCAAGATCAGATTTTAGGATTCTCGCTTATCCGATCAATATCTTGATTTCATGAATGATTTTATGGATTGCGGCCAGAGACGGTTTGTGTAACCGTGTGCACAAATCCAGGGAGAAAGCGGACATGTCCCGTCCAATGCGGCTCGGAGTGATCGGTGCCGGGCTGAAGGCCGCCGACTATGCCAGGGGCTGGGTGCACATGCCGGAGGTCGCCTTCGTCGCCGCGGCGGATGTCAGCGGCGCCTCCCTTGCCCGTCTGGCCGGGATCTGCACGGCCGCCGGCCGGCCGGCTCCGCACGGGTTCGAGGATTTTCGCGGGATGCTGGCGGCCTGCGCCGGCGAGCTCGACGCCGTCTATGTGTCGACCCCGCACGCGCTGCATGCCGAGCAGGCGATCGCCGTCGTCGAGGCCGGGCTGGATCTTCTGCTGGAGAAGCCGATGGTGACGACCGTCCCGGAGGCGCAGCGGCTGGTCGAGGCCCAGCGCCGGAGCGGCGCCACCGTGGTGATCGCCTTCCAGGGCGGCCTGTCCCCGCTGGTGCTCGACACGCAGCGCCGCGCCAGGGGCGGGGAGTTCGGCGAGCTGGTCAGCGTCGCCGCTGTCATCTGGGAAGGCTGGTCGAACGCCTATGCCGGCCACTGGAAGCAGCGCCCGGAGCTGTCGGGCGGCGGCTTCATGTTCGACACCGGCGCCCACATGATGAACACGGTGTGCCTGCTGGCCGACGCCGATTTCGACCGCGTCTCCGCCTATATGGGCCATCGCGGCAAGCCGGTCGACATCGTCTGCGCCGTCTCCGCCCGGCTCGAAGGCGGGGCGCTCGTCACCTTTACCGCGGCCGGCGAGGGGCCGCCCGGCTGCGCCTCCCACATCACGCTGTTCTATGCCGGGGCGATCGTGCGGATCGACGCCTGGGGCGGCTGGCGCGAGATCAGCGTGGCGGGACGGGCGGCGGTGCGGGAGGAGGCGGAGATCCGCGACAATCCGATGAAGAGCTTCCTGGCGATCCGTTCCGGCGCGGCGCCGAATTCCTCGACGGTCGACAACGGCCTGCGTTTCGCGCGGCTCTGGGATGGGATAAAAGCCTCCGCCGCGCAGGACGGAGCGTCGATCCGCATCGGCGCAGAGACCAGCTAGGACGCCATCGGAGACGATGACCAAGAAGCGCATCACCTCGAAGGACCTGGCCAAGCTCGCCAGCGTCTCCTCGGCGACGATCTCCCGGGCGTTCTCGCCGGATTCGCGCATCAGCCGGGCGACGCGCGAGCGCATCCTCGCCGCCGCCCGCGAGCACGGCTACCAGCCGAACGCGATTGCCCGCTCGCTGAACAACCAGCGTTCGCGCCTCGTCGCCCTGGTCGTCAACGCCATCGGCAATCCCTGCGAGGCCGAGGAGCAGCAGCTCCTGGTCCACCGCCTGCAGGCGCGCCAGCTCCTGCCGATCATCCTGTGCTGCGGCGATCATGAGGACCGGCTGCAGCTCATGCGCCTGGCCTCGACCTACCAGGTCGACCATGTCGTGGTCTTCTCGGACATGGTGTCGATGCAGGATGCCGTCGACATCTTCCACACCACCCGCCCGATTATCGTATCGTTCGAGCCGCTGCAGAACGCGGCGGTGTCGCACATCCGCATCGACGGCGCCCGGGCAGCCGCCGAGGTCATCGCCAAGGTCGTCGGCGACGGCCGCCGGCGCTTCGCCTATCTCTCCGGCCGCGGCTCGAGCTGGATCGACAAGCTGCGCCGAGGCTGGTTCGCCGATGCGCTGGCGCAGCATGGCCTCGCCTTCGAGGCCGAGGCGCTCGGCGACTATTCCTATGAGGCCGGATTCAAGGAGGCGGTACTGCTGCTGCGCCGCTTCAAGGTCGATGCGATCGTCTGCGGCAACGACGTCATGGCGATCGGCGCCCGCGATGCCGCGCGCAGCGTGCTCGGTCGGCGCATCCCGGAGGATGTCGCCATCGTCGGCCAGGACGGCATCGCCATGGCCGCCTGGGAGAGCCACGACCTGACCACCCTCAGCCTCGACCATGCCGCCTTCATCGACGCCATCATCGACCTGATCGAACGCCACGAGAAGACGGCGGACGCCGGGCACAGCACGACGCTGAACTGCACCGTGCGCTGGGGATCGACGGCTTAGCGACCGTTGCGCAGCGTCCGATCTGAAAATCGCTGCTGCCTCAGCGCTTGCGCAATCCGTCGACGAAAATATCCACGAGGCGTAGCGCGCTCGACTGCCATTCGCTCGTGCCCTGCGAGTAGAAGATGCCGACAAGAGTGCGCAGGATATCGTCCGGCGGCACGTCAGGCCGGATCTCGTTCGCAGCGATCGCCCGATCGAGGAGCAGGCCGATTGCGCCGCTCAGGCGTTCGAAAGAATAGGCCTTCAGGTCGGACGAGCCATGCGCGACCAGCTGGAGCGCCTCGATCATGCCCTTCTTGGTTGCGACCAGGCGGACATTGGCATGCAGCCACGTCCGGAGGGCCTCGACGGGGTTGCCACCGCCGGCGAGCTGTTCGGCAAGGTCGCCGAGGTGATCGACCTCGTGGCGATAGACCGCTTCGAACAGCGCTTCGCGCGTCGGAAAATGTCGATAGAGCGTGCCGATGCCAACCCCGGCTTGCCGTGCCACCGTCTCCAGGCTCGCCTGCGGGCCGCCGGCGCTGAAGACTTGCGTTGCTGTTTCGAGCAGAAGCTCGCGATTGCGGATGGAATCGGCACGCAGCTTGCGGGTCGGTTTTGCGGTCTCAGCAGCCATCTTCTTTCAAACAGGTTCTTTCGGACGGTTTCGCCCCCTTGATAAACGGAGGCAAGCTCCATATAAGTAAGGGGCGGATCGGAAAGACGCGCGAGGAAGCGCGCTTCGAATCCAGCCCCTACGAAGCGTTCGCGTTGGATGGCTTCCCTCGCATCCCATCAGCTTGTTCGGGGCTCTGATCCAGACATCACAAACACTGACTGGAGTACTCGCCTCATGTCACTCTCCATCAGCTTCACCGTCAATGGCCAGTCACGAGCGATGGATCTCGACGACCCACGCGTGATGCTGCTCGATCTGTTGCGCGAACGTCTGGATCTGCCCGGCAGCAAGAAGGGCTGCGACCGCGGTCAGTGCGGCGCCTGCACCGTGCTGGTCGACGGGCGGCGCATCAATTCCTGCCTCGCGCTCGCCGCCAGCCTCGACGGCGCCGAGATCATCACGATCGAAGGGCTCGCTGACGGTCCCGAGCTCCATCCGGTCCAGGCGGCCTTTATCGCTCACGACGCCTTCCAGTGTGGATACTGTACCCCCGGCCAGATCATGAGCGCTGTTGGCCTCATCTCGGAAGGCCAGGCGGGCGACGATCCCGAGCGCATCCGTGAATTGATGAGCGGCAATATCTGCCGCTGCGGGGCCTATCAGGGCATCACCGAGGCCGTGCAGGACGCGCAGAAGATCCTCGCCGAGCGTCATCGGAGGAACGCGGCATGAACCGCTTCGACTATGTCAGGCCCTCCACCCTTGCGGAGGCGGTGGTTGCCGGCGCCGAGCCGGGCTCGGCCTATCTCGCCGGCGGCACCAATCTGCTCGACCTGATGAAGGTGGGCGTAGCCAGGCCCGAACGCCTCATCGACATCTCGCGGCTACCCGGCCTCGACCGAACCGAATGGCTTGCCGATGGCGGCGTGCGCATCGGCTCGCTCGTTCGCAATGCCGACCTCGCTTATGCCCCACGCTTCGCGCGGACTTTCCCGTCCGTCGCCGAGGCACTGCTGTCGGGCGCGTCCGCCCAGCTCCGCAATGCGGCAACCGTGGGCGGCAATCTCCTGCAGCAGACGCGTTGCGCCTATTTCCATGATCGCGCCAGCGCCTGCAACCGGCGCGCCGCAGGCTCGGGCTGCGACGCACGCGAGGGCGAGAACCGGCTTCACGCCGTGCTCGGCTGGAGCGAGGCCTGCATCGCCACCCATCCTTCCGATTTCTGCGTGCCGCTGGTGGCGCTGGATGCCGTGATCGAAGTCGAAGGACCTCGTGGTGCGCGCGAGATCGCCGTCGAGTCCCTGCATCGTCTGCCCGGTGCCACGCCGCAACGGGGGACGGCGCTGGAACCCGGCGAATTGATCGTCGCGCTGAGGCTTCCCGCGCAGGCGGGCGTCTTCGCACGGCATGCGCGCTACCTGAAGCTGCGCGAACGAACCTCCTATGCCTTTGCAGTGGTGTCGGCCGCCGTCGCGCTGGACATGAAGGACGGGGTGATCCGCGAGGCGCGCCTTGCGCTCGGCGGTGTCGCGCCCAAGCCCTGGCGGGCTCGGGAGGCCGAGACCTTGCTGGAGGGCACCCGGCCCTCGGCAGCCGCCTTCGCTGGAGTGGCCGAACTGGCTCTCGCCGAAGCACGGCCATCCGGCGACAACGCCTTCAAGATCGAACTGGCGCGCCGCATCTGCGCGCGTGCGCTGGCCCTCGCATCGGAAGGAACGCCGGACGTCATGCCCGCGCTGCCGGCTTCGCCCTTCTCCACCAGCCCCGGAGCGATCCATGCCGCATGAGGCCGCGACCATACCGACCCCGTACCGCCGCCATGGCTCCAATGCCGGCCAGCCCCTGACGCGCCGCGACGGTCCGCTCAAGGTCACCGGCCGCGCTACCTTCGCCGCCGACAACCATCCCGAAGGCATGCTCTATGCCGTCACGGCCGTCAGCGGCATTGCTCGCGGGCGAGTGACGTTCCTCGATGTCGATGCGGGCAAGGCCCATCCTGGGGTCGTCGAGGTCATGACGCCGGCCAACCGGCCGCCCCTGGCGCATGATCCGAACGAGAAGATGGCGCCCTTCGGGTTCCGGGTGGAAGTGTTGCAGGACGACACGGTGCGCTATGCCAACCAGCCGATCGCGCTGGTGATCGGTGAGACGCTGGAAGCGGCGACCGAAGGCGCCCTCCTGCTCAATCCCCGCTATGACGTCGCGAGCGCCCGAACCACGCCGGAGAGCGGCCTGCGCTACGATCTCGCCGTTGTCGGCGTCGGCGCTCCCGCCAGAACAGCCCATGGCGATCTCGAAGCAGGCTTTGCAGCGGCCAGCGTCATCACGGAGGCCGAGTATGTCACGCCCCCGCAATACCATAACGCCATGGAGCCTCACGCCGTCGTGGCACAGTGGGATGGTGACCACCTGACCCTCGACATGCCCAACCAGGCCATGGCCCTGAGCTGCGTGGCCTACGGGGCCTATTTCGGCATTCCGGCCGAGAACATCCTGATCCGCTCGCCCTTTCTTGGCGGCGGTTTCGGCTCAAAGGCGATCCTCAACGGACCGCAGATCCTCGCTATCCTGGCGGCGCGCATGCTGAAGCGGCCCGTCAAGCTCGTTCTCACGCGGGCCCAGATGTACGGGCCTGTCGGGCATCGCGGCAGCACCTGGCAGACCTTGCGCCTGGGCATGGACGAGGAGGGGCATCTCACGGCGCTGCATCATCATGCCCTCTGCGCCACCTCCAGCTTCGACGATTTCATCGAGCCGGCGGCGAATGCCTCGCTGCCGCTTTATGCGAGCCCGGCCATCCTTGCCGAGCACACCGGCTTGCGGCTCGACATCGGCACGCCGGGGCCGATGCGCGCACCGGGGGAGGCTTCCGGATCGGCGGCGCTCGAGGTCGCGATGGACGAAGCCGCTCATGCCTGCGGCATGGATCCGCTCGAGTTCAGGCTCGCCAACTATGCCGAGACCGAGCCCGGCACCGGGAGGCCCTTTTCCTCCAAGTCGCTGCGCGAATGCTATGCCGAAGGCGCCAAGCGCTTCGGCTGGTCCGGCCGTCCCTTGCAGCCGCGGCAGATGCGGGATGAAAACGGCTTCCTTGTCGGCTGGGGCATGGGGACCGCCGTGTTCCACTGCCCGCATTTCCCGGCCGAGGCCCGCGCGACGCTTCGGGATGATGGCACCGCGCTGGTCGAGACATCAGGCGCCGATATGGGGCAGGGGGCCTGGACCGCTCTCGCCCAGATCGCCGCCGAGGCGCTCGGCCTCGATCCCGACCAGGTGGAGTTCCACTCCGGCCGGTCGAGCCTGCCGGATGGCGGCATAGCCGGCGGCTCCGGCCATACGGCCAGCGCAGGGCTTGCGCTCAACAATGCCGGCGAGGATGCCATCGCCCGGCTCGCCGAGCTCGCAACGTCCGATCCCCGGTCGCCGCTGTTCGGCGCCGGCAATATCGGCGTGGTCGCCCGCGGCGGACGGCTGCATCGCCGCGACGATGACCGCCACGGCGAAAGCTATGCCGCGATCCTCAAGCGCGCCGGCCGGGCCCAGGTGGTCGGCACGGCGAGGGCCATGCGCGATCCGGCGGCTGCCCAGGCCCACGCGATGTTCTCGCACGGCGCCGTCTTCGCCGAGGTGAAGGTCGATCCCGATCTCGGCCAGGTTCGTGCCACCCGCCTGGTCGGCGCCTTCGCGGCCGGCCGCATCATCAATCCCCGCCTGGTGCGCAGCCAGTATTTCGGCGGAATGATCTGGGGCGCTTCCTTTGCGTTGCTTGAGGAGGCGATCACCGACCGCAGGACCGGGCGGATCATGAACGCCGACCTCGCCGAGTACCACGTGCCCGTCAATGCCGACGTGCCCGCTCTGGATGCGATCCTGATCCCGGAGGAGGACCCCTATGTCAATCCGCTCGGCGTGAAGGGTGTCGGCGAGATCGGCATCACGGGGACAGTGGGCGCGATCGCCAATGCGGTGTGGCACGCCACCGGCAAGCGCGTCCGGCGCTTCCCGATCCGGATCGAGGATCTTGTCATTGCGCGTTGATCGGCAAGACCGATCATCGCGCAGCGATCGAGCTGGCGCGAGCGTATGCGTGACCCCGAGCCAACGAAAAGGGTCTCGCGCAGCGGCAGACGCCCGCCCCGCCAGTAGCGGAACGGGCGCGGGCGCTACTGCGCGGCCTGCCTGGACGCGACGATCTGGTCGGCCTGGCGGCCGATCAGCTCGGCGAGATGGTCGAACTTGGCGCAGAACGTGCCGACCCCGGCGGTGGCCGAGCGCAGCTCGATGATCAGGTCGGTCATCTCCGATTCCGGGATCAGCGCCTGCACCACGTCCCAGCCGTCCCAGCCGTCCCGGGCGTCGAAGCCGAGGATCTGGCCGCGGCGGGAGGAGACGATGGCGTTGGCCTTCGCCGTGGCCTCGGAGGGCACGGAGATCTGCACCGACAGCACCGGCTCCAGCAGCACCGGCTGGCAGGCCGGCATGGCCTCGCTCATGGCGATGCGCGCCGCCATCTGGAAGGCCATGTCGGAGCTGTCGACCGTGTGGTAGGAGCCGTCGGTCAGCGTCACGCCGACATCGACCACGGGGAAGCCGAGCGGCCCGCGCCGGAGATATTGCCGCGTGCCCTCCTCGACCGAGGGGATGTACTGGCGCGGCACGGCGCCGCCCGTCACCTTGTCGATGAAGGCGAAGCCCTCGCCGCGCGGCAGCGGCGCGATGTCGACCACCACGTCGCCGAACTGGCCGTGGCCGCCGGACTGCTTCTTGTGGCGGCCGCGCACGCCGTTGGCGGCCTTGCGGATGGTCTCGCGATAGCCGACCTGCGGCGGATAGGCCTCGATCGCCACGCCGAACTTCGAGGACAGCCTCTCCACCGCCACGCGCAGATGCATCTCGCCCTGGCCGCGCAAGATGGTCTCGCCGAGCTCGGTGTTCTGCTCGACGATGAGCGAGGGATCCTCATCGGTCAGCTTCTGCAGGGCGGCGGAGAGCTTGACGTCGTCCTTGCGGTCGCGGGCGTGCAGGGCGAGCGCGAGGACCGGCGCGGGCAGGGGCGGCGCCGGCAGCGGCTTGGCCGGCTTGCCGGCGCTGAGCGCATCGCCGGTGCGGGCCATGTCGAGCCGGCCGAGGGCGACGGTGTCGCCCAGCGCGGCCACGGGCACCTTCTGCGCGGTCTGGCCCATCAGCCGCGACAGGCCGGCGACGCGGCCGCTGTCGCCGGCCGAATTGGTGAGCACGGCCCCGTCCTGGAAGCCGCCGCGCAGAACGCGGGTGAGCGACAGCTTGCCGGCATGGGCGGTGTGGATGGTCTTCATGACATGGCCGAGCGGGTCGCCGCCGGCCGGCACGCCGAGCCGCGCCAGGGTCTGCGCCATGCCGGGAGCCTCGTGCCGGAGCGCCTTCATCAGCCGCAGCATGCCGTTGCCGTGCAGCGCCGAGCCGATCAGCACGGGCACGGCCAGGCCGTCGCGCAGCTCATGGGCGAGGTCGTCGAACACCCGGTCGCGCGGCGGCTCGACCTCCTCGAGCAGCTCCTCCATCAGGCGGTCGTCATGGTCGGACAGCCGCTCCAGCATGGAGAAGCGCGCCTCCTTCTCCTGGTCGCGCTCGTCCGGCGGGATCTCGACCACGCGCGAAGCCGCATGCTCCTGGTAGATGAAGGCGCGCTCCAGCGCGAGGTCGATATAGCCCACCGCGATGCCGTCCTTCCAGATCGGGATCTGGCGCAGCAGCAGCGGCACGCGCGAGGCCGGCTGCAGCACGGGCAGCGTGTCGCGCACGCTCTGGCTGCCGCTGTCGATCTTGTTGAGGAACAGGAAGCGCGGGATCTTGCGCTCCTCCAGCTCGCGCAGGACCAGCTGCAGGGCGGGCACCTTCTTCTCGTCGGCCTCGCAGACCACCACCGCCGCGTCGATCGCCGGCAGCACGCCGCGCATCTCCGGCAGGAACTCCACCGAGCCGGGGCAGTCGACGAAGGTGTAGGTGTCGCCCATGAAATCGACCGAAGCGATGTTGGCCTCCACGCTCATGGCGTGGGCGCGGGCTTCGGCGCCGCCGTCGCCGACGCTGGTGCCGGCGCTCACCGAGCCCTGCCGCTGCACCGCGCCCATCCGCGCCAGGATGGCTTCGAGAAGGGTCGTCTTGCCGCTCTGGAACGGGCCCACGAGGGCGATGCATCGCGGACCCCCGCGACCTCTGCCGTCCATCGATCCATTGCTGTCAGCCATGGCGTTGCCTCCTGCCAAACCGCGTTGTCACCCCCGACCTTCGCGCGCGCTCTGCGGCGCGCTCGGCAGGGTTTCGGCATCTCGCCCGCGGATGGGCCCGGAGGATCGCGAAGCCCTGCTGCCGGAATGCTCGCGCCGTTTGCTTAGCCTGGCAAGAGGAAATGGCGGCCGAATCCGCTGGTTTCGGCAGGGATATCGGCCTCGCCGGGACAGACTCGACAAGGAAAGACGCCGGATGGTTGGGGGAACCATCCGGCGCTTCATGACGACCGTCTTCTGTCTTTCACCGTGAGGGGGGTCAGGCGAAAAATCCGGCGGTCGCCGTTACGGCGGTCGCGGCGACGAGGAGCGCCACCAGCCAGACGGAGATCATCAGCTGTCGCGCCGCCTCGTCGGCAGACACGCGCATGGCGCGGGTCTGGGGGCGGGGGAGGCGCAGGGCACGATCGACGCTGGTCATCTAGGGTTCCTCGAGCAATGGGCGATGCCGCCCTGAACTTGCCGCAACCGATACGTCCACCACTGTCGGCGCGCGGTGTGTTTTCGCACGCCTCGCAACTTCAACGGGCCGCACCGGACGTCGGTTCCATGCCCATGGCGAATAAATTGGCCGACGATCCCGGCGGCGGTTGGTCGCAATCGCGGCCCCGCCTCGCAGAAGTTGTGTCAATATCGCGACGGTGGCCCTGCCGGCCCGGCGGCGCCGAAAGCGGGCTCGCGCCCCCGCCGGTCGAGGTCGGCAATCCCGCCCAGGCCGGCCGCGGCGGCGAAGGCGAACAGGACGAGCAGCACCAGCGTCCCCAAGGGCACGCCGGTCGCCCACATCGTCATGCGCGCGACCAGTGGCGTGATCCAGACCAGGGCCAGGAGCGAGCGCTCATAGGGCCGGAAGCCGTCGCGCAGCCCCCGGGCCGCCAGGAAGGCGAGGGCCGGGCCGAGCACGACCATGTCGTAGTCGAGGCTGTAGGGCGTCGCCAGCAGCGATCCCGAGAGCAGCACCGCCGCCTTCCATTCGAACGCCGCGCGGGAACGCCAGACGAGGACGACGCAGGCGGCGACGGCCGCCGTGACGATCGCCTGCAGGCCATAGGCCAGCTCGACGCCGGCGCCGAGGGCGCGGGCGGCGGCGAACACGGTCTGGATCTTGTGCCAGCCGGTCGCGCCCTGCTCGAGCACGACGCTGCGCGTCAGCGCCAGGCTGTCGGCAAAGGCGCGCCAGACGTCCGGCCCGAACAGCGCCGTCGCCGCGGCGCTCAGGCCGAGCACCGCCGCCGCGGCCGCCGCGATCGCCCGCCATCGTCCGCCGGCGACCAGGGCGAGCGGCACGAGCAGGCCGAATTGCGGCTTGTAGCACAGCGCTCCGAGCAGCAGCCCGGCCAGCACCGGGCGCCGGTCGAGCAGCAGCAGGCCGAAGCCGAACAGGCCGGCGGTGAGGAAGCCGTTATGGCCGTGGGCGATGTTGATGAACACCGCGGGGAAGGCGAGCACCGCCCAGAAGCGGCCGAAGTCCGGGCCCGGCCGCGCCGCGCCGTCCGGCGCCGTCCGGACGATGCCGGCGATGCTCAGGAGATAGAGCGGCAATGTCGCGCCCTGCCAGGCCGCGAGCGCGGCGAGATAGGGCATGAGGGCCAGCAGCGCGGCGACGGCGAGGAACATCGGCGGATAGTGCCAGCCGTAATAGGGCGTCGCCGGCCCGAACACCGCCTGCTCGACGTCGTGGTGCGCCGTCCAGTCGTAGGCGTCGGCGGCGCGGCCTTCCAGCACCAGCTCGCCGGCGGCATAGACGTTGGAGAAATCCGTGCCGATCGGCTGGCCGTCCGCGGCGTTGAGCCCGTCCGACATCGCCAGCATATGGCCCAAGGCCAGGACCGACATGACGAGGACGATCAGGGGATAGACGCGGATGCGCTCCGCCGTGAGCCAGGTGCCGTCGCGCAGGGCGGTGAAGAGCCGGGATGCCATGGGCCTGCATAGCACCCATCCGTTTATGCCCGGTTTCGCCGCGGCTTTGTCTTGAGCCGCCGCGTGCGCGGTTTCGCCGCGGCTTTGTCCTTGAACCGCCGCGGCTGCGTGACTAATCAGGACGCGCGTGGACCCGGGGGCTGCCCTCCGGGCCTCGTGCCGCGCCGCCGATCGCTCGAGGGCGCGCCGCGCTGCCCTTCAATCCTGTGGAGCTCGCCTGCAATGGCCTTCTTCTCCGACGCCCTTTCGCGCATCAAGCCCTCCGCCACCATCGCGGTGACGCAGAAAGCGCGCGACCTCAAAGCGGCGGGGCGGGACGTGATCTCGCTGTCGGTCGGCGAGCCCGACTTCGACACGCCCGAGAACATCAAGCAGGCCGGCATCGAGGCGATCCGGCGCGGCGAGACCAAGTATCCGCCGGTGTCCGGCATCACGCCGCTGCGCGAGGCCATCGCCCGCAAGTTCAAGCGCGAGAACAATCTCGACTACAAGCCGGCC
The DNA here is from genome assembly GCF_030814995.1 of Labrys wisconsinensis. Taxonomy (GTDB): domain Bacteria; phylum Pseudomonadota; class Alphaproteobacteria; order Rhizobiales; family Labraceae; genus Labrys; species Labrys wisconsinensis. Next base: position 259,683 of record NZ_JAUSVX010000007.1, on the reverse strand, counting down.
CAGACCATCGTCGCCACCGGTGGCAAGCAGATCCTGTTCAACGCCTTCATGGCGACGCTGAACGCCGGCGACGAGGTGATCGTGCCGGCGCCCTATTGGGTGAGCTATCCCGAGATGGTCTCGGTGTGCGGCGGCACGCCGGTCTTCGCCATGACCCGGCTGGAGGAGAGCTTCAAGCTCACCGCCGCCGAGCTGGAGCGGGTGATCACGCCCAGGACCAAGTGGCTGGTGCTCAACTCGCCCTCCAACCCCTCGGGCGCGGCCTACAGCCATGCCGAGATGAAGGCGTTGACCGACGTGCTGGTGCGCCACCCCCATGTCTGGGTGCTGACCGACGACATGTACGAGCACCTGGTCTATGGCGACTTCAAGTTCGTCACGCCGGCCGAGGTCGAGCCGGCGCTCTACGAGCGCACGCTGACCATGAACGGCGTCTCGAAAGCCTATGCCATGACCGGCTGGCGCATCGGCTACGCCGCCGGGCCGCTGGCGCTGGTCAAGGCCATGGACACGCTGCAGGGCCAGCAGACCTCCGGCGCCTGCACCATCGCCCAATGGGCTTCGGTCGAGGCGCTGGACGGCACGCAGGAGCACCTGCCGCGCTTCAGGAAGGCGTTCGAGGAGCGGCGCGACCTGGTCGTCTCCATGCTCAACCAGGCCCGGGGCCTCACCTGCCCGACGCCGGAGGGCGCCTTCTACGTCTATCCCTCCTGCGCCGGCACCATCGGCAAGACCGCGCCGAGCGGCCACGTCATCCGCAGCGACGAGGATTTCGTCACCGAGCTGCTCGAAGCCGAGGGCATCGCCGTGGTGCACGGCTCGGCCTTCGGGCTCGGGCCGAACTTCCGCCTGTCCTACGCCACCTCCAACGAGCTGCTGGAGGAGGCGGGCCGGCGCATCCAGCGGTTCTGCGGCAGCCTGCGCTGACCCGCCGCGGAGCGGATCCCGCATCCGCCCCGCGCCCGGATCGAGCCGATCGCCATGGCCAGCACCAAGACGCTGTTCGTCACCAAGGTCTATCGCGCCGAGCTCGACGAGGCGGCGATGCCGCTGGCCGAGCTCGACGCCACCTGCCGCTCGCTCGCCGAGGACGACGAGGCCGGGCAGGCCTGGTGCCGCAGGCACGACTATCCCGGCTATACCTCCTATGCCTCGCTGGAGGATCTGCCCTGGCGCTATCCCGCGTTCAAGAGGCTGGTGAAGGCCCTGGACGCCCATGTCCATGCCTTCGCCAAGGACCTGGAGTTCGATCTCGGCCGCGAGAAGCTGAAGCTGGACGCGCTCTGGGTCAACGTGCTGCCGCCCGGCGGCGTCCACACGGCGCATATCCATCCCCGCTCCGTGATCAGCGGCACCTGCTATGTCTCGACGCCGGCCGGGTCGAGCGCCCTCAAGTTCGAGGATCCGCGCCACGGCCTGATGATGGCGGCGCCGCCGCGCAAGGCCAAGGCCGACATCGCCCAGCGCGCCTTCGTCTACGAGGCGCCGGCGCCGGGCACGCTGCTCCTGTGGGAGAGCTGGCTGCGGCATGAAGTCCCGCTCAACCAGGCCGATAGCGAGCGGATCAGCATCAGCTTCAACTACCGTTGGCGCTGAATGCGGCGCGCATCGGCGCCGAATCGTGCGACAAGGGAGTGAGGAGGGGCCGCGAAACCTTTTGCGCGTTCCCATGTTGTGGGGGAGACGCAGAGCCGGTTTGGAGAGCGCCGACCGCGAGAAGGGCTGCCGCGAGCGGCCGCAAGGCGTATCCTGATCAGGTCGACCGAAATCCGAGGCCCGGCGGCGGGCCGCGGCCAGCCGTGGATCGGGGTCATGGACGAGCAAAGCCGTGAGTTGCCCGACGCCCTCTCCGAGATCGAGGAGGCGGCGCAGGCGCGCCTCTCCTCCCAGCTCAGGATGATGATCCGCGCGCTCTTGGCTTCGCCCCAGCGCAACCGGCTCTTCCTGCTCGGCGGCGCCATCTTCTGCGTCATCGTCGCCACCGCCTATGGCCAGATCCGGCTGAACAGCTGGAACCAGCCCTTCTACGATTCCCTGGCCCGCCGCGACTTTCCGACCTTCCTCAACCAGCTCCTGGTCTTCGTCATGATCGCCGGCGGCCTGCTGGCGCTCAACGTCTTCCAGACCTGGCTCAACCAGATGACCAAGCTCAAGCTGCGCGAGAGCCTGGCCGGCGACCTCATCGGCGAGTGGATGGAGCCGCGGCGCGCCTTCCGCCTCGCCAATGCCGGCGCCATCGGCGTCAATCCGGACCAGCGCCTGCACGAGGACGCGCGCCACCTCACCGAGCTTTCCACCGACCTCGGCATCGGCCTGCTGCAGGCCTCGATCCTGCTGGTGAGCTTCATCGGCGTGCTGTGGTCGCTGTCCAGCGGCTTCATCTTCCATATCGGCGGCTATCACCTGTCCATCCCCGGCTACATGGTGTGGTGCGCGGTGATCTATGCCGGCTCCGCCTCCTGGTTCAGCTGGCGCGTCGGCCGCCCGCTGATCCGCCTCAACGCCGAGCGCTACGGCCGCGAGGCGGACCTGCGCTTCTCGCTGATGCGGGTCAACGAGAACGTCGACGCCATCTCGCTCGCCGGCGGCGAGCCCGACGAGCGCCGCCGCCTGCTCAACGACCTCGGCGACGTGCTCGCGGCGATGCGCCGCCTCGCCACCGCCCTGACCAACCTGACCTGGCTGACCGCCGGCTATGGCTGGTTCACCATCGTCGCGCCGATCCTGGTGGCGACGCCGGTCTATTTCGCCGGGAACCTGTCCCTCGGCGGCCTGATGATGGCGGTGGGCGCCTTCAACCAGGTGCAGTCGTCGCTGCGCTGGTTCGTCGACAATTTCAGCGTCATCGCCGACTGGCGGGCGACGCTGCTGCGCGTCGCCAGCTTCCGCCGCGCCATGCTCGCCGCCGACGTGCTGCAGACCGGCCACCACCGGATCGAGGTGGTCGAGAACCAGGAGGAGCGCCTCACCTTCGACGAGGTCGAGATCAGCTCCAAGGGCGGGGCCACGGCGCTGCGCGAGCGCCAGGTGGCGATCGAGGCCGGCGAGCGCGTCCTGATCGTCGGCGCGGCCGGCGTCGGCAAGACCCTGCTGTTCCGCGTCCTCGCCGGCCTGTGGCCCTGGGGCCACGGCCGCATCGGCCTGCCGCGCGGCCAGGCGATCACCGCCATGCCGCGCACGCCCTACATCCCGCCGGGCCGCCTGCGCGACGTGCTGTCCTACCCCTCGGCGCCGGAGACCTTCGCCGAGCCCGACCTCGTCGCGGCGCTCGGCAGCGTCGGCCTGGACCGCTTCGCCGCCGACCTCGACCGCCAGGCCCGCTGGGACCGCGAGCTCACGGAGGGCGAGCAGCAGCGCCTGGCCTTCGCCCGGCTCAGGCTGCACAAGCCGCGCTGGGTGCTGATCGACGAGGCGCTGGACGCCCTCGACGACGACGCCCGCCAGCGCGTCGCCGCCATCCTGCGCGACGACCTGCCGGAGGCCGCGATCATCAATATCGGCCGCGCCGAGCCGCATGACCGTCTGTTCCCGCGCGTGCTGCATCTCGTCAAGCGGTCCGGACGGCGCTATGCCGACACATCGTCGCAAGCCCGCGCCGCCTCCTGAAGGAATGCCTCCATGGCCCGATCGAAGCGTCCCGCTCCCGCCGCCCTTGCCGACCTGCCGGATGACGCGCTGCTGGAAGCGGTGCAGCGCCAGACCTTCGGCTTCTTCTGGGAGGGCGCCCACCCCGTCAGCGGCATGGCGCGCGACCGCACGACCACCACGGCCGACCCCGACAACGACCTGGTCGCCCTCGGCGCCACCGGCTTCGGGGCCATGGCGCTGATCGTCGCCGCCGACCGCGGCTGGGTCAAGCGCGAGGCGGCGGTGGAGCGCCTGGTGCGCATCCTCGCCTGCCTCGACCGGGCCACCTGCTATCACGGCTTCTTTCCGCATTTCATGAACGGCGATACCGGCGCCACCATCCGCTTCAGCCGCAAGGACGATGGCGGCGACCTGGTCGAGACCGCATTCCTGTTCCAGGGCCTGCTCTGCGCCCGCCAATATTTCGACCGCGACACGCCGGCCGAGCGGCAGGCGCGCGACGTGATCACCCGGCTCTGGCGCGAGACCGAGTGGAGCTGGCACACCCGGGACGGCCGCAAGGTGCTGACCTGGCACTGGAGCCCGACCAACGGCTTTGCCCTCGACCACGAGATCCGCGGCTGGAACGAGTGCCTGATCGCCTATGTCCTCGCCGCGTCCTCGCCCCTCTACGGCGTTCCGGCCGACGTCTATCACCGCGGCTATACCAACGGGCGGGACTTCACCAATGGCCGCACCTATCACGGCACGACGCTGCCGCTCGGGCCCGACCATGGCGGGCCGCTGTTCTTCTCGCACTATTCCTTCTGTGGCCTCGACCCGCGCGGCCTCAAGGACCGCTATGCCGACTATTGGCAGCAGAACGTCGCCCACACCCGGGTCAATTACGACTATTGCGTCGCCAATCCGCAAGGCCACGAGGGCTACGGCCCGGACTGCTGGGGCCTGACGGCGAGCGATGATCCCGACGGCTATGTCGCGCACGCGCCCGACAACGACAACGGCACCATCTCGCCGACGGCCGCCCTGTCGAGCCTGTGCTACGCGCCGGCGGAATCGATGCGGGCGATGCGCCATTTCCTGCGCCGCCACGGCGACCGCGTCTGGGGCCGCTTCGGCTTCGTCGACGCCTTCTGCGAGAGCCGCGACTGGTTTGCCGACACCTATATCGGCATCGACCAGGGGCCGATCGTCGTCATGATCGAGAACCACCGCACCGGCCTGTTGTGGAAGCTGTTCATGGCCATCCCCGAGATCAAGGCCGGGCTGGTCAAGCTCGGCTTCACCAGCCCGCACCTGGAGGGGACGCCGGCGCCGATCACCTGACGACGAGCCGTCGCAGCCGTCGGCCAGAATTGCTATTCTGTCCAACGAGGGATCTCCGTGTTGAAAGCAACCCCTGAAGCCCGATCCGCGCCGAGTCCGTCCAGCCTGAGGCGTCGGACGGTGATCGATGCGGCGCGTCAGCTTGGTCTGCTCGACGGCGAGGACAGCCGGATCGCAGGGCGGATCCGGCGCGACCTCCTCGCGGCCGCGAAGCAAAAGTCCGGAATCGCCTCCGATATGGAGTTGCTGGAATACGCGCTCGCAAAGGTCGTGCTGGAAGATGACTTCGGGACGAAGCTCGTGCACCGCAAAGGCCGGATCGCAAAAGACGTCGACCTTGAGTTTTGATCTGAGGCGTGCTCTGCGGCGGATCAAGCCGCAGCGTGCGGCGGGTTCGGTCCGTTTCGACCAGCTCCTGCCGGCAGACCGCGTGCTCCTCTACGAGCAGACATAGCCCCGGCCGATCAGCGCCGGCTCGGAGCGTCTCGCCGTCAACCGCGCGGGCTGGCCAGGAACATGGCGAAGCCGTCCTCCGTCACCTTGGCGAGCTGGTCGCGATAGGCGCTGTACCAGCGCTCGGCCGGCGTCACCCGCCCGAAGGCCGGGACGGCGGCGCCGGGCCCGATCGGCACCAGGGCGATCGGCGCCGAGACCGGGGTGAGCTGCGAGCCGCGGCCGGCCTGCAGCGTGGTGAGGATGCCGTACATCGCGCCGGCGATGGTCGGCCGTCCCAGCACGATCAGCCGGTGCTGGCCGTGCCGGTTGGTGACGAGATAGATGTGGCCGGACTGGTTCGGCACCGAGACCGAGCCGAACTGGGTGAAGGCGGTGTCGAGCCGCTCGCTCTCGCGGAAGGCCAGCGCTTCGGCCTGCTCGTCCCAGCCGATCTCGGTGCGGTAGGCGTAGATGGCGCCGACATCGCCGAAGGAGGGGCGCAGGGTGAGATAGCTGCCCTCGATCCAGCGCACCGCCGGCCGGGCATAGGAGCCCAGCGCGTCCGGCGCCAGGCCGCCTGACGAGGCCGGCGCAGCGTCCTCGGCCCGCCGCAGCCGCACGCCGAGCGCCTCCTCCAGGCGGATGGTGGTCGCGAGCGTGAAGGGCCGCCGGCCGGCGAGCGCCTTCTCCAGCGTCGAGATGCTGATCCTGGCCTCGTCCGCCAGCCGCTGCCGGGAGATGCGCCGGCGCGCCAGCGCCTCGCGCACGGCCGCGGCGATGGCCCGGCTCTGCTCGTCGGAAAAGGCGCTGTCCGCCACCAGCGTCATGCCGTCCTCCGTTCCGCACAAATCCGCACAGTGCCGCACGCTTCGGGCGGCCGCAAGGCGGGGCCGGCGGATCGCTGCCGAACAAGGCCGGTCTTGCGGCTCGTGCCCGACAGCCGCCCGGGCGATCAAGGAGGCGAGGCCGTCCGAGGCCCCGTCAGGTCCAGGGATATCCGATGAGCACACCCGTTCTCCTCGCCGCGCCGCCGCGGCACCCGCCCAGCCCCCGCGCGGTGTCGCACCGCGCGGCTCGCGCGGCCCTGCGCCGCGCGGTCCTTGCCGCCGCCGAGATCGCGGCCTTCGCCACCCTCTTCATCTTCGTCACGTTGCTCGCCTGCGCCGCCGCGGCCCGGGCCGAGGGACGCGCGATCGAGGTTGCGCCGCAGTTCGTCTCGCCCGACGACATGAAGTCCGGCTCCCTGCTGCTGCAGGGCACGCAGGAAGGGCGCTTTGTCGAGGCGCCGAAGCTCGGCACCGACGTCGACCTGACGGTGAGCGGTCCGACCATCCGCGCCCGCCTCACCCAGATCTTCCACAACCCGACCAAGGGCTGGGTGGAGGGCGTCTATGTCTATCCCCTGCCGGAGGGGGCGGCGGTCGACACCCTGAAGATGGTGATCGGCCGCCGCGTCGTCGTCGCCGACGTCCGGAAGCGCGAGGAGGCCAAGCGCATCTACGAGGATGCCAAGGCCGCCGGCCAGAAGGCGGCCCTGATCGAGCAGGAGCGGCCCAACATCTTCACCAACTCGGTCGCCAATATCGGGCCCGGCGAGACGGTGGTGGTGCAGATCGAGTACCAGGAGCCGGTGCACCAGGCCGGCGACGTCTTCTCGCTGCGCGTGCCGCTGGTGGTCGCGCCGCGCTACAATCCCGGCCCGGCCATCGTGCAGAGCGCCGATTTTTCCAAGGAGGGCGGCGGCTGGGGCACCACGGTCAGCGACCCCGTGCCCGACCGCGCCCGCATCGAGCCGCCGGTGCTCGACCCGCGCAAGGCCGGGCCGATAAACCCGGTGAGCATATCGGTGAAGCTGCAGGCGGGCTTCCCCCTCGGCGAGGTCAAGAGCTCGTTCCACCAGGTCAAGATCGACGCGCCCGCGCCCGACACCCGCGTGGTCGCCCTCGACGGCGGCATGGTGCCGGCCGATCGCGACTTCGAGCTGACCTGGCAGGCCGCCGCGACCGGCGCGCCGGCCGTCGGCCTGTTCCGCGAGCATCTCGGGCAGAACGACTATCTCCTCGCCTATGTCACCCCGCCGCCCGGCGTCCAGGCCGAGACCGAGCAGCGCCCGCGCGAGGTCACCTTCGTCATCGACAATTCCGGCTCCATGGGCGGGCAGTCGATGATCCAGGCCAAGGCGAGCCTCGCCTATGGCCTCGGCCGCCTCAAGCCGGCCGACCGCTTCAACGTCATCCGCTTCGACGACACCATGACGGCGCTGTTCCCCGACACCGTGCCGGCCGACGCCGAGCACCTCGCGCAGGCCCAGAGCTTCGTCTCCTCGATCGAGGCCAATGGCGGCACCGAGATGGTGCCGCCGATGCAGACGGCGCTGACCGATCCCAGGCCGGGCGATACCGGCTTCCTGCGCCAGGTCGTGTTCCTGACCGACGGCGAGATCGGCAACGAGCAGCAGCTCTTCGACACGATCTCCGCCGGGCGCGGGCGCTCGCGGGTGTTCATGGTCGGCATCGGCTCGGCCCCCAACACCTATCTGATGACGCGCGCCGCCGAGCTCGGCCGCGGCACCTACACCGCCATCGGCTCGATCGACCAGGTGCAGGACCATATGCGCGCCCTGTTCGACAAGCTGGAGAGCCCGGTCGTCACCAACCTCACCGCCACCCTCTCCGCCGGCGGCGCCGACATGACGCCGTCCGCCCTGCCGGACCTCTATCGCGGCGAGCCGCTGGTGCTGGCCGCCCGGCTCGGCAAGCCCGCCGGCACGCTGGAGATCAGGGGGATGATCGGCAGCCGGCCTTGGGTGGTGACGCTGCCGGTCGACAAGGCGGCCCCCGGGAAGGGCCTGTCGAAGCTCTGGGCCCGGCGCAAGATCGCCGACGCGGAGGTGGCGCAGACCCTGCGCCAGATCACGCCCGACGAGGCCGACAAGCGGATCCTGGCCCTGGCGCTCGAGCACCATCTCGTCACCCGGCTCACCAGCCTGGTCGCCGTCGACCGCACGCCGAGCCGGCCGGAGGCCGAGCGCCTCACCCGCGCCGACCTGCCGCTGAACCTGCCCGCGGGCTGGGACTTCGACAAGGTCTTCGGCCGCGACGGCGAAGCCGCGCCGCGTCCCGAGCCGATCCCGGGCCAGCGCCGTGCCGACGTCGACGATCCCGTCAGGCTGGCGGACGCCTCGGCCGGCATCGCCGTCGCCGTCAAGCCCGTGCAGATCGGCCAGGGCACCCGCAGCGCCCAGGTGCGGCTGCCCCAGACCGCGACCGATGCCGAGCTGCGCCTCGCTGCCGGCCTGGCGCTGCTCGCCCTCAGCCTCGGCCTGCTCCTGGCCGGCCGCCGCCGGGCGGTCGCCTGACGCCGAAAACGCCTGCTCCGGCTCCTGCGGGCCGGAGCAGCGCCGCATCGCGCAAGGACATATGAGCATGTCTGGACAGGTCCAATCATCTGCTGCGGAGTTTCGCCAGGGCGCGATGCGGGCAGCCGCCGCGCTGCTCGGCGCCATCGGGCTGGTGCTGGCGGGGCAGGGGCTGTGGATCCCGGCCAAGGCCGCGCTGGCGCAGGTGCTGCTGGAGCGCGCCTTCGCCCAATCGGTCGCCGAGGGCGCCGCCGTCAAGCCCTGGCCCTGGTTCGACACCTGGCCGGCGGCGCGCATCGAGGTGCCGAGGTTCGGGCGCAGCGCCATCGCGCTCGCCGGCGACAGCGGCCAGGCGCTCGCCTTCGGCCCCGGCCACGTCAACGGCACGCCGGATGCCGGCGAGTCCGGCACGGCGGTCTATGCGGCGCATCGCGACACGCATTTCGCCTTCCTCGGCGAGGTCCGGCCGGGGGACGAGATCCGGGTCGTCAGACGCGACGGCCGGGCCTTCCGCTATGCCGTCACCGGCACGGCCGTGGTGCGCTGGGACCGCTCCGGCATCGACCCGCTGGCACCCGGCCGCCACCTCGTCCTCGCGACCTGCTGGCCGCTGGGAGCCCTCGTGCCCGGGCCGGAGCGCTATCTCGTCGAGGCGGAGCTGATCGAGCCGGCCGCCCGGCCGTGAGACGGGTGCCGCCTCAATATTCCCGCTCGTAGAACACGCCCGCCTTCGAGCCGTCGGTGCCGGTCTCGCCGCGCAGCTTCAGGTTCTTGGTGATGTCGAGATTGATGGCGGCATTGGTGTCGCCCCGGGCGCCGGTGGTGACGCCGAGATAGACCTTGTCTGTGATGTAGCTTCCGGCCTGCACCGCCGCATTGCCCTGGGCGTCGGTGACGATGCCGAGATTGTCGAGGCCGGTCGACTTGCGGATGCTGCCGAGCAGGTCCGGGCCGGAGGAGCCGCCGGCGAGCTGGGCCACCGCGGTCGCCAATTGCACGATCTGGAAGGGCGAGAGGTCGGAGATGCTGTGGCCGAACAGGAACTGCGCCATGACCTCGTCCTGCGGCAGCTCCGGCACCGAGGACAGCACGATCTGCGGGTCGGAGGCCTGGCCGGTGACCCGCGCCGTCACCGTGATCGACGAGTTGCGCGTCGTCGCCACGAAATCGATCGTCGGGTTGAGGTCGCCGGTCAGCACGACCGAGCCGCTGTCGAAGTTGATGTGCTGGCCGATCACGTCGAGCGAGCCGCGGCGCATCTGGAAGGAGCCGACCGGGGAGACGTTGGAGATCGGGCCGGTGAGCTTGAGCTCGCCGCCGAGCTCGGTGTCGAGCCCGCGGCCGCGCACGAAGATCTTGGACGGCGCGTCGATGGTCAGGTCGAGCACGATGTTGCTCGGCCCGCCGGCCTTGCCCGCCTTGCCCTTGCGCCCGCCGTTGACGATCTTGGCCTTGGCGAGCGTGCGCAGCACCTCGGGCGGCGTCGCCAGGTGCTTGACGCCGAGCAGGGCGGCGTTGGCGGGGAAGCGCTCGGGAATGGTGATCTCGGCGCGGGCGATGCTGATGCGGCCGCCGATCACCGGCTGGCCGGTCAGGCCGCCGCGCACGGTCATGTCGCCGCTGAGCTGCACCGTGGCGAGGTTGCCGTCGGAGAGCTTGGCATTGCGCAGCGTGATGGCGAGGTCGGCGGGATAGTCCGGCTTCAGCCCGACCGAGCCCCTGAGGCCGAGCGTGCCGCCGCCCGGCGTGGTGGCGGCGAACTGCTCGATCGTCGCCCGCTGGCCGTCGAAGCGGACGCTGCCGCCGATGCCGGTGAGCTTCATGCCGCTGTCGGGATCGGTGAAGGTTCCGCCCGCCACGACCGCCCGGCCGCTGACCGCCGGCTCGGCCAGGGCGCCGGTGACGCGGGCATCGAGCGTGAGCGTGCCGGTGAGCTTGTCGGCACGCTCCACCATCATGGCATTGGCGAGCGCCAGCGGCGCCGAGGCCTGCACGTCCACGGCCAGGCCGCCGCCCGCGAGCGGCACGTTGCCCCGGGCCTTGACCGACAGGCCGCCGGCACCGCTGACCGTGGCGTCGAGCGCCACCGTCCGGTTGGCGAAATGGCCCTTGGCGGCGAGTTGCAGCGGCGTGAGGCCGACGCCGCGCAGCGCATTGGCAGAAAGGCTTTCGCCCCGTACTTCGAAGTCCGCCACCGGCGCCGCGCCGGTGCCCGTCACCTTGGCCGTGGCCGAGAGCGTGCCGCTGGCGCCGAGGCCGGGCGAAGCGATGTTCGCCAGGGAGGCGGGCAGGGCGGTGACGACAGCGTCGAGCGCCAGCCGCTGGCCGACGAGGCCGGCGATCGAGACGGTGCCGCCCTGGCCGATGCGCAGCAGTGCCTTGGGGATGGTGATGCCCTCGGCGCGGCTGGCGATGGTGACCGGTGCCGCCAGCGCGGCGCTGACGCCCTCCTGCCTGACGTCGAGCGTGTCGAGCCGGACGTCGAAGCCGCCTTGCGCGCCGGTGAGGGCGCCCGCCACCTTGACGGAGCCGCGCGGCATGTCGCCCTGCACGCGGAAGGCGGTCGCGCCGCCGCGCTGCTCCGCCGTCGCCAGCACCTGGCGGATGGCGAAGCTGCCGAGCTGGATGGCGCGGGCATCGGCCTTGCCGGCGAGGCCGGGCACGCCGAGGAGGTCCGTGCCGTTGAGGTCGATGTCGGCCGAGCCGACCGTGGTGGTCTCGATCTTGAGAGACTTCGCCTGCGCCTTGACGCCGGCATCCTGCCTGCCGTCCTCGACGGTGAGCGCCACGTCGGCGACGAGGCTGCCGGAGGCCGTGATCAGCAGCAGCGGCGCAATCGCCGCCATGTCGGGCACGTTGGCGGCCAGGCTGCCGGTCACGAGATTGCGCGGCTGCAGCGTCAGGTCGCCCGACAGGCTGGCGGCGCCGGCGCTCGCATCGAGCCCCGAGAGCCGGCGCGTGCCGTCCGGCAGCGTCTCGATCTTGGCCGAAGCCGTCACGGGCAGCTTGTCGAGATCGCCCGAGAGCGAGAACTGGCCGTCGACGTCAGCCCCCCTCAGCGTGCCGGCGAAGCCGGCGCGGCCGTTGCGGAACGGCTTGCCCTGCAGCGTCAGCGTCTCGGCGACGAGCTCGGCCCGGACCGCGGGAGCCTCGGCATCGCCGGTCAGCGCCGCCGTCAGCGTCGCGGCGCCCGAGGCGCGGTCGGTGAGCAGCTTGACGTCGGCGAGCCGCGCCTGCGCCTGGAGGCCGACCTGCTTGACGCCGTAGAGGCCGTCGAGCGTGGCATGGAACTGATCGTTGGCGAGGTCGAGCTTGTCGAGATGCAGCCCGTCCTCGGCGCGGCGCAGGCCGCCCTTGAGCGCGGTGTGCCCCTTCATCAGGGCATCGGCCGCGGCCTGGCCGAGGGCGAGGTCGTCGGCGCCGCCGTCGATCGTCATCGTCATCGCGCCACCGACCAGGGCCAGCGTGCCGTTGGCCTCGAGCTCGGCCTTGCCCCGGAGGTCGCGGCCGGCCAGGCCGGAGAACAGCGACAGGTCGGGCGCCGACAAGGTGTAGCGGCCGCCGAGATCGTTGCCGTCGAGCTTGCCGGCGAAGGAGGCCTGCGCGCCGGCGCTCGCCAGCCGCACCTTGTCGATCGCCACGGGCTGGGCGGCCTGCCAGGCGCCGCCCGCCTCGAAGTCCAGCGTCTTGCCCAGCGCCTGCTGCAGGCCGGCATCGGACGCGGTGAGGTCCTCGGCGCGGCCGGTGACCGTGTAGGTCAGGCTGCGCTTCTTGGCGTCGACGAGGTCCCGGGCCTCGCCGCCGGCGCGGATCGTCGCGGTCCCGGCGGCGATGGTGTCGGTCTGCAGCTTGGCGAGGTCGAAGGTCGCGGTCCAGGCGCCGTCCCCGAAGCTGGCGGCGAGGCGCGCGCCGCCGATCGTCGCCGCCGCGCCGGGCAGGCGCACCGGCCGACCGTCATCGGCGCCGATCCGGCCGTCGGCGCTGAGCTTGGTCGGGAAGCCGTCGGGCGAGATCGCGCCCGAGAGGGCCAGCGCCATCACGCCGGAGCGGATATTGGCGTGGTCGAGCGAGAGGCCGCCATCGGCGGTCTGGTGGGCGGCGATCGACAGGTTCGAGGCCCCGGCGACGAAATCCGCATAGGCCGGCTGCACCAGGCGGCTCAGCGTGCCGTTGAGGTCGGTGGTGAAGATGAGGCCCGTATCGCCTTGGGAGATCACGGCTTTGCCGGAGAGCAGCTTGTCGCCGTCGGCGGACAGGCCGATATCGGCGGAGAAATTGTCGAGCGGGCCGGTGCCGGCGATGGTGAAGCCGATGGCCGGCCGTCCCGGCAGGCTGAGCATGGTGGAGAGGAAGCCGTCCTTCGGCTCCTGCAGCGACAGGTCGAGCCCGAGCTGACGCGTCGTGTTGCTGTAGTCGGCCTTGAGGACGAGCTCGCCGCCGCTCGGCCTGGTGCGCTTCACCGACAGGTCCGCATGCATGGTGCCGTTGGCGACGTCGGCGCCGCCCTCGACCGACAGCACCGTGTCGGCTCCGGCGATCGCCGCGGCGATGCTTACGGTCGGGACGGAGAGCTTGGTCAGCTTCACCGAGACCGGCAGCTCCGGCACGGAGAAGCCGGAAGAGGCGGGCTGGATGCCCTCCGGCGGCAGCGGCTTGCGCGTCACCGCGATCGACTGGGCCTCGAGCAGGTCGATGTCGAGCTTGCCGGTGAGCAGCGCCGTGCGGCTCCAGATCAGGTGCGCGCCCTCGATCGTCAGCCAGACGCCCTGCCGGTCGGCGATGGTGATGGAGGAGATCTTGACGTCCGAGGACAGCGCCCCGTCGATGCGGCCGAGCGAGATCTTGCGATCGGGGGTCGAGATAGTCTGCTCGACATAGGTGACGAACCAGGACTTCTCGCCGGCGTCGTCGGTCTGGGCGCTGGCGATGGTCCAGGCCGTCACCGGCATGGCGACGGCGAGAGCGGCGGCGAGGATGAGCTTCCGTCCCATCAGAACGCCTCCCCGAGGCCGATATAGAGGGCGACGAGCGAATCGCCCTTGTCGCGGTTGACCGGCGTGGCGACGTCGACGCGGATCGCGCCGAGCCCGGTATAGTAGCGCAGGCCGAGGCCGGCGCCGATCTTGATGTCCTGGGAGAAGTCGGGATAGCTCGAAGCGAAGGCGCCGCCGGCGTCGATGAACGGCACGATGCCGATCGAGTCGGTGATCCTGGCGCGGAACTCCAGCGATCCCTCCACCAGGGACCGGCCGCCCACCACCCAGTCCTTGCCGTCGACGGTGGTGATGGTCGGGCCGAGGCTGCGATAGGCGTAGCCGCGCACCGAGCCGCCGCCGCCGGCGAAGAACAGCCGGTTGGCCGGCAGCTCGTCCGCCGGCGCCCCGACGATCGAGCCGACCGCCGCCCGCGCCGCGATCACGAAGCGCCCGTCATGGTCGACCGCATAATAGGTCGAGGCGTCGATGCGGCTGATCAGGCCGCCATTGCCGTAGCTCGCCTCGTAGAACGGCTCCAGCGACAGCTTGGCGCGGAAGCCGCGGGTCGGCTCCAGCTTGTCGTCGGTGCCGTCATAGCTGAGCTCGCCGGGCAGGCTGATGAAGGTCAGGTCGCGCGTGCCGAAGCTCTGGGTCGCCGGGTTGTAGCGGTTATAGGCGTCCTCGACCCGGTCGTACTCGCCGCTGATCGCGATCTTGCCGGTGAGCTGGTCGGAGAATTCGTGGCTGAGGCCGATGCGCCCGCCAAAGGTGTTTTGCGCATAGGGGTCATAGACTTCGCGCGAGGCGGTGAGGTTCGCCGTGAGGTCGGTGAACGGGGTGAACACGCCCGGCTTGATGAAGGTGACGCCGCCGAGATAGGTGAACTTGCGCGGGTCGGCATTGTCGATGCCCGACACCTGCGCGTCGAAGCGCAGCCGCTCGGCCTCGCCGAACAGGTTGCGGTGCTCCCAATAGGCTTGGGCACCGGCGCCGTCGAGGCTGGAATAGGACGCGCCGACCCCGAACACGTGCTGGGGGCGCTCGGCGACGTTGACCGTCATGCCCAGCGCGCCGTTCGGGGCGATGGCGCCGTCCTCGACGATGCGGGTGGAGCTGAACACCTGCAGGTGGCGCAGCCGCCGCATCGCCCGGTCGATGTCGGCGGGATCGTAGCGCTGGCCCGGCACCAGCCCGGTCTGCCGCGCCACGAAATCGGGATCCATGTCGGTGGTGCCAGTCACCGCGATCGGCCCGTACACCGCCGCCCGGCCGGAGTCGACGCCGATGGCGACGTTGAGCCGGTCGGTCTTGTGGTCGGCGTCGACGTTGCGCGGCAGCGGCTGCGCCTTGGGGTAGCCGAGCCGGCGCCATTCGTCGACCAGCGCCTGCTCGGACTGCAGCACGGTCTCCGAGCGGGCCGGCTTGCCCGGCGCGAGGCCGAGCTTCTCCGGCGTCATGATCTTGGGGTTGTCGTCGGCATCGCTCGCCGGAGCGCGGCCCTTGATCACCACCGAGCCGAAGGTGAAGGCCGGGCCGGGGTCGATCGAGATGGTGACGGGCACGGGATGGGGCAGCGTCGCGTCCGCCGCCACCTGCTCCAGCGGCCGGCCGGCCACGCTGATGCCGATCGTGCCGCCGTAGCGGCCGTTGGCGTAGAGCGCCGCCAGGATGCGCTCATATTCCGCCCGTGCCCGCGACAGGAAGGCCGGCGTGCTCGGCGGCGGGGTGTCGTCCTTGTTGGCATAGAGCAGCGAGGCCGCGCGCAGGCGGTCGGCGAGGTCGTCGTCCTGCGTCGTGACCTTGACGTCGACCGTGTAGGGCTGCGCGTCCGGCGAGGCCGGCTTCTCATCCGATTCGAAGAAGCTGTAGCCGAAGAGCTTGAAGGCGAGAGCCGGCTGCGGTGCCGCCAGCATGGCCGCCATCGCACCCGCAAGGGCCGTGCCCCCGAGCGCCCCCAGACGCCGAACCATGCCTGCTCTCGATCCGAGCAGGCCGGCCTGCGATCCTCCGCTGCACCACGCCATTCACCAGCGCCCTCGCCCAAACCCTACACCGGAGCGCCACTCCAGGAGCGGAGGAGTATGCGCATTCAGCCCAAAGGATCAACCTTAATGGTTTCCTGCGGGCAACATCGTGGCGCACCAAAGATGAATATAAGGTATGAGCCGTTATATTTTTGGAGATTACTTCCCAAGGCGTTGCCCATATCGGGACATCTTGAGTTGTGGATTGTTTACCATAAGTCGGCTCCGGCGCGAAACCTCGATTCTGCGTCTTCTGTGCCGCGTCTTCGAGGCTTCCTGCCGTAGTGGTACGGGCCCTCCCGCAGGGGAGCGCGGAGCCGGGTCAGGCCGCCGTCAGCGCCGTGAACAGCTCGGCCGGGGCGGCGAGCCGGCGCAGCCGCGCCGCCAGCTCGGGACCGCGCAGGCGTCGGGCGGCGCAGGCCAGCGCCTGGAGCTGCTCGGTCTGCTGGCCGGTGGGCAGCAGCAACAGGAAGACGAGGTCGACCGGCTTGCCGTCGATCGCCTCGAAGTCGATCGGCGTGCGCAGCTGGGCGAACACCCCGGTCGGGCGGGCCACGCCGGGCAGGCGGGCATGCGGCAGGGCGAAGCCGCCGCCCATGCCGGTCGAGCCCAGGCTTTCGCGGGCCGTCAGCGCCGCCAGGATGTCCGCCTCCCCGATGGCGACCAGGCCGGCGGCCTGGCCCGCCAGGATGCGGAGGAGGGCGGTCTTGTCAGCGGCACGAACCGCGGCATGGACGCTGGCGGGAGCGAGGAAGTCGGCGATCTGCATGGACAATCTGATGGTTGGGGCAGGGCTCCGGCGCGGGCGGTCAGTCCGGCTCGCGCATCCGGTAACCCACCCCCGTCTCGGTGTGGATGTAGCGGGGCTGCTCGGGATTGTCCTCGATCTTCTGGCGCAGCTGGCGGACATAAACGCGCAGGTACTGCACGTCCTGCGCATCGCCCCAGACCTGCCGCAGCATGAAGTGATGGGTCAGGACCTTGCCGGCATGCTGCACGAGGAGGCGGAGGATGTCGTATTCCTTGGGCGAGAGCTTCACCTCCTCCTCGCGCAGCTTGACGATGCGGCGCACCAGGTCGACCGTGAGGTCGCCGGCCCGGAATACCGGCTTTTCGCCCTGCTGCGCCAGGCGGTGGCGCAGGGCGACGCGGATGCGGGCGACGAGCTCGTTCATGCCGAAGGGCTTGGTGACGTAGTCGTCGGCGCCGAGCTCGAGCGCCTGCACGATGCCGGCCTCGTCGGTGCGGCTCGACAGCACCACCACGGGGATCGGCGACCCCGCCTCCTGCCAGCGGCGCAGCAACTCGTGGCCGGCGATGTCGGGCAGGCCGAGATCGAGCAGGATCAGGTCCGGCGGCTCGGCGGTGGCCGCTGCCGCCAGCGCCGCCTTGCCGTTCGAGGCATCGATCACCTCGTAGCCCTGGGTGCCGAGGCCCGTGTGCAGCAGCTTGCGGATGGCCGGCTCGTCGTCGACCACGAGGATGCGGACGGGGTCTGCGCTCATCGAACGGTCCTCTGCGGGGCTGCGCTCATGGGATGGTCCCGGCCGGCACCGGCAGCCTGATGGTGAAGACGGCGCCGCTGCGGTCGGCGCGGTTGCCGGCCGTGATCGCGCCTCCCATGGCTTCCACGAAGCCGCGGCAGATGCCGAGGCCCAGGCCCGTGCCGGCGCGGACCTGGTCGCCTTTCTCGGCCCGGTGGAACTTGTCGAAGACCAGCTCCAGCTCGCCCGCCGGGATGCCGGGCCCCTCGTCGAGGACCTGCAGCGTGACGACGGCGCCGTCGCGCTCGCCCTGCAGGCGGATGACGGTGCCGGCCGGCGCGTATTTGGCGGCATTGTCGAGAAGGTTGAACAGCACCTGCTCGAACAGCACGGGGTCGAGGGCGAGCAGCGGCAGGTCCGGGGCGAGATCGACCTCGACCCGGTGCTGGGCCAGGATCTTGCCGGCCCGCTTGAGGGCGCTGCCGACGATCTCGCCGAGGTCGTTCGGGGCGAGGTTGGGGCGCACGGCGCCGGATTCGAGCCGCGTCATGTCGAGCAGGTTGGCGATGAAGCGGTTGAGCCGCTCCGCCTCCTCCTGGATGGTCGAGGCGAGCTCGCGCTTGTCCTCCTCGGCCAGCAGCTCGGAATAGTCCTTGAGCGTGCCGGCCGAGCCGAGGATCGAGGCCAGCGGCGTGCGCAGGTCGTGCGAGATCGAGGTCAGCAGCGCCGTGCGCAGCCGGTCGGTCTCGGCCGCCAGCCGCGCCCGGTCGACGTCCTCGACCAGGTGCACGCGCTCGACCGCCAGCGCCGTCTGGTCGGAAAGGGCGTCGAGCAGGCGGCGCTGCTCGGGCGAGAGCAGCGGGCCGTCCTTGTCGCTGTCGATGCCGATCACGCCGATCGCCCCGCGCCCGGTGCGCATCGGCAGGAACAGCCGCCTGGCGCCGGGCAGGGTGTCGGCGCCGCGCCCGGCCGGCCGGTTGTTCTCGAAGGCCCATTTGGCCGCGGCGAGGTCCGCCTCGTCCAGGAGGTCCTCCGGGGGATAGCCGGCCCGCACCTGCACCGTGCCGCCGTCCGGCAGCAGCAGCACGACGCGCACCTTCAGCATCGAGGCGATCTGGAAGGCGGCGGCCCACAGCACATCGTCGAGCGTGCCGACGGCCGCGAGCTTCTTGCTGAACTGGTAGAGATCCTCCGTGGTCTTGGCGCGCTGGCGCGCCACCACCGCCTGGTTGCGCACGCGTCCGGTCAGGTTGCTGGCGATCACCGCCACCACGAAGAAGAACAAGAGCGCCACCACGCTCTCGGGGTCGGCGATGGTGAAGGTGTAGATCGGCTCCAGGAAGAAGAAGTTGAAGGCCAGCATGGCGATGATGCAGGCGAACAGCGCCGGCCAGAGCCCGAACGAGACGCCGGTGACCAGCACGCCGACCAGGAAGACCAGCGCGACGTTGCGCACGTCGAGGAACTGGCGCAGCACCATGCTGGCGCCGGTGGCCACCGCCGCGATGCCGGCGGCGGCGAGATACGAGCGCGGGTCGAGCGCGGCGGCTTCGGCCGGCCGGGGACGGCGCGGGACGCTCGTCCCGTCGCTGGCGCCGGCCACCACGTGCACGCTGATATTGCCGGAGCGCCGGAGGAGGTCGTGGCTGGTCGAGCCCTGGACCAGCTCGGCCAGCCACGACTTGCCCGACTTGCCGATGACGATATGGGTGACGTTGCCGGCGGTCGCGTAGGCGAGGATCTCGTCGACCGCCCGCTGCCCGGGGACGACCATGGTCTCCGCGCCCAGGCGCTCGGCCCCGCGCAGCGTCTCGGCCATGCGGTCGCGCTCGGCCTCGCTGAGCTTGAGCGATTGCGGCGTCTCCACGTGCAGCACCGTCCAGGGCGCGCGCAGCCGCTCGGCCATGCGCCGGCCGTAGCGCACCAGGGCCGGCCCGGCGGACCGGGCATCGATGCAGACCAGCACCCGCTCGCCGGCCGCCCAGGGGCCGGGAATGGCATTGGCCTGCATATGGGTGAGGAGTTGCTCGTCGACGCGCTGCGCCGTGCGGCGCAAGGCGAGCTCGCGCAGGGCCGTGAGGTTGCCGGGGGAGAAATAGCCCTCCAGCGCCCGAGAGGCGGTGTCGGGCACATAGACCTTGCCCTCGCGCAGGCGCTGGATCAGGTCGCCGGGCGTCAGGTCGATGATCTCGATGTCGTCGGCGCGGTCGACCACGGAATCCGGCACGGTCTCCTGCACCCGGACCCGGGTGATCTGCGCCACCACGTCGTTGAGGCTTTCCACATGCTGGATGTTCAGCGTGGTGTAGACGTCGATGCCGGCGGCCAGCAGCTCCTCGACGTCGAGATAGCGCTTGGGATGGCGGCTGCCGGGCGCGTTGGTGTGGGCGAACTCGTCGACCAGCACCAGCTGCGGCCGCCGCGCCAGGATGGCGTCGAGATCCATCTCGCGCAGCGTGCGGCCCTTGTAGTCGATCGCCCTGAGCGGCACCTGCTCGAGGCCCTGCACCAGCGCCTCGGTCTCGCGGCGGCCATGGGTCTCGACCACGCCGATCACCACGTCGACGCCGCCGGCACGGCGGGCGCGGGCGACGCTCAGCATCTCGTAGGTCTTGCCGACGCCCGGCGCCGCGCCGAGGAAGATCTTCAGCCGGCCGCGCGTCTCCTGGTTGGCCTGGGCGAGGAGCGCGTCGGGCGAGGGCCGCAGGTCGTTGTCGCCGCGCTCAGCCATGGCGGGTCAGTCTCGTGCGACTGACGAACGGCACCCGGCGCTGACGGGGAGCGCCGTGCTGTCGCCGGAAGGAAAACCGCGCCTGCGCCACGCGACACACGATCGCCATCTAGGCTCCGACCTCAATGCAGGCCGTCATGGCCGGATCAAGTCCGCCCATGACGGCAGACGTTATGCTTCTGGGAGGAAGGAGGTGTGCACATGACATGCGACAGCTCTGCCCCCAATCCCCACCTCACTGGACCTTGGCGCCATCCAGCGCAAGGTTGAGGGCGAGGACATTCACACGCGGCTCGCCGAGGATGCCGAACAGCCGTCCCTCGACATTGGCGGCGACGAGCTGCTTGACCGCGTCCTCCGGCAGGTTGCGGGCCTTGGCGACGCGCGGCACCTGGAAATAGGCGGCCTCGGGCGTGATGTGCGGGTCGAGGCCGCTGCCGCTCGTGGTCACCAGGTCCATCGGCACGGGCGCGCCGGGGTTTTCCGCCTTCAGCTTGTCGGCGTCGCCCTTCACGCGGTCGATCAGCGCCTTGCTCGTCGGACCGAGGTTCGAGCCCATCGAATTGACGGCGTTGTAGGGCGCCGCCACCGTCTTGGTGGCGTCGGCCGGGTCGGGGCCGGTGGTCGCCGAGGGGCGGCCGTGGAAGTAGCGGTCGCTGGTGAAGGCCTGGCCGATCAGGGCCGAGCCGATCACCTTGCCGTCCTTCTCGATCAGGCTGCCCTGCGCCTGGCTGGGGAAGACGACCTCGGCGAGGCCGGTCATGGCGAAGGGATAGGCGAGGCCGAGCAGGATCGTCATCAGGACGATCATCGCCAGGGCCGGACGAAGCTGTCTCAACATGATGGTACCTCAGACCAGGTGGATGGCGTTGACCAGGAGGTCGATCGCCTTGATGCCGATGAAGGGCACGACGATGCCGCCGAGGCCGTAGATCAGCAGGTTGCGCTGCAGCAGCGCGCCGGCGCCGACGGCGCGGAACTTCACGCCCTTCAGCGACAGCGGGATCAGCGCGATGATGATCAGCGCGTTGAAGATGATCGCCGACAGGATGGCGCTCTGCGGGCTGCCGAGGTTCATGATGTTGAGGGCCTGCAGCTGGGGATAGAAGGCCAGGAACATCGCCGGGATGATGGCGAAATACTTGGCGACGTCGTTGGCGATCGAGAAGGTGGTGAGCGCGCCGCGGGTCATCAGCAGCTGCTTGCCGATCTCGACGATCTCGATGAGCTTGGTCGGGTCGCTATCGAGGTCGACCATGTTGCCGGCCTCGCGCGCGGCGACCGTGCCGGTGTTCATGGCGACGCCGACATCGGCCTGGGCCAGCGCCGGGGCGTCGTTGGTGCCGTCGCCGCACATGGCCACCAGCTTGCCCTTGGCCTGCTCGTCGCGGATCAGCTTCAGCTTGTCCTCGGGCGTGGCCTGGGCCAGGAAGTCGTCGACGCCGGCCTCGGCGGCGATGGCGGCCGCGGTCATCGGGTTGTCGCCGGTGATCATCACCGTGCGGATGCCCATGCGGCGCAGCTCGGCGAAGCGCTCGCGGATGCCGCCCTTGACGATGTCCTTGAGGTAGATGACGCCGAGCAGACGGCCGTCCCGCGCCACGGCGAGCGGGGTGCCGCCGGCCTTGGCGATGTCGGCGGCGATCGCCTGGATCTCGCGCACCGTGTCGGCGGAGACGGCCTGCAGCGTCTGCACCGCGCCGGCCGGCCGGGCCGAAGCCGCGGCGGCGCCGACGAAGGCGAGGACCGAATCGACCGCGCCCTTGCGGATGGTGCTGCCCTCGATGTCGACGCCGCTCATCCGGCTCTGCGCGGTGAAGGGCACGAAATGGGCGTTGAGCGTCGCCATGTCGCGGCCGCGAATGCCGTATTTCTCCTTGGCAAGCACGACGATGGAGCGGCCCTCCGGCGTCTCGTCGGCGAGCGAGGCGAGCTGGGCCGCGTCCGCCAGCTCCTGGGCGCTGATGCCGCGCACCGGCCGGAACTCGGACGCCTGGCGGTTGCCCAGCGTGATGGTGCCGGTCTTGTCGAGGAGCAGCGTGTCGACGTCGCCGGCCGCCTCCACCGCGCGGCCGGACATGGCCAGCACGTTGAAGCGCACCAGGCGGTCCATGCCGGCAATGCCGATGGCCGAGAGCAGCGCGCCGATCGTGGTCGGGATCAGGGTGACGAACAGCGCCACCAGGATGAGGACCGGGATCGAGCCGCCGGCATAGGTGGCGAAGCTCGGGATGGTGGCGGTGGCGAAGACGAAGATGATCGTCATGCCCGCCAGCAGGATGTTGAGCGCGATCTCGTTCGGCGTCTTCTGGCGCTCGGCGCCCTCGACCAGGGCGATCATGCGATCGATGAAGGTCGAGCCGGCCGCCGCGGTGATGCGCACGCGGATCCAGTCGGACAGCACCTGGGTGCCGCCGGTGACGGCCGAGCGGTCGCCGCCGGATTCGCGGATGACCGGCGCGGATTCGCCTGTGATGGCCGCCTCGTTCACCGAGGCGACGCCCTCGATCACCTCGCCGTCGGAGGGGATGATGTCGCCCGCCTCGACGATGACCACGTCGCCGACCTTGAGGCCGGTGCCGGGCACCGTCCTGTAGGCGGTGCGCTCCGCCGTCGGGCCGGCCAGCAGCTTGGCCTGGGTCTCGGTGCGGGTGCGGCGCAGGGAATCGGCCTGGGCCTTGCCGCGACCCTCGGCCACCGCCTCGGCGAAATTGGCGAAGAGCACGGTGAACCAGAGCCAGAGATTGATCTGGAAGGAGAAGCCGAGCCCGCCATTGCCGAAGGCGAGATCGCGCAGGAACAGGACGGTCGTCAGCGCCGAGACCGCGGCGACGACGAACATCACCGGATTGCGCGCCAATGAACGCGGATCGAGCTTCTTGAAGGCCGCTCCGATCGCCGGCACCAGGATCGTCGGATCCAGAAGGCTGATGGGCTTGTGTTGGGACATGGGGGTTCTCGGACCTTTTGCCGCGGCGCCGGGCAGGGCGGTTGCCGTCCTGCGGCCGGGCGCCGCGCGAGCGGGGAGGTGCTAGGGCGCGACCACCAGGAGGAGGCGGGCGGCGGCGGCGATCAGCAGCGCCGCGGCCGTGGCCGCCAGGATCATTTCGGACAGCCGGGGCCCGGTCCGGCGGCCGGGAGCCGGCCGGCGGGGCGCGGGGGCGTGCGGCAGGGCGCGAACCCAGCGCGGCGTGTTGCGGGACATGATGTCCTCCTCAGAAGGACTGGCCGGCGATCATCGAGAGGTGCTCGACGATCGGGCCCAGGGCGAGGGCAGGGAAGAAGGTCAGGCCGCCGACGATCAGGATGACGCCGACGAGCAGGCCGACGAACAGCGCGCCATGGGTCGGGAAGGTGCCGGCCGAGGCCGGCGCGGTCTTCTTGGCGGCCATGGCGCCGGCGATGGCGAGCGCCGGGACGATGACGAAGAAGCGGCCGAAGAACATGTCGATGCCCAGCGTCGTGTTGTACCAGAGCGTGTTGGCGCTGAGGCCGCCGAAGGCCGAGCCGTTGTTGCCGGCGCCCGAGACATAGGCGTAGAGGATCTCGGAGAAGCCGTGCGCGCCGTTGTTGCCGACCGCGGCGACCGCCGAGGGCAGCACCGTGGCGACGGCGGTGAGGCCGAGCATGAACAGCGGCAGGACGAGCACGGCGAGCATGGTCATCTTGACCTCCTTCGCCTCGATCTTCTTGCCGAGATATTCCGGCGTGCGCCCCACCATCAGGCCCGCCACGAACAGGGCGATGATGACGTAGAGCAGGATGCCGTAGAGGCCGGAGCCGACGCCGCCGACGATGATCTCGCCGAGCATGATGTTGATCAGCGGCACCATGCCGCCGAGCGCGGTGAAGCTGTCGTGCATGGCGTTGACCGCGCCGCAGGAGGCGTCCGTCGTGACCACCGCGAACAGGGCGGACATCGGCAGGCCGAAGCGGACCTCCTTGCCTTCCATGTTGCCGCCGTCGATGCCGAGGGCATGGACCAGCGGGTTGCCCGCCGCTTCGCCCCAGTAGCAGACCACCACGCCGACGAAGAACAGCACGCCCATGGCGGCGAGGATGGCCCAGCCCTGGCGCTGGTCGCCGACCATGCGGCCGAAGACGTTGGTCAGCGCCGCGCCGATGGCGAAGATCGACACCATCTGGATCAGGTTCGACAGCGCCGTCGGGTTCTCGAAGGGATGGGCGGCGTTGGCGTTGAAGAAGCCGCCGCCATTGGTGCCCAGCATCTTGATGGCCACCTGCGAGGCGGCGGGGCCGAGGGCGAGGGTCTGCTTGGCGCCCTCCAGCGTGGTGGCGTCGACATAGGCGCCGAAGGTCTGCGGGATGCCCTGCCAGACCAGGAACAGCGTGAAGACGACGCAGATCGGCAGGAGGACGTAGAGCGTCACCCGCGTCAGGTCGACCCAGAAATTGCCGACCGTCCTGGCCGAGGCCCGGGCGAAGCCGCGGATCAGGGCGATGGCGAGCACGATGCCGGTGGCCGCCGACAGGAAGTTCTGCACGGTGAGGCCGGCCATCTGCGTCAGGTAGGACATGGTGCTTTCGCCGCCATAGTTCTGCCAGTTCGTGTTGGTGACGAAGGAGATGGCGGTGTTGAAGGCGAGGTCCGGCGCGACCGGCGTCTGGCCAGCGGGATTGAGCGGCAGCACGTCCTGCAGGCGCTGCAGGAGGTAGACCACCACGAACCCGGCGGCGTTCACCAGGAGCATGGCGACGGTGTAGGTCAGCCAGTGCTGCTCCTCCTTCTCGTCGACGCCGGCGACGGCGTAGAACAGCCGCTCGACCGGGCGCAGGAGGACGGAGAGGAAGGTCCGCTCGCCGTTGAAGATGCGCGTCATGTAGCCGCCGAGCGGTTTGACCACGGCGACGACGAGCGCGATGAAGATCAGGATCTGGATCCAGCCGATGACGGTCATGGCCCTGGCCTTTCAGAACCGCTCGGGGCGGAGCAGCGCATAGGTGAGGTAGACGAGCAGCAGCGCCGTCACGGCGCCGGCGAGGACGTAGTCGAAGGTCATGGGACTGCCTTTCAGAGCCGTTCGCAGAGCACGCCGTAGCCGATGGCCACGAGGAAGAAGGCGAGGCCTCCCGCCAGCATGAGGAAATCGAACATCGTCGGTCTCTCCAGGGTGAGCGCGCCGCGGCGGCAAGCGGGGCAGGCGCGGGAAAAGCGGGGAGCCGCAGGCCGCGGCTCCGGTCGGGCGAGATATTTCACTCGGCGCATAAAGGATCGAGACGCGGCGCCAGGGGTCTTTATAAAGATCCTATAAAGGCCGGCCGGGCGGCCGCTGCCTCAGGCCAGGATCAGACGGATCAGAGTGCCGGCAGCCAGGCAGGCCGCGAGGAAGGCGAGCTCCGGCCACCATGCCCGGCGCGGCTGCGCCGCCAAGGAGAGGACGGCCGCCCTCGGGCGGCGCGGCCGGCGAGAGGGCGGAGGCGGGCGATGGATCATGGCTTGTCGGTCCCGGGTCAGGGCCCGCCGCAGGTCTACGGACCCCGGACGATCCGATCCATCTGGCGGGCATCCCGCCGTGCGGCTTCGCCCTCGTGCAAGGGCAGCGCCGTGAGCCCGGCGATGGCGCAGCGCAGCCGCGCGGCCGTCGCCGCGGTCACCGGCACGATCGGCAGGCGCGGCGTCGGATCGATCGCCGGGCGCAGCAGCGACACCGCATATTTGGCCGCGGCCGGTTCGGGATCGCCGTCGAGCGCCCGGCACAGCGTCAGCAGCCGGTCGCCGATCAGCGGCAGGCCGTGCGGGTCCGTCACCGCACGCGCGCGCAGGAACGCGGCGCACAGGCCCGGCGCGACATTGGCCGCGAGCGACAGGCAGCCTTCCGCCGGCGGCAGGCCGGGGATCTCGGCGGCGAACTCGCCGGCCGCGAGCCGCACCGCACGCCCGCCGGCGATCAGCGCGTTGGCGGCGCGCCGATAGGCGTCCGTGGTCTCGTCGGCGAGGCCGACGAAGGCGGGAATCGCCAGGAGGCGCTCCAGCGTCGCCGGCTCGATCTCGACCGCGGTGCGCCCCGGGGCGTTGCCGATGACGATCGGCAGGTCGACGGCGCGGGCCACCGCCTCGAAATGGCGGAACAGGCCCTCCTGGGTCGGCCTGCTGTAGAAGGGCGCGACGATCAGCGCCGCCGCGGCGCCGGCCGCGCGGGCGGCACGCGTCGCCGCGATCGTCGTCGCGGTGGCGTTCGTCCCGGTGGCCGCGACCACCGGCAGGCCACCGGCGGCGGCGACCGCCATCCGCACCAGGCGGTCGCGCTCGTGCGGGGCGAGGGTCGGGCCTTCGCCGGCCAGAGTGCCGGTGACGAGGCCGTCGGCACCCTCCGCCGCCTGCCAGGCGACGAGGGACTCGAAGGCGCTCTCGTCGACATCCGCTCCGCGGAACGGCGTGACGAGCAGCGTGAGGCTTCCTTGCAGCATCGGAATCGTCCTTGGCTCGCGGGTGCGCATCAGATGCGCAGCTCCACCCGGTCGGCGGTGAGGTGGACCGCCTCGGGCCGGTGGCTGGTTTCCAGCATGGCGTAGTGCAGGGCCGCGTCCCTGCTGCGAAAGATGCCGCCGGCGAGGCCGTGGGTCTCAAGCGCGAGCCAATGGCCGGCGCTGTCCTGGCCGACGAGGAAGTCCGGCCGGTCGGTGGCGCCGGAGGCAGGGGAACTCGACTTCAAGGTCCTGATGTTGGACATCGCAGGCTTCGATCGTTCACGGCGCGGGGTGTGCGCCGCAGCCGGAACATGATCGGCGCGGCATAGGGTTTCGAGGCGGAATGCGAAGCCTTCGCATCAAGAAACCATCAAAAAATGCCCCCGGCGGCGTCCGCGCGGACCTGCCTATGGAATTTTTATGTCTTTCGGCCGGTGCCCCCATGGAGCCTTTATGGGCGTCCGCCCATGTGCGTGCGGGGTGCACATGGTGTGCACGTCATGCGCGCGACAGCGGGTGGCGGAGGGGACTATGATCGTCCCGCCTGCGCTGCCGCGGCCGCCCGGGGGCCTGCGCGATCGTCCCCGGCCGGCGGCTGCGCCACGCAGGACGGCCCGGTGTCGGCAGGAGTTGGAGCCATGGCCAGTGTCGAAACGAGATTGCAGGGGGACGCAGCCCGCGCGCCGGTCGCCGCGCCGCCCTCTGAGGTGCCGGCCGTGTTCGGCTATCTGGCGGCGGTCGGGATGACCGCCGTCGCGACGATCCTCGCCGTCGCCATCGACGGCGAGGTGACGATCCCGAACCTCTCCCTGGTCTTCGTCCTGCCGGTGATCGTCGCGGCGGTCGGCTTCGGCCTCGGCCCCTCCCTGTGCTCGGCCGTCCTCGGGGCCCTCGCCTATAATTTCTTCCTGACCGAGCCGCGCTACACGCTGCGCGTCGACGACCCCGCCAACATCTGGGCCATCGGCCTGCTCTTCGTCGTCGGATGCATCGCCAGCGCCGTCGCCTCGACCTCCCGGCGCCGGGCGCTGGAGGCGGCGCTGCGAGGCCGGCAGGCGAGCGTGCTGCAGGCCTACGGCCGGGACGTCCGGGTGGCGGAGGATGCGAAGGCGATCGCGGCCGTCACCGCGCGGAGCCTTGCGGCGCTCTTCCGGGTTCCGGCCGTGGCGATGCTGCTGAAGGACGATGCCGTGCTCGGCGTCGAGACGGCCGGCGGAGCCGATCTCCAGGAGGCCGAGGTCGAGGCTGCCCGGTCGGCCGCGGCGACGGTCGTTCGCGCCGGGGTCTATCCGGCCGACGCCTCGCGCTTCGACTTCTGGCCCGTGGCGACGGCGCAGGGCCGGCGCGCCGTGATCGGGCTCGCCTTCGACCCCGACGAACGTCCGAAGGAGCCGGACACGCTTGTCGACATCGTCGCGGCGACCCTGGCCCTGGCGCTCGACCGCCAAGCCTTCAGGGACGGCCGCGATGCGGGGCCCGCCGCAGCCCCGGCGGCAACGCGCGGCTGATCGCCGCTCCCTCCCGCACCGGCCGGCCGATGTCCCGGCGGATCGCCTCAGGTCACGCCGGTCTGGCCGCGCGAGGCATTCCCCAAGGTCATTGACAAGATCGGGGGATGGTGTTGGATCGGCGGGTTCGCACCTTTCTTTCGATCCCGGCGACATTCGCCAAGTCCGGCTCGGACATCGAGGGACCATGACCGATATGGCCTATCGCGGCAGCGCGTCGCGCGAGTTCAGCATCGGCGCGGTGCTGGCGCGGACCACGGACGTGTTCAAGAGCGGGGCGGGGCGGTTCATCGCCCTGGCGGCGGTTCCGGCCCTGCCTGTCCTGCTGCCCGGCCTTGTCGTGGCGGATCCGAGGTCGGTGCCCTGGTACGTCTGGCTGCTTGCCGGCCTCCTGCAATTCTTCCTCTACTTCCTCGCGCAAGGCGCCAGCGTCTACGGCGCGTTCCAGGAGATGCGCGGGCAGCGCTTCACCCTCGCCGAATCGCTGGAGAAATGCCTCGGGCGGGTCTTGCCGCTGATCGGGGCGGCGGTGCTCTCGGCCCTCGGGCTGATGCTCGGCTTTCTGGTTTTCGTCATTCCGTTCTTCATCCTCGCGATCTTCTGGTGCGTCACGGTGCCGGCCTGCGTCGTCGAGCGGCTCGGTCCGATCCGGAGCCTGGGACGCAGCGCCGAGCTGACCAGGGGCGCCCGCCTGAAGATCTTCGTGCTGTTCCTGATCTTCATCGTCGGTGCGTGGGTGGCGGGGTTGGTGCTGCGTCTGGTTGCCGCCGCCATCGGCGGCGGCATGGCGGCGATCTGGGCGAGCTACGGGCTCGGCGCGGTGTGGGGCGCCCTCGGCTCGGTTCTCGTCACCGTCGTCTATTACGAGCTGCGCGCGGCCAAGGAAGGGATCGACCTCGACCAGCTCGTGCGCGTGTTCGACTGAGCGGCGGCGATCGCCTGTCGGCGCCCTCAGATCTGCAGCTCGACGGGATCGGTGGCGAGACGAACCGCCTCCGGCCTGTGGCCGGTCTCCATCAGCGCGTAGTGCAGGGCGGCGTCACGGCTGGCGAAGATGCCGCCGGCGCGGCCATGGATCTCCAGCGCCAGCCAGCGGCCGGCCTTGTCCTGGCCCACCACGAAATCCAGCCCGTCCTCGGCGAGAACCAGGGGGACGTTCGGGGGCGGGGACTCGGCGCTCGACATGGGACTCTTCGACCGCCCGCGCCACGATGACGCGAGCCGGAACACGGCCCCGCCGCAACGGGTTTCGCGGCGGGATGCCCGGTGAGTCTGCCAGGAGAGCGTGAAGAAAGCGTACCCGGAGGGCTGCCACTGACGTCTCACTCCACCATGAAGCGCGAGCTGAAAGGCAGGCTGGCCGCGCCGACAGCCTTGGGCCGGTTGCCGACGCTGCTGGCCAGAGCCTCGATGTCAGGCAGCGCCTGCTTCAGGTCGTCGCAGAGCAGCCGACAGACCGCGGCCGGAATGAACGAGGACAGGACGATGGTCCGGACCTCGACGAACTGCGACAGGGCGGCGATCGACTGACGCAGCCGCTCCGTGCAGCTCTCGCGCCAGGCCTCGAAGACGCTGCCGAGGTCCGGCCAGTCCGACGCGCGCTCCCAGAGCGTGTCCGTCGGGCCGCCGGCGCGCGCGAGCTCGCGCTCGAGGTTGAGGACGCCGACCTCGAAGCTCAGGCCCGAATTGCCGTGATAGATCTGGTGATTGAGGATCAGGCGGCTGTGCAGGCGGGCGCCGAGATAGAAGAAGAGATAGTCGTTCAGCGATCTTGCCACGCCGAACAGGCTCTCGGCCCCCGCCGCCGCGGTGATGTCGTTCTGGACGAAGACCGGCAGGCCCAGCGCCTGCTCGATGCGGCGGCGCAGCTCGGCGAGGCCCGTGCCGCCGTTCGTCGAGGCATCGGCGGGCGCCTGGCCCTCGGGGATCGCCAGCCCGATCCCGGCGATGCGCCCCCGCAGGTCGGGCGGCAGGGCGGCGGCCGCTTGCGTGACGGCGCCGAGCAACGCTGTGCCGTCGTCGCAGGCGTCCAGCAGGGTCGACGCGAGCACCGTCTGGAACCGGAGCCGGCCGACGAAGTCGATCAGCACGACCTCGGTTCTGCGGAAGCCGAAGCTGACGCCGACCGCATAGGCGCCGCCGGGGTTGAGCGACACGGGAAAGGTCGGCGGCCCGACGCGTCCGCGCTGGGCCTCGCCCTTGGCGACCAGGCCCTCCTGCTCGAGCGAGCGGACGATGACGGAGACCGCCTGGGCCGACAGGCCCGTGCGTTCGCCGATCTCCATCCGCGAGATGTCCTGGTTCTGCAACAGCAGGGAGAGGACGAGCCTCTCGTTGTAGCTGCGCACGCTCAAGGCATTGAGCCCGCTCGCCCGGTCGGCGATCCGCAGCGGGTTGGGTGGCGCAAAGCGCATGTCAGGCACGGGCAAGCCCTCGACCGCCGCGCTGCCTGCCCCGGCCGCAGCCGGGCTCCGTCGCGGGCACGGCTCCGCCCGCTGTCGGCTCAGCCCTTCTCATGCGACCAGCCGATTGCTTCGACCTCCCGGGCCAGCGCCCGGCCGAGCGCGTCGTGCGCCGCGGCGTCGAGATGGAAGCCGTCCGCCTCGCTGCAGCGGGCGACCTGGCCGGCGTCGAAGAAGTGCACCTCCAGCGAATCCGCGATGATCTCGAACTCCAGCGCCAGCCGGTGCGATTTGGCCTGCGCGCCCGAGAAGATCGATTCCCATTCCTTGATGTCGTCGAGCATCGGCGGTGGCGCGACGAGCATGATCTCCGGCATGGTGCCGCCCGGCCCCGGCGCCAGTTCCTTGATGTCGTGGACGAGGCAGCCCATGCCCATCGCCACCTCGGACGGCGGCTTGTTGAAGCGGATCTTCAGGTCGTTGGTGCCGAGCATGATGATGACGAGGTCGAGCGTGGCGTGGCTCTGCAGGCAGGGGCGCAGATAGGTCCGGCCGTTCTTGTGCGCGCCCTCGATCGGGTCGTCGTGCACCGTGGTGCGACCGCTGAGACCTTCCTCGACGACGTACCAGCCCGGGCCGAGCTGGGCGCGCAGCACGCCCGGCCAGCGCACGGCCGGGCCGTAGCGGTCGAGCGGTCCTTTGCCCGGGATCTGCCCGTGGGTGTTGGAGTCGCCGTAGCAAAGTACCGAGCGCATGCTGTCGAGTCCTGGTCGTTCCCCGCCTCTCGGACGCGTCGGGGTCGAGCCCGGCGCGCGGCACCGTGAGCATGCCAAGGCCGGACGGGCCGGGCAAGCGCCGGAGAAATAATCATTCAACATGAATAACTATTGACAGGCGCATCGGCTCGATCATTCTAGGTGGCAACGGGCCGCCGGAACGCGGCACGGGCAGGAGCGGCGCAGCGCCGGCCGGGCAAGGCCGCCTGCAGCTGCGCGGGAGGGGTCGTCGTCCGCCACCGCGGACGCGGAACGCAAAAGAACCGGACAAGCCGTACCGCCCGCTTCGGGCGGCGGGAGAGGCTTGTGCAAAAAAGGGAGGGAAATCGATGCAGCCACTTGCCAAGATGGCGTGCCGGGCCGTGCTCGCGGCATGCGTCCTGTTCGGCGGCCCGGCCGCCTTTGCCGAGGACGTGCACCTGATGAACGGCGTGGTGCCGCGCGAGGGAGACAATCCGCTGACCAAGCCGGATGCCTTCAAGAAGGCGCCGCCCTGGAAGATCGGCATGAGCCATTTCGGCCTCAGCAACACCTGGACGATCCAGATGGCCCACGACGCGGAGGCCGAGGCTGCACGCAACCCGAGCATCGGCCAGTTCCTGTTCCGCAACGCCGATCTCAGCCAGACCAAGCAGGTCGCCGACATCGAGGACCTGATCGCCCAGCATGTCGACGCGCTGATCGTGACGCCGCTGACCCCGACCTCGGCCGATGCCGGCATCAGGAAGGCGGTGGCGGCGGGCATTCCGGTGATCGTCCACACCGGCCTCACCGAGACCGACGCCTATACCGTCGATCTGCAGGGCGGCGGCGTCTATTTCGGCAAGGTGATGGGCGACTTCCTGGTCAGGCAGCTCGGTGGCAAGGGCAGCATCTGGGTGCTGCGCGGCGTGCCGTCCCATCCCGAGGACATCAACCGCTACAAGGGCCTGGTCGAGGCGCTGAAGGGCACCGACATCAAGATCGCCGCCGAGGACTACGGCAACTGGGAATATGACGGCGGCAAGAAGCTCTGCGAGACCTTCTATCTCAACAATCCCGACGTGCAGGGCATCTGGTCCTCGGGCGCCGACATGGCGCGCGCCTGCGTCGACGTCTTCGAGCAGTACGGCGCGAAGATTCCGCCGATCACCGGCGAGGGCAACAACGGCTTCTTCAAGCTCTGGCGCGACAAGGACCTGACCTCGATCGCGCCCGAATACGGGCCGGAGCAAGGCGCGGCCGGCGTGCGCGCGGCGGTGGCGCTGCTGGAAGGCAAGCAACTCTACAAGCGCTACGTCTACAACCCCGAGCCGATCACGGTCGACAAGCGCAACCAGTATATCCGCGACGACCTTTCCGACGCCTACTGGTTCCCGACCGCGCTCTCGGACGAGAAGAAGCAGGAATACTACGGCGTGAAGAAATAGCCGGCGCGCAGGGCGCGCGGGCTGTCGCGCGTCCTGCCCGGTTCGCGGGGAGGGGCCAGATGACCACGAGCATGATCGATATCGCCGGCGTATCCCGCAGCTTTGCCGGGACGCAGGCCCTCGACAGGGTCTCCCTCGCCGTCGCCGCCGGCTCGGTCCATGCCGTCACCGGCGAGAACGGCGCCGGCAAGTCGACGCTGATGAAGATCCTCGCCGGGGTGGTGCGCGCCGATGCCGGCGAGGTGCGGCTCTCCGGACAAAGGGTGGATTTCCACGCGCCGGCCGATGCCGTGCGCGCCGGCGTCTCCACGGTGTTCCAGGAGTTCACCCTGATCCCCAACCTGACGGTGGCGGAAAGCATCTTCCTCGGCCGCGAGCCGCGGGGGCGCTGGGGCGGAGTCGACGCCCGTGCCCTGCGCGAGGGCGCGCGCGCCGCCCTGGCGCGGCTGGGCTGCGCGCTCGATCCCGACGGGCTGGTGCGCCATCTCACCGTCGCCGAGCAGCAGATGGTCGAGATCGCCAAGGGCATCTCCGCCGATGCCCGGGTCTTCATCTTCGACGAACCGACGGCGGCGCTCAACACGGCCGATGTCGACAAGCTGCGTCGCGTCATCCTTGGGCTGCGGGCCGCGGGCAAGACCATCCTCTACATCTCGCACCGGCTGCGGGAGATCTTCGACATGTGCGACACGGTCACGGTCCTCAAGGATGGCCGGCACGTCGCCACCCGGTCGACGGCCGCCATCGACGAGCACGGGCTCGTCGCCCTGATGGTCGGCCGAGAGCTGTCCGACTTCTATCCCGGGCGGGGGCGGGAGCCCGGGCCGCCCTGCCTCGCCGTCGAGGCGCTCGTCGCCGGCGCCCAGGGCCGGCCCGTCGGCTTCACCTTGGCTCGCGGCGAGATCGTCGGCCTCGCCGGCCTCGAGGGCCAGGGCCAGCGCGACATCGCCCGCGCCATTGCCGGCATCATCCCGCGCCGCTCGGGACGCATCGCCAAGTTCGACCGGCGGGGCGGCGCCGTCGACCTGCCCGCCGACGCCTCGGTCGCCGCCGCCCTGGCGCAGGGCATCGGCTTCGTGCCGGAGGACCGCAAGGGCGAGGGCCTGTTCCTCGACCTCGGCATCGCCGAGAACGTGGCGCTCGGGGTGCAGACCGGCCGCCCGTTCTGGGCCCGCGCGCCCGATACGCGCGCCGCGATCGAATCGATGATGCGCCGGATGAACGTGCGGGCGCGCAGCACCCAGGTGCTGGTCGGCGCCCTCTCCGGCGGCAACCAGCAGAAGGTGCTGATCGGCCGCTGGCTGTCCTCGGGGGCGGACCTGCTCGTGGTCGAGGAGCCGACCCGCGGGGTCGACGTCGGCGCCAAGAGCGAGGTCTACAAGCTGCTGCGCGGCTTTACCCGGGACGGCGGCGCCGTGCTGGTGCTGTCGCGCGAGATGCCGGAGCTGATCGGCCTGTGCGACCGGCTGCTGGTGGTGCACGGCGGCGGCGTCGTCGCCGAGATGCCGGCGGCGGAGGCGACCGAGCACCGGATCCTGCACGCCGCCATCGGCTCGCGGCAGGCGGCATGAGGAGCCGGCCATGATCTTTCTCTCCGCGATCCTGCCGGCGCAGAGGAATTCCCGCGCCGGGCCGTGGTACCTGGTCCTCGGCTTCCTCGTCGTGGTCGTGGCGGTCGTCTCGCTGTCGGCGCCGCTGTTCGTGACGGCCGGCAACCTCTCCAATGTCGCGGCGCAGGTCGCGCCGCTGCTGATCAGCGCGGTCGGCCAGACCTTCGTCATCATCGCCGGCGGCCTCGACCTCTCGGTCGGCGCGCTGATCAGCCTGACCACCGGCTTGCTCGTGCTCGACCTGCCGTCCTGGGCGGTGGTCCTGCTCGTCCTTGCCGTCGCGGCAGCCGTCGGGGCCGTCAACGGCATCGGCGTCGCCTGGCTCAACGTGCATCCGATCATCATGACGCTCGCCTCGATGAGCATGGTGCAGGGCGCAGCGCTGCTGGTCCGCCCCGTCCCCGGCGGCACCCCGCCGGCATGGGTCTCGCTGGCGGTGGCGGACGACATCCTCGGCGTCCATGCCGCCATCCTTTGGATCGTCGCCTTCTCCGGCCTGGCGGCCGTGCTGCTCTACCGCACGCGCTTCGGGCTCCACCTCTTCGCCCTCGGCGGCGACCAGGCGAGCGCCGGTCTCAACGGCGTCCCGGTGCGGCGCGACATCGTCCTGGCCTACATGCTCTCCTCGCTCTTCGCCGCCGGCGCCGGCGTCTTCCTGGCCGGCCGCATCGCCTCGGGCGACGCCAATGTCGGCACCGTGTTCGGCATCGATTCCATCACGGCCGTGGCGCTCGGGGGCACCTCGCTGTCCGGCGGCGTGGGCAGCCTCGTCGGCACCATGCTCGGCGCCGTGATCGTCGGCGTCATCGGCAACGGCATGAACCTCATGAACGTCTCCGCCTTCCTGCAGACGGTGATCAAGGGCGCGCTGCTGCTCGCCGTGGTCTGCATCCAGCGGCGCAGGACGATCGGGCTTTGAGATGAGCGCGATGACCGAAGCCTCCGCGGAGCCGAGCCCGCTGCCGCCACGGCGCTGGGGCCGGCGCATCCTCGCCGTTCCGCCGTCCTACATCGTCCTCGTCGTCGTCCTCGTCGCGCTGGCCGCGGCCAACCCGAACCTGATGAAGCCGCAGGTGCTGCTCACCTTCATCCGGCAGGCTGCCCCGCTGGGCTTTGCCGTGCTCGGCCAGTCGCTGGTGATGCGCGTGCGCTCGATCGACCTTTCGATCGGCGGCATCTTCATCCTCACCAACTATGTCATCACCGCCGGCATGCTGTCGGACTGCCCGCCGGCGGTGCTGATCCTGGTCCCGCTGGCGATCGGCTTCGTGGTCGGGCTCGTCAACGGCGTGCTGGTCGCCGTCGTCCGCGCCTCCGCCGTGATCGTCACGCTGGCGGTCTCGATCATCCTGACCGGCCTGGTGCTGTTCCTGGCCAGCGGCCGGCCGCCGGGCAAGGTGCCGGTGGAGCTGCGCGCCATCTCCAACGCCCATATCGATATCGTGCCGGTGCCGGTCCTGCTCTGGCTGGCGGCGGCGATCCTGGTCGCCCTGCTGCTGCGCTACCTGATCTATGGCCGCTTCATCGCCGCCATCGGCTCCAACCCGCGGGCGGCCGAGCTTTCCGGCCTGCCACTGCCGCGCGTCGTCGTCGTCACCCACGCCCTGTCGGGCTTGCTGACCGCGGCCGGCGCGGTGCTGTTCACCGCGGCGCTCGGCATCGGCAGCGTCAAGTTCGGGCCCGAGCTCATGATGAACTCGATCGCCGCCACCATCCTCGGCGGCGTCACCTTCGGCAGCGGGCGCGGCGGCGTGGCCGGTCCCTTCGTCGGCGTCGTCGCCTTCGCGCTCCTGTCGACCCTGATGACGGTGTTCGGCATCCAGGAGCCGGGCAAGCTGATCGTCCAGGGCGCGGTCATCGCCGTCGCCGCCGTCATCCACGGCATCAAGACACGCTGAATCCATCCGAACCGGGAGGCAGGCCCCCATGACACCCGAAGACTACCGTGCGGGCGGCCAGCCCTTCACGCTCGAAGGAAGCGAGATCGGCGTGCTCCTGTCGCACGGCTATACCGGCACCACCTCGGGCATGCGCTTCCTCGGCGACCATCTCCACCGCACCGAGGGCTGGACCGTCCACGCGCCGCGGCTCGCAGGCCATGGCGACACGCCGGCCGCCATGGCCAGGTCCACGGCGGCGGACTGGATCCGCTCGCTCGAGCACGGCCTCGATCGATTGAGCGAGCGGTGCAGCACCATCTTCATGGCCGGCCTCTCCATGGGCGGCTGCCTCACCCTCTACATGGCTGCCCGGCATGCCGACCGGATCAAGGCGGCGGTGCCGATCAACGCCTGCCTCTATTTCGGCGGGCCGGACCTGGCGGCGCTCGCCTATGCCGAGGACGCGCCGGACTACGTCGTCGGCGTCGGCAACGACGTGAAGGACCCCGGGGTGGTCGAGGTCGCCTATCGCGAGATCCCGGTGCCGACCATCAAGGAGATCTACGCGCTGATGAACGTCACCCGCGATCTCCTCTCAAGGGTCGTCTGCCCGACGCTGGTCATGGTCTCGCCCGAGGACCATGTCGTGCCACCGGCCAATGCGCGCGACATCCTGATCGGGATCGGCGCGAAGGACCGACGCCAGCTCGTGCTCGACAATTCCTATCACGTCGCCACCATCGACTTCGACAAGGAGGTCATCGCCGAAGAGACGCGGCGCTTCTTCAAGGAGCAGATCCGGCAGGGAGCGTGAGCGCCCGTCGGCCGGGGCATCGCGACGCCGCAGATGCGTCGCCGCGCGGAACGTGCTCAAACAGGGCCGGCCCGCGCCAGCCCTGTGGAGACCGGCATGCACATCGCCCCGTTCGGCGTCGAGATCTGGATGAACGAATTCGAGACGCGGTGCGAGCTCAACCTCGCCGAGACCTGCGTCGAGAGCCTGACCGTCGCCGAGCTCCTCGCCCTCGCCGGCCGCAATCATGCCGATCTCGCCGAGCTCCTGCCGATGAAGCTCACCTATGGCGCGATCGAGGGCTCGGACCGGCTGCGCGATGCCATCGCCGGCCTCTACCATCGGCAGCGGCGCGACAACGTCGTCGTGGCGCACGGCACCATCGGCGCCAACGCCCTGGTGCACCAGGCGCTGGTCTCGCGCGGCGACCGGGTGGTCTGCATCGTGCCGACCTATCAGCAGCACTATTCCATTCCCGAGAGCATCGGCGCCGAGGTCGTGCTCCTTCGCCTGCGCGAGGAGAACGGCTTCCTGCCCGACCTCGCCGAGCTGCGCGATCTCGCCGGGCCGGGCACGCGGCTGATCGCCATCAACAACCCGAACAATCCGACCGGCGCGCTGATGGACCGGACCATGCTGGAAGAGATCGCCGCGATCGCGCGGAAGCGCGAGGCCTGGATCCTCTGCGACGAAGTCTATCGCGGCACCGACCAGGACGGGGAGGGCATGACCGCCTCGATCGCCGACATCTACGAGAAGGGCATCAGCACCGCCGGCATGTCGAAGGCCTTCTCCCTCGCCGGCCTCCGGCTCGGCTGGGCCGTCGGCCCGCGGGCCATGGTCGAGGCGGTGCTGCGGCACCGCGACTACAACACCATCTCGGTCGGCATGATCGACGACTTCTTCGCCACCCTCGCCCTGGAGAACCGCGACAGGGTGCTGGCGCGCAGCCGGGCGATCACCCGCGGCAACCTTGCCATCCTGGCGGACTGGGTGGCGCGCGAGCCGGCGATCGCCTGGGTGCGCCCGCGCTCGGGCACGACGGCGCTCCTGAAATACGATCTTCCCATGCCCTCGCGGGATTTCTGCATCGCCCTGCTGGAGGAGACCGGCGTGCTGTTCACGCCCGGCTCGGCCATGGCGATGGAGGGCCATGTCCGGATCGGCTATGCCAATACGCCGGCCATCCTCGAGGCGGGCCTGGCACGGGTGTCCGAGTTCCTGGCGCGGCGCGCCGGCCGGCTCTGAGCGCGCCGCATCGGGTGTGCGTTCCCGCACAGGGCCGCAGGCCCTGGCGGACCATGATCGCCGGCACGGGCGGGCGACATCCCAGACGGGAGGACTCATGACCGATCTCAGCTATCCCAGCGCCGAGTCCGGCGCGTTCCGCATCGGCTCCGCGCTGGCCCGGGCGATCGGCGTGCTGCGCCGGCGCCCCGGCCCCTTCCTGCTGCTGGCCGCCGCGGCGGGCCTGCCCATGCTCCTGGTCGGCCTTTCCGCCGATCCGCAGCGGGCTTTGCATGGGCCCTTGTGGCTGGCGATACTGGCGCAGATGGCCATCGGCTTCCTCGCCCAGGGCGCCATGGTGTACGGGGCGTTCCAGGAGATGCGCGGCCAGTCCTTCACGCTCGGCGAATCCATCGCCAAATGCCTCGGCCATATCGGGCCGCTGCTCGGGGCGGCGCTCCTGGTCTCGCTGGGCATCATGCTGGGCCTGGTGCTGCTGATCGTGCCCGGCCTGATGGCGATGATCGCCTGGTTCGTGGCCGCGCCGGCCTGCGTGGTCGAGCGCCTCGGTGCCAGGGACAGCATCAGCCGCAGCGCCGCGCTCACCAAGGGCTATCGCTGGCGGGTCTTCGGCCTGGTGCTCGTCTTCGAGGCCATCGTGCTGGTGCCGATGTACCTGGCCTCGTATATCCTGGGCCATGTCGCCGGGCCGCTGTCGGTCGTCGTGCTGCAATATCTCTTCCAGGTGGTCGGGGGCTCGCTGGCGGCGATCCTCGCCGCGGTCGTCTATCACGATCTCCGGCAGATCAAGGAAGGCATCGACCTCGACCAGATCGCCGGCGTGTTCGACTGAGGCCCGCATGCGGGCGACAGCACCGGAGAGGCGATGACCGAGCTTGCCCATGCCGCCGTCGGCGCCGCCGGGGAGCTGCGCATCGGCGAGCTCATCGGCCGCACCGGCCGCCTGCTCGCCCGGCGCCCGCTGCGCTTTCTCGCCCTGGCCGCGATCGGCGGCGCACCGGTGCTGCTCCTCAGCCTGCCCGGCGCGTCGGAAACCGTAACCTGGAGCGGCGTCTGGATCGCCCTTGCCGTGCAGACGCTGCTGGGCTTCCTCGTCCAGGGCGTCACGGTGCACGGCGCCTTCCAGGAGATGCGCGGCCGGCCCTTCACCCTGGTCGGCTCGGCCGCGCCATGCCTGCGCCACGCCCTGCCGCTGCTGGTCGCGGCGGTGCTGACCACCGTCGCCACGGCCGCCGGCTTCGCCGCGCTGGTATTTCCCGGCTTCATGGCGACCACGGCCTGGTTCGTGACCGCGCCGGCCTGCGTGGTCGAGCGTCTCGGCCCGATCGCCAGCATGGAGCGCAGCGCGGCGCTGACGCGCGGCTATCGCTGGAAGATCTTCGCCCTGTTCCTGATCGTCGGCGCCGCCGAGCAGCTCACCGTCCAGCCGCTCCCCGACGTCCTCGGCGGGGTGGTCGACCCCACGGTTGCCAATCTCCTGCAATATGGCGTGCAGACCCTGTGGAGCAGCGTCGATGCCGTGCTGGCGGCGGTGGTTTACCACGCCCTGCGCGCGGTGAAGGAAGGCATCGACCTCGACCAGATCGCCGGGGTGTTCGATTGAGGCTCGGTGGCGCGGCGTGGCACGATGTAAGCCATATGTATCGACGCCAAGATGCATGATCGCATCCTTCGTCGTCTCGATCGCCTTGAAGTCGCTGCATCGGCCGAGGACATGAACGTCCCTGGTTTCGACTTTCACGCCCTCAGGGGAGGAGACTCGCAGTGACTGAATGTGCCGCCCATCGCAATCCCGACCGGTGTCCCTCGCATCCCGGCGAACTGCTCCGTGAGGACATCATTCCCGCGGCCGGGAAGACGAGGACGGAGATTGCCGATCTGCTCGGCATCTCGCGGCAGCATCTCTACGATATCCTCCGCGAGAGGAAGCCCGTCTCCTCGACGGTGGCCGTGCGCCTCGGCAAGCTCTTCGGGAACGGTGCCGGCATCTGGTTGAGGATGCAGGCCGCCCACGATGTCTGGCACGCCGAACGGGAAGTCGACGTCAGCCGGATTCCGACGATCCGGGCGGCATAGAGGGGCTGCGCGTCTCCTCTACCCATCCGTCGTCTCGCCCGCCTTGGAATGCTTGTCGGCCTTGTGCCGGCCGAACAGGCGGGCCCGCTCCAGCTCCGCCCGCTCCGCGGCGTAGAAGGCCTTGAGGAAGGCCGGCGCCTCGCCCGGGCGCACCGGCTCGGTCCAGCCGATCTTGCGGCAGATCTTGGTGCAGACGTCGTCGAGCAGGCGGCGCGTCTCGGGCGAGTCCGGGCGGCGCAGCAATTCCTCCAGCACCTGCAGCTCGAAGGCGCCGTAGGCCGCGAGCTGGCGGCTGGAGAAGGCGTAGGGCGTCGTCTCCACTGCGAGGTCGCCGAGCAGGGCGCGCCGCGGCAGGGCGATCACCATGGTGCCGCCGATCAGGTCGCCGGCGCGCAGGTGGTCACGGTTGAAGAAGGGCAGGCAGGAGATCAGCGCCACCCAGGCGAAGTCGCAGAGCTTCTGCCAGAAGGCCGTGCCCTCGCCGGTGACGGAGAGGCTGAGGAGCAGGCCGATCGGCAGGAAGATCTCGACCTCGCGGGTGAGGTTGCGCGCGATCAGCGCCGCCGGGGTCAGCGGTCCGCCCTGGCGATCGATCACCCTCAGACCCATCAGCTTCTTGCCGGGCGTCGAGCCCTGCCAGGCGAGCTCGAAATAGACGAAGTAGAGGTTGCGGACGATGAAGGCGATGAACAGGATCGCCGTGATCGCCACCGCGCTGGTGACGCCGTGCAGGATCGCCAGCAGGATGCCGAGATAGAGCAGGATCGTCACCGCCAGCCACAAGAGGAAGTCGATGGCGAAGGCGCCGACGCGCTCGCCGTGGTCGGCGACCTCGACCTCGAGCGCCACGCCCTCGGGGCTGACGATCTCGCGCAGGTTGCGCTGGCGCCCGCCGAGCAGCCGGGCGATGCGGTCGGTGTCAGCGGCCATCGGCGCTCCTGCCCCGGCCCGAGAGGAAATAGGCCAGCCACAGCACGGCCGTGACCGCGGCGAAGGCGAAGCGCCCGTCGGTGGTGGCGACGAGCTGGCGCAAGCCACCCTCGATCAGCCCGGCGATGAAGAACAGCAGCACCGCCCCCGCCGCGATGCCCGCGGCGGTGCGCCCGTGCCGCGCCAGGCTGTCGAGCCGCGTGGTGCGGCCGGGGAACAGCACCTTCTCGGCCAGCACGAGCCCGGCGCCGCCGCACAGCACGATGGCGCCGATCTCGGTGACGCCGTGGATCGAGATCCAGCCGAGGAAGTCGACGAGCAGGCCG
Organism: Labrys wisconsinensis; assembly: GCF_030814995.1. GTDB lineage: Bacteria > Pseudomonadota > Alphaproteobacteria > Rhizobiales > Labraceae > Labrys > Labrys wisconsinensis. The sequence continues at coordinate 218,374 of NZ_JAUSVX010000007.1, read as the reverse complement.
CGATTGGCGTGCAGCGCCATCATCGCGCCGATCAGCACGCCCTGGTAGATCAGCAGGAGCATCGTCGGCACGCCGGCGGCGATGCCGAGGCCGAAGGCCATGATGCCGATCACCGTGTTGTGGCGGAACAGGAAGTTGGCGAAGACGATGAAGGCCTCCGAGAAGCCCGGCCAGGGCGCGAAGAGCTCGCCCGTGCGCAGGTCGGCCGCCGTGCTGGCCGGCCCGCGCCCGCCGGACAGGGCCTCGGGGATGAGGGCGGTGAACCAGTCCTCGTCCGCCGCCACCAGCATGTAGCCCGCCAGCACGCCGGTGAGGATGGCGAGCGCGGCCACCAGCATATGCCAGCGCGCGCCGCGCACTGCTGCCGGAAAGTCGCGGACGAGGAAGCGGCGCAGGCTCTCCAGGATGCCGGCCCGCGGCCCGTAGACCGCGAGATAGCCGCGCAGCGCCAGGTTCTCCAGATAGGCGAGCAGGTTGCGGTCGAGCGCGATGCTGCGCGCCACCGAGAGCGAGGACAGGGTGGCGCGATAGGCGAGCGGCAGGCTCTGCAGCTCCTCGGCCGAGAGGCTGGCGATGCCGCGCTTCTCCACCCGCGTCACGAGGTCGTCCAGCCGCCGCCAGCCCTGCTCGCGGCCCTTGCGAAACTCGGCGCTGCGCAGGACGAGGCGCGGGCGGGGATCGTCGAGGGAGGAGGAGACGGTCATGGGCGGGGACCCTGGGCAGGGGCGATCGCGGAGCGCCGTCGCCCGCTGGGACGGAACGACAAGCCAAAGCTGGGCAGGAGAGGGCGCAAGAGCCTTCTCCACCGAAGGTGGGGAAGGTGCCCATGCGGAGCATGGGCGGATGGGGTGTGGCGGGCAAGGCTCTCCACCTGCAGGTTCTGCCCGAGCCTTGTGCAAGCCGGACACCATCGGAGATCTGCCCACCACACCCCATCCGCCGGCCTTCGGCCGGCACCTTCCCCACTTCGTGGAGAAGGCTTGACCTGCGCCACATCCTGCTTCGCCCACCCTTCCCGTCCCGCCCTCACATCAACCCCCTCTGCTTGATCGCCAGGTAGCGGTTGAGCAGCCCGGCGGAGACATGGCGGGCCGGCGCGTCGAGGCAGTGGACGCCGAGCCGGGCGATGCGCTCCAGCACGATCGAGCGCTCGCGCTGGAAATCGTGCGCCACCACCGCCTGCGCCACGGCGGAGAAGCGTTCGGGCGCCGCCGCGATCAGGCGGGCGGCCATCGGATCCTGCAGCGTCACGAAGACGACGACGTGGCGGCGCGCCATGCGGGTGAGGCTCTCGAGCAGCAGCTCGGCCGAGATGGTGTCGACGAACTCGGTGAACAGCACCACCAGGGTGCGCCGGTTGAGCCGTGCCTCCAGCTCGGCGAGGCCGAGCGTGAAATTCGTCTCCTCGGTGCGATAGGCCAGGCCCGCGCCGGCGCGCTGCAGCCGGGCGAAATGCGGCATGCCGCCGGCGGGCGCCAGGAACTGGCGCGCCCGCGCGTCGAAGCCGTAGGCGCCGACCAGGTCGCCGCCGCGCAGCGAGATCCAGCCGAGCAGCAGCCCGGCCTCGATGGCGTGGTCGAGCCGGGCCACGCCATCGATCGGCTCCAGCATGAGATGGCCGGTGTCGAAGGCCAGCATCACCGGGTTGTTGCGCTCGGTGCGGAACTCGCGCGTCAGGAGCTTGCGGTGCTTGGCCGAGCGCTTCCAGTCCATGAAGCGATGATCGAGGCCGGGCGCATATTCGCGCAGGGTCTCGAACTCGGCGCCCTCGCCCTTCTGGCGCTGCACCTTGGCCCCGAAGATCGAGTCGCGGTCGAAGAACTGCAGCGCCGCGCTCTGGATGCCGCGGATGTCGGGCACGACATCGATGCTGCGGCCGATGGCGACGCGCTTGCGCCCCTCGGCCAGGCCCATCGGGCCGCGCCAGCGCGCCCAGACCGCGGCGAGCTCGAGCCGGCCGCGCCGACGGGCGAGAAGCTCGATCTCGAGCGTCAGCCGGCCGGCGGCCGAGACGCCCGCGGCCGGCTGCGGCTGCGGCGCGTCGCCGACGAGCTCGCACAAGGCCTCGAAGCGGATCGGCTCCGGCCGGCCGCCGGCGTCGATGTCGAGCACCAGCGTGCCGCTGCGCCCGACATAGAGCCGCTCGGGCGCGAAAGCCGCGATGCCGACCCGGCGCGGCCGCCGGGTCATCGCCGCGTCGATGCCGATCGCCGCCAGCGCGAACAGGGCATAGGCCACCGGCAGGATCCACAGCGAGGCGTTCCAGGTCAGCAGCAGGAAGCCCGGCGGGATGCCGGCGGCGAGCACCAGGGCAGCCCGCGGCGTCGGGCGGATCGCCCCGCGATCGGCCGAGCCGATCGTCGCGCCCGGGCTTTCGGTGCTTGCGCTCACCGCGGCGCCACCGTCTGGTCGAGGATCTCGCGCAGCACGCGGTCGCTGGTCAGCCCGTCGATCTCGGCATTGGGCGCCATGACCACGCGGTGGCGCAGCAGCGGCAGGGCCAGCGCCTTGACGTCGTCGGGGATGACGAAGTCGCGTCCGTTCAGCGCCGCATAGGCGCGCACCGCCGCCGCCATCATGGTGGCTGCGCGGGTCGAGGCGCCGGTCTCGATCGCCGCGTGCTCGCGCGTGGCGCGGATGACGTCGACGATGTAGTCGACCAGCGCGTCGGTCAGCCGGATCCCGGCCGCCACGGCCCGCGCCTGCGCGAGGCCGGCGCGGTCGGCCACGGCCGCGAGCCCGAAATCGGCGAGGTCGGGCATGGCGGAGCGGTGGCCGTGGCGGGTGACGATGGCGCGCTCCTCGTCGCGGTCGGGATAGCCGAGCTTGATCTTGAACAGGAAGCGGTCGAGCTGCGCCTCGGGCAGGGGATAGGTGCCCTGCTGCTCGATCGGGTTCTGCGTGGCGATCACCATGAAGGCATCGCCCAACGGATGGGTCTCGCCGTCGATGGTCACCGCGCGCTCGTTCATCGCCTGCAGCAGCGCCGCCTGCGTCTTGGGCGGTGTGCGGTTGATCTCGTCGGCGAGCAGGATCTCCGTGAAGATCGGCCCGCGGGTCAGGACGAAGCTGTTGGTCTGGAAGTTGAACAGGTTGGTGCCGAGAATGTCGCCCGGCATCATGTCCGGCGTGAACTGCACCCGCCCGAACCTGAGCGACAGCCCGGCGGCGAAGCACTGGGCCAGCAGCGTCTTGCCGGTGCCCGGCACGCCCTCGATCAGGATATGCCCGCCGCAGAGCAGGCTGGTCAGCATCAGGTCGATCGCGCCCTCCTGGCCGACGATCGCCTTGCCGACCTCTGTCCTGATGCCCTCAGTGACGGAGCGGATGTGCTGCAGATCCATCGAGGATATCCCCTTTCCAGCGGTGCAGGTCGCGGACCGCCGTGAACAAGCCGGTGAGGCCGCGCGCGCCGCCCGGCAGGGCGTCGATGCGGGCGATGATGTCGCTGGCGCGCAGCCCGACGCCGCGGGCTGCGCCGATGCGGTCGAGCCAGGCGGCGAGGCCGGGCCCGTCGAGACTAGCCGGCGCGTGCAGCTGGCGGCCGGCGTCGGCGAGGGTGATGCGCGCGTGGCGCCGCAGCACGTGCTCCTGGTGGCCGGCATAGTCGAGCAGGGCGGCGGCGTTGGCGATCAGCGCCGCCTTGCCGAAGCGCAGGGCCGGCGGCGCCGTCTCCGGCGGCCCGAAGCGCGCCATGGTGGCGCCGAGCAGCAGGGCGATGGCGACGAGGGCCTGCAGCGTCAGCACGGAATAGGGGAAGGTCACGAGCAGCGTCAGCGGGCTCTCCGGCGCGCCGGCGATGCCGTGCACCGCCTCGTCGAAGACGATGCGGTCCTCGCCCCTGTCGCTGACCGCCTCGATCATGGCGACGACGAACCCGGGATTGCCGGCGAGCGCCAGGCCGTGGTTCTCGATCGGCTCCGGGTCGGACAGCACGAAGATGCGCCGGTTGGCGTTCTCGACCTTGCCGAGCAGGATGCCGTCGGCGCTGGCGAGGATCGGGGTGATGTTCGGGCTCTTGAGGAGCTGCACCGTGCCGGAGAAGCGCGGCGCCGCCCCGAGCTCGTCGACCGTCCAGGGGCCGGCCGGCTTGTCGCGCAGCACCTCGGCCTTGCCGTCCACCAGGCGGATCGCCGCCAGCGCCGCGTCGGGCGGCAGCGGCTCGATCGCCCCGATCCAGTCGGGCCGGTCGTCGGCGCGCGTGCCGCGCCATTTCGGCAGGACCAGCAGCAGGTCCCGCGCCAGGCTCGCCCGCAGCGCGTGGTCGCCGGCGAGGAAGAGCGGATCCGGCTCCGCCATGATGGAGACGTCGCCGGAGCCGGTCCCGCCCGAGGCGCCGCCGCGGTCGCGCGCCACGTTGAAGCCGAGCCGCTTCAACGTCTCGTAGAGACCGGCATGGCCGATGGCCGAATGCGAATAGGTGCTCGGCCGCACCACGTTGCCGATGCCGTTCTCCCCGCCGCCGCGAGCCGCGAGGAAGAAGGACAGGGCGAAGACGGCGATGGCCGCGCCCGCCAGCGCCGTCAGGATGCGGCCGGAGAAGGGCGAGGCCTGCATCAGGCCGGCCCGGCGGAGGCGAGGGCGCCGGTCAGCGCCTCGAAGCTGCGGCGGCAGGCCTGGTAATCCTCGGCCGCCACGGCGTGGCTGCCGAAATAGGCGCGCTCGACCCGCTGCACCAGGTCGGCGAAGCCGGCTCGCCCCGCTTCGGGCAGGCGTACATGGCGCAGGATCTCGCGGCTGGTCAGCGAGGCGGCGAAGCTGACGTTGAGCCGGCGGCGCATCTCGGCGAGGCCCTGCAGCAGCAGCACGTGCATGGCCTCGGCGATGCGGCCCTGGCGATAGAGCGCGTCGGCCTCGAGCTGGGCCTCGTCCATGCGCTCCACCGCCGCATCGCGCGGTGGAGGCGCCGCCGCGTCGGCCTTGAGGCTGCGCGAGCGGCTGAAGCCCGGCAGGCTGTCGCGCATGGACCAGACGATCAGCGCCGCGCCGATGATGACCGCGCCCCACAGGATCAGCCGTGCCACATCGGGCGGGATGTGCCAGGAGAAGCCGAACGGATCCGGCGCATCGGGCGGTGCCGGCTTCGGCAGGCTGGTCTGCAGGTCGAGGCTGCGGGCGACGGCCCGGGCGACCGCCTCCGGATCGGCGGCCCAGGCATTGCCGGCCGCGAGCCAGAGCAGGGCCGCCGGCCCGGCCAGCCATCGGCGCCGCGCGCGCCCTTCCGGCATGATCTCACCCCCTGCGGTCGCACGGCGCATGCGGCCTGCGGCACCCCCGTTCGGGCCGATCATGGACCGGAGTGGGGGCCGATGGGAAGTGCCCCCGGGTTCACGATCGAGGGTTGCAGACTTGCTCTTCCTTCGGTTCTGGCCTCGACGATCACAGGATGGCATTAGCTAACTCAGCCACAACTGGAGAATGCCCCATGCAGGTCACCATCCATGCTGCGAAGACAAACCTGTCGAAGCTGATCGATGCGGCGCTGTCGGGAGAAGAAGTCATTCTGGCCAAGGGCAAGAAGCCGGTCGCCAGGATCGTCCCGATTCCCCAGACCCGCTTCCGGATCTGGCTGCTCGAAGGGCAACTCGCCGGGCCGGGGCCGGATTTCTTCGAGCCGATGGGTGAGGACGAGCTCGCGCTCTGGGAAGGGCGGTGACGACGGCCGTCCTCCTGGATGCGCATGCCTGGGCCTGGTCCTTGAGCCCGGACGCCCGCTTGTCCCACAAGGCGGTCGCCTTGATCCAGCGGGCCGAGGCGATCTTCGTCAGCCCGATATCACCCTTCGAAATCGGCCAGAAAGTCCGCATCGGCAAATGGCCGCAGATGCAGCCCTTCGTTTCACGCCTGGTCGACCTGCTGGCCGAGCAGGGCGGAAGGGGCGCGGCCCTTATTCCTGACATATGCCTGGCCGCCGCGACCCTCGAATGGGACGCGATCTCTTCGACAGGATTCTGGCGGCAACGGCCATCCACCGCGGGCTGCCCCTGGTGTCGGCGGATCCGGTCTTCGATCAGCTCGCAAACCGTAGCGATTGGGTGGCGCGGCTCTGGTAGGCTGCTGTGTCCAGCAGGCCGACATCGGGAGCGGGCGGAGAAACGAGGCTGGAAAATTAACCACTGCGCGCGATGCTCTCGGTGCGCAGGAGCGCGGGACGGAACCGCCCGCGACGGCACCGCCGGGCTTCCCGCGCGCGGCATCGGATTCAGTGAGTTGCGTCGATGATGTTCGTCGCCGTCTGGCTGGTTGCGGCAGCCGGGATCGCCCTCGTGGCGACCGGTCATGTTCTGATCATGCGCCACTGGGACCATCGCGGCTGAGGCCGGAGCTTCTTCGCCGGCAATGCCTTCGCCAGGATCGCGAGATCCGACGTCTGTCATGATGGTCGGAAGTCCGAATGGTGGGCGCGACAGGGATTGAACCTGTGACCCCTCCCGTGTGAAGGGAGTGCTCTCCCGCTGAGCTACGCGCCCCCTTGGGGGAGCGCGCTATTTGGATCGGCGCGGCCTCGCTGTCAAGCGCCGAAGCGCGCGGCGATGGCGCGGATCGTGTGGTCGAGCTCGGAGAAATGCGAAACCACCGCGTCGGCGCCGAGCTCGCGCGCGGGGACGTCGGTATAGCCGAAGTCGACGCAGATCACGGGGATGCCGGCATTGCGCGCGGCGCTGACGTCGGTGATGGAATCGCCGACCATGACGGCCCTGGCCGGATCGCCTCCGGCCTCCGCGATGGTCATGGTGAGGTGGCGCGCGTCGGGCTTGCGCCAGGCGAAGGCGTCTCCCCCGCACACCGCCTTGAAGGAGCCGGCGAGGCCGAGCTCCTCGACCAGCTTGCGCGAGTGCCAGGTCACCTTGTTGGTGCAAACCGCCAGCACGTGGCCCTCGGCCTGGAAGCGCGCCAGCGCCGCCTCGACGCCGTCATAGGGGCGGCTGTGCTCGGCGAGGTGCTCGGCATAATGGTCGAGGAAGTCGCGGTAGAGCTCGGCCATGTGGCCCTCGTCGATGGTGCGGCCGTTGGCGGCGAAGCCGCGCTCCAGCAGCACGCGGGCGCCGCCGCCGATCAGGGCGTTGGCCTGCTCCAGCGGCAGGGGCGCGGCGCCCTCGCGCGCCAGGATCATGTTGAGCGTCGCCATCAGGTCTGGCGCGGTATGGACCAGCGTGCCGTCGAGGTCGAAGACGAGGGTGAGGGCACGCATGCGGATTTCTCTTCGGGAAAGGTGGGAAAGACTCGCTTCTATCCTTGCCGAATTGCCGCGGCTGTGACTACTCGGGTTCGTGCGCCGAATTGCCGCCCTGTTTCGCGTTCATGTCTCCCGCCCGAATCGCCCACAAGAGCCGTTCGATGAGAACCCGCCGCCTGCTCCCCCTCGTCCTTTGCCTCGTTCCGCTGCCGGCCCTCGCCGGCCAGTTCAACTTCGTCGCCGCGCCCCAGAAGGATCTCAACCGGATCTATCGGGTCGACCGCGTCACCGGCGAGGTCGGCGCCTGCCAGTACGGCGTCAAGGAGGACAATACCGGCGTCACGCTGTGCTTTCCCGCCGGGGACGGGGCGGGCAAGCAGGACCCGGGCGACTACATCCTGATCGCCTCCAACCACGAGAAGGAAAGCGCGGTGTTCCGCGTCGACCAGCGCACCGGCTCGATGAGCGTGTGCTATGTCTGGAAGGAGCAGGTGATCTGCACCCCGCCGGGGCGCTGAGACGCCCGGCTGCGAATCCTTGATGCAAACTGCGGCGGAGCCGCTATAACGCGCCGTCTGCAGAGGATTTGCCAGCCGATGTCAACCGACGATCTCAAGCGTGAAGCCGCTCGCGCCGCCCTCCGTCATGTCGAGGACGGCATGCGGCTCGGCCTCGGCACGGGATCGACCGCCGAGCACTTCGTCGACCTCCTGGCCGAGCGCGTGCGCGGCGGCCTCAAGGTGACCTGCGTGTCCTCCTCCGAGCGCACCCAGGCCCAGGCCGAGCGGCTCGGCATTTCGCTGACCACCCTCGATGCGATGCCCGAGCTCGACCTCTATGTCGACGGCGCCGACGAGATCGGCCCCGGCTTGTCGCTGATCAAGGGCGGCGGGGGGGCGCTGCTGCGCGAGAAGATCGTGGCGAGCGCCGCGCGGCGGATGATCGTCATCGCCGACGAGTCCAAGCTCGTCCCCGTGCTCGGCGCCTTTCCCCTGCCGATCGAAGTGGTGCCCTTCGGGCTGGAGGCGACGCGCATCGCCATCGTCAGGCTCGCCGGCCGCCTCGGCCTCTCCGGCCTGATGCTGGTGCGCGGCGCCACCAACGGCCATGTCTTCGTCACCGATGGCGGACACCGGATCCTGGACTGCCATTTCTCGCATATCGACAACCCGGCCGAGCTTGCCGCCGGCCTCACCGCCATTCCCGGCGTCGTCGAACACGGTCTCTTCCTGGGCCTGGCCAGCGCGGCATGCGTGGCCGGCCCCGGCGGCGTCCGTGTCATCGACCGGGCCTGAATCCGATGGAGCACCTGATGACTCGTTTCGCGTTGCATTGCGCCGTGGCCCTCCTGGCCGTCTCGGCCATGGTCACGTCCGTATCGGCGCAGGAGGCGGCGCCCGCGGCGCCTGCCGCCGCCGCGCCGGCGACGCCGCCGGCCGCGCCCTCGCACACCGCCGCGGCCGTGGCCTTCCTCAAGGCGGCCCAGCTCACCAAGGGCTTCGAGGAGATGATCCCCGCCTTCGCCGACCAGGTGCGCCTGCGCTATGTCGGCCAGCGCCCGGAGGTGGCCGACATCATCAACGACGTCACCATCTCGCTGATACCCGAATTCGTGAAGCGCCAGGACGACCTGGTGACCGCGCTCGCCAAGCTCTACACCGATCGCTTCAGCGAGGACGAGCTCAACCAGCTCACCCAGTTCTACCAGACCCCGCTCGGCACCAAGCTCGCCGCCACCCAGCCCGCCATCCTGCAGGCCAGCGTGCCGATCGTGCAGGAATGGAGCCGCAAGCTCACCACCGACATGGCGGTGCGCATCCGGGACGAGGTCAAGAAGAAGGGCCCGCAGCTCTGAGGGCCTGACCCGCCGGCGCCCGCCCGCCCGGCATTCCCGGCGGGCCGTCCATACACCCGAGCAGGAGCCATGGCCCGCTTCGACCTCGACCTCTTCGTCATCGGCGCCGGTTCGGGCGGGGTGCGCGCGGCGCGGATCGCCGCCGGCCACGGCGCCCGGGTGGCGGTGGCCGAGGAATACCGCGTCGGCGGCACCTGCGTCATCCGCGGCTGCGTGCCCAAGAAGCTGTTCGTGCTGGCGAGCCGCTTCGCCGACGCCTTCGCCGATGCGGCCGGCTTCGGCTGGAGCGTGCCCGAGCCCAGCTTCTCCTGGCCCGACCTGGTGGCGGCCAAGGATCGCGAGATCGCCCGGCTCGAGGGCATCTATGCCGCCAACCTGGAAAAGGCGGGCGTCGCCATCCATGCGCAGCGCGCCGAGATCGAGGATGCGCACACCGTCCGGCTCGGCGACGGCAGCAGGATCACCGCCGGGCGCCTGCTGATCGCCACCGGCGGCCATCCCGTCCGCCCGCACCTGCCGGGCGCCGAGCGCGCCATCACCTCCAACGAGGTGTTCCACCTCGAGCGGCTTCCCGAGCGGATGGTCGTCGTCGGCGGCGGCTTCATCGCCGTGGAGTTCGCCTGCCTCCTGCAGCGCCTTGGCGTCGCCGTCACGCTCGTCTATCGCGGCGAGCTGATCCTGCGCGGCTTCGACCACGAGCTGCGCCGCCACCTCGCCGACGCCATGGCGGCGGCGGGCGTGGAGATCCTCTGCGGCACCGACGTCACCGCCATCGAGGACGGCCCGGCGGGCCACCGTGTGGCGCTGACCTCGGGCGCGGTGCTCGACGCCGGCGTGGTGATGTTCGCCACCGGTCGCCGCCCCAACACCGCCGGTCTCGGCGTCGAGCGCGTCGGCGTCATGCTGGACGCCGCCGGCGCCGTGGTGGTCGACGCCGCGTCCAAGACCACGGCGGAGACTGTCTGGGCGGTGGGCGACGTCACCAACCGCATCAACCTGACCCCGGTCGCCATCCGCGAGGGCCACGCCTTCGCCGACACGGTGTTCGGTGGCAAGCCCTGGACGGCGGACCATGTCGGCGTGCCGAGCGCGGTGTTCGCCACGCCCGAGCTCGGCACGGTCGGCCTCACCGAGGAGCAGGCGCGCGCCTCGCACGGCGCCGTCGACATCTACAAGACCTCGTTCCGCGCCATGAAGGCGACGCTGTCGGGCAGCGGCGAGCGCGTGTTCATGAAGCTGGTCGTCGATGCCAGGACCGACCGTGTGCTCGGCGTGCACATCCTGGGAGAGGGGGCGGCCGAGATGGCGCAGCTCCTCGCCATCAGCGTCAAGATGGGCGCGACCAAGGCGGATCTCGACGCCACGATGCCGCTGCATCCCACGGCCGCGGAAGAGCTTGTGACTTTGCGCACGAAGCAGTAACGGCCGCCCCTTTTCGGCCGCGTTAACCTCTCGTCAAGCCTCGGGGCCGGGGGTAATGTTCCCACCGTTTCAGCGGCCCGGGACCAAGCGTGGTATCGAGGCCGCACAGACGGTCGACCCCCAGGGTGAACGCCATGAAGTTCGCGACGCGCTTGACGGTGGCTTTCGCATTCCTCGCATTGGTGGCAGCGCCCGGCAGCGCGCTCGCCGACAAGCGGGTGGCACTCCTGATCGGTAATGCCTCCTATACCGCGGTCAGCCGCCTGACCAACCCGCCCAACGACGTGGCGGCGATGAAGGCGGCGCTCGAGACGGCCGGCTTCGACAAGGTCGACACCGCGCTCGACCTCGGGCGCGAAGCCATGGTGCGCACCCTGCGCACCTTCGAGGACGAGTCCACCGACGCCGACATCGCCGTGGTCTATTATTCCGGGCACGGCATGGAGATGAACGGCGAGAACTTCCTGGTGCCGGTCGACGCCAAGCTCAACTCCGACCGGGACGTCGAGGACGAGGCCGTGTCGCTCGACCGCGTGCTGCGCTCGATCGACGGGGCCAAGCGCCTGAAGCTCGTCATCCTCGATGCCTGCCGCAACAATCCCTTCATCCCGAAGATGGCGCACACCAAGGCCAACCGGGCGGTGGAGAGGGGCCTCGGCCGGGTCGATCCGCAGGGGGCCGACACGCTGATCGCCTTCGCCGCCAAGGCCGGCACCGTCGCCTCCGACGGCGACGACCAGAACAGCCCCTTCACCGCCTCGCTCGTCAAGCGCCTGATCGAGCCCGGCGTCGACATCCGCCTGGCGCTCGGCAATGTCCGCGACGACGTGCTGGCGGCGACCGCGCGCCAGCAGGAGCCCTTCGCCTACGGCTCGCTCGGCGGCGGCACCATCATCCTGTCCAAGCAGACGGTGGTCATCCAGCAGACGATCATCCAGCCGCAGACCAACACCACCCCGCCCAACACCGCCGTCAATTCCTGCACCGATGCGGCGGCGCATTGGGCCGAGGCGCAGAAGTTCGACCGCATCGAGCTCTACGAGCGCCATCTGCAGCTCTTCGGCAATTGTGCCTTCGCCGATTTCGCCAGGCTCAAGATCGAGGACAAGAAGCGCGAGAAGGAGCAGCAGGAGAAGCTGGCGGCGGTGACGCCGGTGCAGCCGCTGTTGTCCGGCACCACTCCGGTGACCGAGTGCGACCGGCTGGCGGCCGAGCCCGGCGACGCCGACCGGGCGGCGACCGGCATCAATTTCGACGACATCGATGCGGCCGCCGCGGTGACCGCCTGCCAGAACGCCATGGCGCAATATCCCAGCGCCGGGCGCCTGCCCATGCAGCTCGGCCGTGCCCTCTACAAGCTGCAGCGCTATGCCGAGGCGGCGACCGCCTGGCAGAAGGGCTCCGATCTTGGCAGCCTGGCCTCGACGAACCACGTCGCCATGGCCTATCGCGACGGCGAAGGCCTGAAGAAGGACGGCGCCGAGGCCGTCCGCCTGTTCCAGGTCTGCGCCGACAAGGGCTTCACCGAGTGCCAGAACAATCTGGGCTACCAGTACGACATCGGCGACGGCGTGCCCAAGAACGACGACCTCGCCTTCAAGTACTACAAGCTCGCCGCCGACCAGGGCCAGGGCCTCGCGCTCAACAATGTCGCCGTGATGTATCGCGACGGCCGCGGCGTCGAGAAGGACCAGGCGAAGGCGGCGCAGCTGTTCCTGGAATCGGCCAAGCAGAACATCACGCTCGCCTACCGCAATCTCGGCTTCGCCTATCGTGACGGCGAGGGCGTGACGCCGGACCAGGCCGAGGCCAATCGCCGCTTCAAGGTCTGCGCCGACCGGGGCAATTCCGATTGCCAGCTCAATCTGGGCTACCAGTACGACATCGGCGCCGGCACGGCGGTGGACAAGACCGAGGCGGCCCGTCTCTACAAGCTCGCCGCCGACCAGGGCAACGCGCTGGCCATCAACAATCTCGGCACCATGTACAAGGACGGCCTCGGGGTGCCCAAGAACCCGAACGAGGCGTTCCGGCTGTACAAGATCTCGGCCGACCGCGGCGAGGCGATCGCCTTCTACAATCTCGGCCTGATGTACAAGGACGGCATCGGCACGGGCCGGGACGACACCGAGGCGATGCGCCTGTTCCGCCAGGGCGCCGACAAAGGCAACACCGATGCCATGTACCAGGTCGCCTACATGTATTCGGAGGGCCGCGGCGCCGCGCGCGACTTCGACGAGGCGGCCCACGCCATGGTTCAGGCCATCGCGGCCGGCAACGCCTTCAGCCTCAAGGAGATGACCACCAACTTCAAGCCCTGGGGCGTGCCCTTCCGCAAGGCGATCCAGCGCGAGTTGCAGTCGCGCGGCGCCTACAGAGGCCCGATCAACGGCGTGTTCGGCAGCGACACCCTCTCCGCGCTGCGCAGCCTGCCGGGCCAGAGCGGCTGAGGACGGCATCCAGGGCATGGACGCATGAGCCTCCGCGCCATGGACGGGACGATCCCCGTCCATGGCGCGGTTCATGCGTGAGGGCGACGATCGCGTCCGCGCTCGCTCGCATGCCCGCATTGCGCCGCTGGCGTTCCGCCGCGCCCGCGCGTATAACGCGCGCCTTCGTCGGGATCATCTCGCCGAAAAGGAGGCGCTGAGAGCGCGCAGGCAAAGGAAGAGTGTCATGTCCGAGCGTTGGACACCCAAGAGCTGGAGACAGAAGCCGATTCAGCAGGCCCCGTCCTTTCCGGACGCGAAGGCGCTGGCAGATGTCGAGGCCACTCTTGCGACGTTTCCACCGCTGGTTTTTGCAGGCGAGGCCCGCAAGCTGAAGCGCGAACTGGCCAAGGTCGCGGCGGGCGAAGCGTTCCTGCTTCAGGGGGGTGACTGCGCCGAGAGCTTCCTCGAGCACCGCGCCGACAACATCCGCGATTTCTTCCGCGTCTTCCTGCAGATGGCTGTCGTGCTGACCTTCGCCGGCTCCTCGCCGGTGGTGAAGATCGGCCGCGTCGCCGGCCAGTTCGCCAAGCCGCGTTCCTCGCCGGTGGAGAAGATCGGCGACGTCGAGCTGCCGGTCTATCGCGGCGACATCATCAACGGCACCGAGTTCACGCCCGAGGCGCGCATTCCCGATCCGCGCCGCCAGCTTGAGGCCTACCGCCAGTCGGCGGCGACGCTCAACCTGCTGCGCGCCTTCGCCACCGGCGGTTACGCCAACATCGCCCATGTGCACCAGTGGATGCTCGGCTTCGTCAAGGATTCGCCGCAGAGCCACAAGTACCAGGCGCTGTCGGACCGCATCAGCGAGGCGCTCGACTTCATGCGCGCCTGCGGCATCGATCCGGAGCTGCATCCGGAGATGCGCACCACCGACTTCTACACGAGCCACGAGGCCCTGCTGCTCGGCTTCGAGGAGGCGATGACGCGCGTCGATTCGACCTCGGGCGACTATTACGACACGTCCGGCCACATGATCTGGATCGGCGATCGCACCCGCCAGCTCGACCATGCCCATGTCGAGTTCTTCCGCGGGGTGAAGAACCCGGTCGGCCTCAAATGCGGCCCCTCGCTGAAGCCCGAGGAGCTGATCAGGCTGATCGACGTGCTCAACCCGGACAACGAGGCGGGCCGGCTGACGCTGATCACCCGCTTCGGCCAGGGCCGGGTGTTCGACAACCTGCCGGGCCTGATCCAGGCGGTGAAGCGCGAGGGCCGCGCCGTGATCTGGTCGTGCGACCCCATGCACGGCAACACCATCAAGGCGGCCAACGGCTACAAGACCCGGCCCTTCGACGCGATCATGTCCGAGATCAAGGACTTCTTCGCGGTCCACGAGGGCGAGGGCACCTATGCCGGCGGCATCCACCTGGAGATGACCGGCAAGAACGTCACGGAGTGCACGGGCGGCGCCCGGGCGGTCTCCGAGACCGACCTCGCCGACCGCTACCACACCCATTGCGACCCCCGCCTCAACGCCGACCAGGCGATCGAGGTGGCGTTCCTGGTGGCCGACCTCCTCAAGAAGGAGCGCTCGGGCAAGGAGCGGCGGACCATCATCGCCGCGGAGTGACCGCGATGCCGGAGCGCGGCGGCGTTCCGGCATCGCCCCATCGCAATTTGGCATGGCGGCGGGATTTGTGGTCCCGCCGCTTTTCTTCTACGCCTGGGCGGCCCGATGCACGGAGGCCGCCATGTCCCTGATCGACCATGTCCGCCAGACCCTCGTCGAGATCGAGGCCGAGGGCCTGTTGAAGCGCGAGCGGGCGATCGCCACGCCCCAGCGCGCCCGCATCGAGGTCGAGGCGGACGGCCGGCGCCGGCCGATGCTCAACCTCTGCGCCAACAATTATCTCGGCCTCGCCGACAACCCGCAGATCATCGCCGCCGCCAAGGCCGCCATGGACGAGCTCGGCTTCGGCATGGCCTCGGTGCGCTTCATCTGCGGCACGCAGACGCTGCATCGGACCTTGGAGCAGGCGATCGCCCGCTATCTCGGCAAGGATGACGCCATCCTGTTCGCCGCCTGCTTCGATGCCAATGGCGGCGTGTTCGAGCCGCTGCTCGGGGCGGAGGACGCCATCGTCTCCGACAGCCTCAACCACGCCTCGATCATCGACGGCGTGCGCCTGTGCAAGGCCAGGCGCTACCGCTTCGCCAATGGCGACATGGACGATCTGGAGACGCAGCTGAAGGCGGCGAAGGCCGACAATGCCCGCCACATCGTCATCGCCACGGACGGCGTGTTCTCGATGGACGGCTACCTCGCCGACCTTGCGACCGTCACCGATCTCGCCGGCCGCTACGGCGCCAGCGTCCTGGTCGACGATTGCCATGCCACCGGCTTCATCGGCGAGAAGGGCCGCGGCACGCCGTTCCGTGCCGGCGTCGCCGACAAGGTCGACATCCTCACCGGCACGCTCGGCAAGGCGCTGGGCGGGGCGATGGGCGGCTATGTCGCCGCGGCCCAGCCGATCGTCGATCTGCTGCGCCAGCGGGCGCGGCCCTATCTCTTCTCCAACTCGCTCGCCCCGCCGGTCGCCGCCGGCTCGCTCAAGGCGCTGGAGCTGGCCGAGGCGGGCGAGGACCTGCGCGCGCGCCTGTTCGCCAACACGAAGCGCTTCCGGGCCGGTCTCGCCGCCGCCGGCTTCGAGCTGCTGGAGGGCGAGACGCCGATCATCCCGGTGATGCTGCACGACGCCCGCCGGGCGCAGGACATGGCGCGGGCGCTGGACCAGCGCGGCGTCTACGTCGCCGGCTTCTTCTTCCCCGTCGTGCCGAAGGGCCGGGCGCGCATCCGCACCCAGATGTCGGCCGGCCTCGGCGAGGCCGACATCGACTTCGCCGTCGAGGCGTTCACGGAAGCGGGCAGGACGCTGGGGCTGGTGTAGTCCCCTGGCGACAGCCCGGGCGGAGACTTTTGGTACCGTAAGTGCATTGCCGGAGGCACCATGCCTTTGACCACCTCGTCCAGCGGCGAGTTCGAACGGGACGTCGGCAAGGCCGGGCGAGCGGCCGAGAACGGACCCGTCGTGATCGGGGAAAGCGGTGAACCGGCCGGTGTCCCGATGAAGCGCGAGGCCCGCGGTCGCCTCATCGACAAGCGGCGAAACCTGGCTGACTCGCTGAATCATGCGGAGAGCATGGACATCGAATTCGTACCGCAACGGATGAGAGACGGCTGGCCTTCGCCGATCGAGTTCGACTGATGTGCTGCCGCAGCGGCGCCGGCTTTGCCAATGGGCGTGCCGGTCTTCAACCCCTGGAGAACCTGAGGGACCTATCCCCATGAAAGCCCTGGTGAAATCCCGTCCCGAGCCCGGGCTGTGGCTCTCCGAGAGCGAGCCGGTGCCGGTGATCGGCGAGGACGACGTGCTGGTGAAGGTGCGCAAGACCGGCATCTGCGGCACCGACGTCCATATCTACAAATGGGACCCCTGGGCCCAGAAGACCATTCCGGTGCCGATGGTGGTCGGCCACGAATATGCCGGCGAGATCGTCGAGGTCGGCTCGCATGTGCGCACGCTCAAGGTCGGCCAGCGTGTCTCCGGCGAGGGCCACGTCGTCGGCATGCGCAGCCGGGCGACCCGGGCCGGCAAGTTCCATCTCGACCCCGAGACGCGCGGCATCGGCGTCAACATGCCCGGCGCCTTCGCCGAATACGTCAAGGTGCCGGCCTTCAACATCGTGCCGCTGCCCGACGAGATCGACGACGAGCTCGGCGCCATCCTCGATCCGCTCGGCAATGCCGTCCACACCGCGCTCTCCTTCGACCTCGTCGGCGAGGACGTGCTGATCACCGGCGCCGGCCCGATCGGCATCATGGCCGGGGCGGTGGCGCGCCACGCCGGGGCGCGGCACGTTGTCATCACCGACGTCAACCCGGTGCGCCTCGATCTCGCGGCCAAGGTGGCGAGCGTCACGCCGGTCAACGTCGCCGAGGAGGACCTGCGCGACGTCATGGCCCGCCTCAAGATGAAGGAAGGCTTCGACGTCGGCCTGGAGATGAGCGGTGCGCCGCCGGCCTTCCAGCAGATGCTCGACGTCATGCTGATGGGCGGGCACATCGCCATGCTCGGCATCCCGGCCGCGCCCTATGCGGTGGACTGGAACCGGATCGTCTTCAAGATGCTGACCATCAAGGGCATCTACGGACGCGAGATGTTCGAGACCTGGCACAAGATGCTGGCCATGCTGCAGAGCGGCCTCGACATCCGCCCGGTCATCACCCACCGGCTGAAGACCGCGGATTTCCTGCAGGGCTTCGAGACCATGGCGCGCGGGGAGTGTGGCAAGATCGTGCTCGACTGGAGCTGAAACCTGGCCGCGTTGCGGCTGCATGCCCGCACCGCTAACACGGGGAGCGGGCAGAGCGGAGCGGCGCCATGGAGCGGATCATCAAGGCCTTCTTCCATTCCTGGGCCGGCTGGTCGCACGCCATCCGCACCGAGCAGGCGGTGCAGCAGGAGGCGGTGCTGCTCGCCATCGCCCTGCCGGCCTCGTTCCTGATCACCGACGACAACTGGAAGCGGCTGGCGCTGATCGGCGTCCTGCTGATCCTGCTCGCCGTGGAGTTCCTCAACACCGCCATCGAGAAGCTGGCCGACCATGTCCGGCCGGATCTCCACCCGCACATCAAGGTGGTGAAGGACCTCGGCAGCGCCGCCGTGTTCATGCTGCTGCTCCTGTCGGGCCTGGTCTGGCTGCTGGCGCTCTGGGAACGCTTCGCCTGATGTGAGCCGGACCGCCGCGATCATGTGTCGCGTTGCGATATATATCGTATAACGATATATATGAGCCGAGGGGATTGCCATGCGTCGCGACGGATGGAGGAACCCATGGCCTTGCAAGTCTTCCGCACAAAGAGATCTCAGGACTGGCTGCTGCTCGTGCTGGCCGTGGCGCTGTTCGCGGCGCCCTGGGCGCTCGGCTTCGCCGGAGACCGCCGGCCCGCCTGGAACGCCTGCGTCGTCGCGGTGCTGCTCGCCTATCTCGCCTGCGCCTCGCTGTCAGAATTCAAGGCGTGGGAGGAATGGGTGACGCTGGCCCTGGGCGCCTGGCTCGTTGCCGCGCCCTGGGCGCTCGGCTTCGCGGCGGATATCCGCGCCGCCCAGACCCACTGGATCCTCGGCGCCCTGACCATGCTCGTCTCGCTCTGGGCCGAGTGGGCGTTCCGGCACGCGCGTCTGGGTCCGCCGGCGGCCTGAGCGCGGGGCGGGCAGAGCCGCGGCCTCGGGCGCGCGACATTGCGGCGCCGCGCGCGAGGTCATAAATCTCTGCCATGAGCACCGACAGCCCCGACCGCCTGCGCATCGCCGTGGCGCAGCTGAAGCCGACCCTCGGCGACATCGCCGGCAATCTCGCCAAGGCGCGCGGCGCCCGGGCCGTCGCGCGGGGCCAGGGGGCCGACCTCGTGCTGTTCACCGAGCTCTTCCTCTCCGGCTACCTGCCGGAGGACCTCGTCCTGAAGCCCTCCTACCAGGAGGCCTGCCGCGCGGCGCTGGAGACGCTCGCCCGCGAGACCGGCGACGGCGGCCCGGCGGTGCTGATCGGCCTGCCCTGGGCCGAGGCCGGCCGGCTGCACAATGCCGTAGCCCTGCTCGATGCCGGAGCGGTCGCGGCGGTGCGCTTCAAGGTCGATCTGCCGAACTACGGCGTGTTCGACGAGAAGCGCGTGTTCCAGCCCGGGCCGATGCCGGGTCCCATCCCCTTCCGCGGCGTGCGCCTGGGCGTGCCGATCTGCGAGGACATCTGGGGGCCCGACGTGGTGGAATGCCTGGCCGAGACTGGCGCGGAGCTGCTGCTGGTGCCGAACGGCTCGCCCTATCACCGCGACAAGGCCGACGTCCGCCTCAACATCGCCGTGGCGCGCGTCGCCGAATCCGGCCTGCCGCTGCTCTATGCCAACGAGGTCGGCGGCCAGGACGAGGTGGTGTTCGACGGCGCCTCGTTCGCCCTCAACGCCGACCATGGCCTGGCGGTGCAGCTTCCCGCCTTCGAGGAAGCGGTGCTGACCACCACCTGGCGGCGCGGCCCGGCCGGCTGGGCCTGCGACAGGGGGGCGGTCGCGCCGGTCGAGGAGGGCGACGCGGCCGACTATGCCGCCTGCATCCTCGGCCTCCGGGACTATGTGGAGAAGAACCGCTTTCCCGGCGTGGTCCTCGGCCTGTCCGGCGGCATCGACTCGGCCCTGGTCGCGGCCATGGCGGTCGACGCGCTCGGGCCGCAGCGCGTGCACGCCGTCATGCTGCCCTATCGCTACACCGCGTCCGAGAGCCTCGCGGATGCGCGGGCCTGTGCCGCCGCGCTCGGCTGCCGCTACGACGTGGTGCCGATCGGCGGGCCGGTCGAGGCGCTGGAGGCGGCGCTGGCGCCGCTGTTCGCCGGCCATCCCCGCGACGTCACCGAGGAGAACATGCAGAGCCGCATCCGCGGCACCATGCTGATGTCGATCTCCAACAAGCTCGGCGCGATGGTGCTGACCACCGGCAACAAGTCGGAGGTGTCGGTCGGCTATTGCACGCTCTACGGTGACATGAACGGCGGCTTCAATCCCGTGAAGGACCTCTACAAGACCGAGGTGTACCGCCTCGCCGCCCTGCGCAACCGCCGGAAGCCGGCGGGCGCCCTCGGGCCGGACGGCGTCGTCGTGCCCGAGGCGATCCTGATGAGGGCGCCCAGCGCCGAGCTGCGCGAGGACCAGACCGACCAGGAGACCTTGCCGCCCTACGACGTGCTCGACGACATCCTGCGCGGCCTGGTCGAGAACGAGATGCGCGTCACCGACATCGTCGCCCGCGGCCATGACGAGGCCGTGGTGCGCCAGGTGGAGGGGTTGGTGGCCCGCGCCGAGTACAAGCGCCGCCAGGCGGCGCCCGGCGTCAAGGTGACGGAGAAGAATTTCGGCCGCGACCGGCGCTATCCCATCACCAACCGCTTCCGCGACGGCGCGCGCTTCCAGCCCGATCCCGCGCTCTATCGCATGTCGGGCCGCAGCATGGCCGAGGTGGTCGACTTCTGACTCTTCCAAGCCGGTCGCGGAGCCCTCGCTTCGGCCGGCGCCTCAGAGCGCGAAGTCGAAGCGGTAGGTCGCGGAGACGCCGAACACGAACTGGTCCACCGAGCCGCGCTGCTCGACCAGGCTCGAATCCGCGGCCGGACCGAGCAGGCGGGCATATTCGGCGAACAGGCTGGTCTCGATCTTGTCGGTCGCCTTCCAGGTGAGGGCGCCGCCGAAGCCGGCGGACTTGAGGCCGCCGCCGGGCGAATAGACATCAAGGCCCGAGGCCAGCGATTCCTGCGCGCTCACGCCGTAATAGGCGTCGAAATAGCTGGCGGAGGCAGCCGACAGGCGCGGCCCGCCGGAGAGGCGCAGCGTCGGCGTCAGGTCGGTGAAGGCGTCGGCGAAGAAGTCGCCGACCACGCCGTGATGGGAGACGATGCCGTGGCGCACCTCGCCGCGCAGGCGCAGCCAGTCCGTCGGATAATACTCGGCGAAGCCGCCGACCTCCGCGCCCCACGGCACGGTCTTCAGTCCCCTCAGGTCGTTCGACGTGCCGTCGTCGCGCCCGACCACCAGCTTGGCCGTCGGGCCGAAGCGGAACGTGCCGGTGTCGATCACGCCGAAGGAGATGTTGTCGTTGCGCGAGGAGAAGCGGGTGGTGGTGCCTGTCCGGGCCAGCGAGATCATCGGCACGGCCTTGAAGGCGAGATCGTTGGCGCCCTCGTAGCTCGGGGCGATGAAGCCGCTGGCGCCGACGCTCAGCGACCAGTCGCCCGAGAACAGGTCCCAGGGGCTGGACGTGGCGGCAGCGTCCTGCGCCGCGGCCGGTCCGGCGTGGACCAGGGGGGCGAGGCAGGCGAGGGCAAGGAGCAGGGAAGAACGCTGGCGGGGCATGACGACTCTGATACGCAAAACTTCACACGTTGGAAACCCTGCGCAACAATGCCCAAAAAAGGATGAATGCTTGTGGTGATCATGCCGCACTGCGCGCGGCTCGCGCCTGCGTCGAGCCGTCGCGGGAGCGCTGCGGCGCCGCCCGCCGGGCCGCTCTGCGGGCTCGACACGCCGGCCGTTTGCTGTATGTCAGGCCCTGATCAGCCCCCTTTGCCCGGCTCCCCATGCCCGTCGTCCGCTTCGCGCCTTCGCCCACCGGCCGCATCCATATCGGCAATACCCGCACGGCGCTGCTGAACTGGTGCGTCGCCAAGCGGGCGGGCGGACGCTTCATCCTGCGCTTCGACGACACCGACCGCGAGCGCTCGCGTCCCGAATATGCCGAGGCCATCGCCGTCGACCTCGCCTGGCTCGGCGTGGCGCCGGACCTCACGGTCCGCCAGTCCGATCGGATCGCCCTCTACGATGCCGCGGTCGAGAGGCTGCAGGACGCCGGCAGGCTCTATGCCTGCTACGAGACCGAGGAGGAGCTGGAGCGCCGGCGCAAGCGCCAGATGGCGCGCGGCCTGCCGCCCGTCTACGACCGTGCCGCCTTGAAGCTCACCGTGGCGGAGAAGATGGCCTTCGAGATGGCCGGCCGGCGGCCGCATTGGCGCTTCCTCCTGGAGCACCGCATCGTCGCCTGGGAGGACGGGGTGCGCGGCCCCGCCCACATCGACACCGCCTCGCTTTCCGACCCCGTGCTGGTGCGCGCCGACGGCGGCTATCTCTACACGCTGCCCTCGGTGGTCGACGACATCGATCTCGCGGTCGACCACGTCATCCGCGGCGAGGACCACGTCACCAACACGGCGGTGCAGATCCAGATCTTCCAGGCGCTCGGCGCCGCCGTGCCGGCCTTCTCGCACCACAACCTCCTCACCACGGCGAGCGGGGAGGGGCTGTCGAAGCGCAGCGGCGCGCTGTCGATCGGCTCCCTGCGCGACGGCGGCCTGGAGCCGATGGCGGTGGCGAGCCTCGCCATGCTCACCGGCACGGCCGAGGCGGTCCGGCCGGTCGCGACCCTGGCCGAGCTCGCCGGGCTGATCGACCTCTCGCGCATTTCCCGGGCGCCGGCCCGCTTCGATCCCGCCGACCTCGAGACGCTCAATGCCAGGCTGCTGCACGAGATGCCTCATGCCGCGGTCGCCGGGCGCCTCGCGGCGCTGGGCGTCGGCGGCGGCGAGGCCTTCTGGCTCGCGGTGCGCGGCAACATCGTGCGCCTCACCGACGCTGCCTCGTGGTGGCGCGTGGTGACGGGGCCGGTCGCGCCGGTGCTCGAGGATCGCGCCTTCGCGCAGGCCGCCGCCGCGCTGCTGCCGCCCGAGCCCTGGGACGAGGGGACATGGGCGGCATGGGTCGAGGCGGTGAAGGCGGCGACCGGCGCCAAGGGCCGCAGCCTGTTCATGCCGCTGCGCCTCGCCCTGACCGGGCTTGAGCACGGGCCGGAACTGAAGGCGCTGCTGCCGCTGATCGGCCGGGACCGGGCCCTGGCGCGGCTCGAAGGGGCGGCCTGAGGCGCTTCGCCGGCTCTCACTGCACCGGCGTCAGGCCCGGCGCGATCACCCGCACGCGCTTCTTGGTGCCGTCGGGGTTGGTGACCTCGATCTCCCGGCCCTCCGTGGTCGGCAGGCTGTCGATGGCGGCCTTGCGCGGCGCCGCCGCGACCGGGGCCGGCGGTGCCGCGGCGCCCTGGCCGGGTGAGGCCGGCTCGTCGAGCCGCTTCAGGGCATCGCCCGCCGGGGCCCGCGACTGGATCGAGGCTTCCCCTTGCGCGTGGCAGGTGCAGGACTTGTCGAGCTTCGTGCGGAACTTGAAGGCGTTGGGCATGGCCGAGAGCAGCCCGCCGGAGACGGTGGAGACCGCGTCCTCGACCTTCTGCGAGCCATTGTCATAGGCGTAGAGCTCGACCGTCGCGCCGGGGCATTGCCGACGGCAGGTTTCCGCATCGCCGGCGAAGCTCGCCGAGCTGGTGGCGAAGCTGATCGGGAAGAAATAGCCGTCGCAGGTGCGCACGCAGATGGTGCGCAGATTGCTGCCGCGCGGCAGCGGCCCGAAGGGCGGCAGCGTGGTGTCGGGCAGGGCGGTCTCGCGGTCCGCGTCCGGCGGCGCGGCATGCGGCTCGGCCCCGTCCGGACCGAACAGCTGCTCGAAGGTGCCGGATGCCTGCAGCTGGTCGGGATCGGGGTCCTCGTGCGCCGGCAGGCCGTTGCAGTCGAGGCGGGCGAGCAGGGCGAGCGTGCGCTGGCGTTCCGCCTCGCGCCGGGCGCCGAGATCGCCGGACAGGCGGGAGAGCTGGCGCTGCAGCAGCCCGAGATTGCGATCCATGCGCCGGATGTTGGCATCGAGCGCCCGGCACTGCGCCGGCGGCTCGAACAGGGCCGAATCGCAGCCGATCGAGGCGGCATAGTCCTGCGTGCGCTGCAGCTCCCCGGCCTGGCGCTCGACCGCGTCGCGGTAGCGCTCGACCCGGGCGGGGTCGGCGTCGCTCTCCTGCTCGATGGCGCGCAGCTGCGCATCGAGCCGGGCGCAGCGCGCGTCCTGAGCCAGCGCGGCGCCTGATATCGTCATCACGGCCGAGAAGACTGCCGCACGGAGGATCGAGCTCTGCATTGCGGCGCGGAGCAAAGTCCCAAATCGTGACCAAACCATGAAGCCGCCGCCCCGCTCTGGCGCATCGAGACAGGGCTCGCCATATGCGGCCCGGAGCAAGGAGATCGTGATGATCCGCAAGGCCTGTTTCGTCCTGACCGCCCTTCTGGCGTTCGCGGCCCACCCCGCGATGGCGGAGGAGCCCGATCTGATCTTCAAGAAATCGACCGTGTGGAAATTCCTCACGCCGGACGACAAGCTGGCGACCTACGGCATCGACGACCCCGTCGTCAACGGCGTCGCCTGCCATTTCACCGTGCCGGAAAAGGGCGGCATGGCCGGCATGTTCGGCGTGGCTGAGCAGGTGTCGGACATCTCGCTGTCCTGCCGCCAGGTCGGCCCGATCTCGATCAAGCAGAAGTTCGAGCAGGGGGACGTGGTCTACCGCCAGTCCCGCTCGCTGTTCTTCAAGAAGATGCAGGTGGTGCGCGGCTGCGACGTCAAGCGCAACGTGCTGGTCTATGTGGTCTATTCCGACAAGCTGATCGACGGCTCGCCGAAGAACTCGACCTCGACCGTGCCGATCATGCCCTGGGGCAACCAGGAAGGGCCGCGCTGCGCCGACTGGGTGACGAACTGAGCGGCGTCGCGCAAGCGGCGTTCGAGACGTGCCGGCGCCGTCACGTCTCGCCAAGGCGCGCGAGCGCCGTCACTTCTCGCCAAGGCGCGTGAGCGCCGTCACTTCTCGCCAAGGCGCGCGAGCGCCGTCATTTTTCGCCAAGGCGCGTGAGCGCCGTCACTTTTCACAAGTGATGACCACCGCGTGCGGGTCGGCCACCGCGGCGACCTGCGTCGGCGTCGCGATCGAGCCGGTGACGTCGGCGGCGGTCTGGGGCCGGAAGCCGATCGCATGGTCGTAGCCGTTGGCCACGCACCAGGAGTTGGCGATCGGCTGCCCGCAGGCCGTGCCCGATTCGAGGCAGGTGTCGACGCCGTAGCCGTCGTCGTTGGCGACGACGAAGGACGCGGCGTTCTGGGCGAGGGCTGGCGTTGCGAGGATGAGCGCGAGAGCCGCGGCGAGCAAGCGAGGGGTCATCGAATTTACGCGGTTGATACTGGGGGCTGACCGTTCGATAGCGGACGGGGCGTAGCATCGCTGTGCGAATTTAAACATCGGTAAAGGTCGTTCGCCTTTTCTTTGGCGGCCGATGTGGCGTGGTCGCATCACCGGGGCCATTGACCCGGCCGCGGCGGCGTGTTGCAAGCGCACGTGCCCACCTCCCTGCCCCTCGAGCTCACCCCGGCCACCACGGCGATCTGGGCCATCGCGGCCACGGCGACGCTCGGCGTCATCGTCCGCCCGCTGCGCTGGCCCGAGGCGATCTGGGCGGTGGCGGGCGCCCTGGCGCTGATCGTCTTCGGCCTGCTGCCCGTTCCGGCCGCCCTCGGCGCGGCGGCCAAGGGGACCGACGTCTATCTCTTCCTGATCGGCATGATGTTGCTGGCCGAGCTTGCCCGGGCCGAGGGCCTGTTCGACTGGCTGGCGATCCATGCGGTGCGCCATGCCCGGGGATCGCCGCGCCGGCTGTTCGCGCTGGTCTATGCCGTCGGCACCCTCGTCACCGTGTTCCTGTCCAACGACGCCACCGCCGTGGTGCTGACGCCGGCGGTCTATGCCGCTGCGCGCGCCGCCCGGGCCGAGCCGTTGCCCTATCTCCTGATCTGCGCCTTCATCGCCAACGCCGCCAGCTTCGTGCTGCCGATCTCGAACCCGGCCAACCTGGTGGTGTTCGGCCGGCACATGCCCTCGCTGCTCGACTGGCTGCGCCAGTTCGCGCTGCCCTCGCTCGCGGCCATCGCCGCGACCTATGCGGCGCTGCGCTTCACCCAGCGCCGGGCTCTGGTCGAGCCGCTGGCGACCGAGCTGCCCGCCCGGCCGCTCTCGGCCGGCGGGCGCTTCATCGCCTGGGGCATCGCCGCCACGGCCGTGGTGCTGACCCTCGCCTCCGCCCTCGGCTGGGATCTCGGCCTGCCGACCTTCGTTGCCGGCGTCCTCACCGCAGCCGTGGTGATGCTGCGCACCCGGGAGGCGCCCTGGCCGGTGCTCCGCCACATCTCCTGGGGCGTGCTGCCGCTGGTGGCCGGCCTGTTCATTCTGGTCGAGGGGCTGCGCGAGACCGGCGTCATCGACATGCTGGTGGTGCTGCTGCGCGAGGCGGCGACCCGCTCCGCCGGCCAGGCCGCCTGGGGCGCCGGCATTCTCACCGCCATCGCCTGCAACCTGGTCAACAACCTGCCGGCCGGCCTGGTCGCCGGCTCGGTCGCGGCTGCGGCGGACGTGCCGGCCAAGGTGACCGGCGCGCTGCTGATCGGCATCGACCTCGGGCCGAACCTCTCGGTCACCGGCTCGCTCGCCACGATTCTCTGGCTGGTCGCCTTGCGGCGCGAAGGCGAACATATCGGCGCTCTGCGCTTTCTCGGGCTCGGCCTGGTGGTGATGCCGCCGGCCCTGCTGCTGGCCATCGGCGCCCTGGTGTGGACGGGGCCCTGACGGTCCCGTCCGGGGTCTTGCGCCCGATCACATCCCCGCCGGCTCCGGGGCGCTCACGTGGCGCGCGGCCAGGGCCGCGTGGCGCACATGCACGATCGGCCGGGGCTGCTGCACCAGAGGCGCTGCCGTGGTGCTGTCCGTGGGCTCGCCCCGCTGAATCGCATAGAAGTCGCGCGGATTGCTGTGCGCCAGGGCGCCGGACACGCAGGCAACCAGGCCCGCCGCTGCAAGCGCCGAAATGACTACCGATCTCATCATCCATCTCCTGGACTTCGACCGCCCTCTAGCGCGTCCGATATGGACATCGGTCCGGGCGGGACAATTGCGCGTCCCGCGCGACAGTCCCGCGTGTCGGGCATGTGCCGCCGCATTCCGGCCTCGAAGCGGCCGCCGTCCCCCGCCTTCGCCCTCTTGACTTCGGGCGCGCCTTGCCACATTGCTCCCGGCCATGACGGCTCTGGCAATCCTCTCCGGGATTATTTGCAGCTAGCGACATCGCTGGCTGGCGCCGTCATTCGCCCAAACCAAAGAGCGAGACGCCCCCGGCCAGCGAGGCGGGGAACACTCATGGTTTTGCGGCTCTACGACACGCTGACGCGGCAGAAGGTCGACTTTGCTCCGGTGGATCCGAAGCATGTGCGCATGTATGTCTGCGGCCCGACGGTCTACGACTTCGCCCATATCGGCAATGCCCGGCCGGTGATCGTCTTCGACGTGCTGTTCCGCCTGCTGAGATATGTCTATGGCGAGGCGCATGTCGCCTATGCCCGCAACGTCACCGACGTCGACGACAAGATCAACGCGCGGGCCCATGAGAGCGGCATCTCGATCCGCGAGCTGACCGACGGCACGCTCCGGCAGTTCCATGCCGACATCGCCGCGCTCGGCTGCCTGCCGCCGACCGAGGAGCCGCGGGCGACCGACCATATCGAGGGCATGAAGGCGCTGATCGAGCGCCTCGTCGCCCGCGGCGTCGCCTATGTCGCCGAGGAGCACGTGCTGTTCTCCGTGGCAGCGATGGACAGGCTCCCCGGGGCGCCGCGCTACGGCGCGCTCGCCCGCCGCTCCCTCGACGAGATGCTGGCCGGCGCGCGCGTCGACGTCGCGCCCTACAAGCGCGATCCCATGGACTTCGTCCTGTGGAAGCCGTCCTCCGGCGTCCAGCCGGGCTGGCCGAGCCCCTGCGGCATCGCCATGCCGGGCCGGCCGGGCTGGCACATCGAATGCTCGGCCATGGCCACGGCCAAGCTCCTTGAGCCGTTCGGCGGCGGGCTTTCCTGCGAGGATCCCGGGCGCAACGTCTTCGACATCCACGGCGGCGGCATCGATCTGGTCTTCCCGCACCACGAGAACGAGATCGCCCAGAGCTGCTGCGCCTTCGGCACGACGCGCATGGCCAATGTCTGGATGCACAACGGCTTCCTGCAGGTCGAAGGCCAGAAGATGTCCAAGAGCCTCGGCAACTTCGTCACCATCAACGCCCTGCTCTCCACCGACATGTTCGGCGGGCGGTGCTGGCACGGCGACGTGCTGCGCCTGGCCATGCTGCGCACCCATTACCGCCAGCCGATCGACTGGACGGCGAAGGCGCTGGAGGAGGCCGAGCACGCCCTCGACGACTGGTACGACGGCGCGCCCGCCGAGGGGCCGCCCGATGCCGGCGTGATCGAGGCGCTCTCGGACGACCTCAACACGCCGCTCGCCGTCGCCCGCCTGCACGGGCTCGCCGATGCGCGGGCCCGCGCCGCCACGCTGAAGCTGCTCGGCTTCTCCCTCGACCGCGCCGCGCTCGCCAACCTGGCGAGAGCGGCGGTCAGCGTCGATCCTGCCGCGGTCGAGGCCCTGGTCGCCGCCCGCAGCGCCGCTCGCGCCGCCAGGAACTGGGCCGAGTCCGACCGCCTGCGCGACGATCTCCTCGCCATGGGCGTGGCGATCAAGGACGGCAAGGACGGCACGACCTGGGAGGTGAAGCGCTGATGGCCCGCCCGCTGCAAGCCGCCCTGCGGCCCTTCCTGCCCGCCGACGGGCCGATCCTGGCGGCGATCTTCCGCGCCGCCATCGAGGAGCTCGCCTCCGACGACTATGACGAGGACCAGCAGGCGGCCTGGGCCTCGGCGGCCGACGACGAGGCGGCCTTCGGGGCCAGGCTCGCGGGGGAGCTGACGCTGGTCGCCACCGTCTCCGGCGCCCCCGTCGGCTTTGCCGCCCTCAAGGGCGCCGAGGAGATCGACATGCTCTACGTCCATCCCGGCGTGGCCGGGCAGGGGGTGGCGCGCCTGCTCGTCGACGCGCTGGAGAAGCTGGCCGCCGCCCGCGGCGCCAAGGTGCTGCGGGTCGACGCCAGCGACACCGCCCGCGACTTCTTCTCCCGGCGCGGCTTCGAGGCGCGGCACCGCCAGACGGTGCAGCTCGGCGGCGAATGGCTCGGCAACACCCGGATGGAGAAGCGCCTCGCAGGCAAGCCCGCATGACCCGCTCCCGCCTCTTCCTCTTCGACACGACGCTGCGCGACGGCGCCCAGACCACCGGTGTCCACTTCTCCCTGGCCGACAAGCTCGCGGTGGCGCGCATGCTCGATGACCTCGGCATCGACTATGTCGAGGGCGGCTATCCCGGCGCCAATCCGCTCGACACCGAGTTCTTCGCCGCCGACCACGGGCTCCGGGCCACCTTCACCGCCTTCGGCATGACCCGGCGCGCCGGGCGCTCGGCCGAGAACGATCCCGGGCTCGCCGCGCTGCTCGAGGCTCGGGCGGGAGCGATCTGCTTCGTCGCCAAGGCCTGGGACCACCAGGTCGAGCTGGCGCTCGGCATGTCGCTGGAGGAGAACCTGGAGGGCATCCGCGACAGCATCGCGCTCGCCCGCTCGCGCGGGCGGGAGGTGCTGCTCGACTGCGAGCACTTCTTCGACGGCTACAAGGCCAACCCGGCCTATGCCATCGCCTGCGCCCGCGCCGCCCACGAGGCGGGCGCGCGCTGGGTCGTGCTCTGCGACACCAATGGCGGCAGCCAGCCCGACGAGGTCGAGCGCATCGTCGCCGCGGTCGCCGCCGTGATCCCCGGCGAGCGTCTGGGCATCCACGCCCACAACGACACCGAGCAGGCGGTGGCCAATTCCCTGGCCGCGGTGCGCGCCGGCGTGCGCCAGGTCCAGGGCACGCTCAACGGCCTCGGCGAGCGCTGCGGCAACGCCAACCTCACCTCGCTGATCCCGACGCTGCTCCTGAAGCCGGGCTATGCCGAGTGTTTCGAGACCGGCGTGACGGCGGAGAAGCTCGGCACGCTCACCCGTGTGTCGCGCAAGCTCGACGAGATCCTCAACCGCACGCCCGACCACCACGCGCCCTATGTCGGCTCCTCGGCCTTCGCCACCAAGGCCGGCATCCATGCCTCGGCGGTGGTCAAGGACCCCGCGACCTACGAGCATGTACCGCCCGAGAGCGTCGGCAACCGGCGCAAGGTGCTGGTCTCCGACCAGGCCGGCCGCTCCAACATCCTGGCGGAGCTGGAGCGCCTCGGCATCCGCGTCGAGAAGGACCACCCCACGCTCGGCCTCCTCCTGCAGGCGCTCAAGGAGAAGGAGGCGGAGGGCTATGCCTATGAGGAGGCCGACGCGTCGTTCTACCTCCTGGCCCGGCGCATCCTCGGCCATGTCCCGGATTTCTTCCTGGTGGAAAGCTTCTCGGTCAATGTCGAGCGGCGCTGGAACGACAAGGGCGAGCTCGGCATCTTCTCCGACGCCATCGTCAAGCTGCGCGTCGGCGGGGAGAAGCTGATCTCGGCCGCCGAGGGCAACGGCCCGGTCAACGCCCTCGACACGGCGCTGCGCAAGGATCTCGGCAAGTACCAGTCCTTCATCGAGGACCTGAAGCTGATCGACTACAAGGTCCGCGTCTTCCAGGGCGGTACCGACGCGGTCACCCGCGTGCTGATCGAGTTCCAGGATGCCGCCGGCGAGCGCTGGACCACGGTCGGCGTCTCCGGCAACATCATCGACGCCTCCTTCCAGGCGCTGACGGACTCGATGACGTACAAGCTGATCCGGACGGGCGCCACGGTGTAGCGTCGCTTCAGCGTTTCGACCCAAGCTTCTGATTCTACAGCACGCCCGGCGACACGCTCATCGACAGCTCGGCCTCCTCCACGCCGGCCAGCGCCTGGCGGATCAGCGGCACCACGTCCTCGGCCCGGTCGGCGACGAGGTAGTCGACCGCGCGCTCGCGCGGGATGAAGCCTTCCTCGCGCATGTGCTCCAGCAACGCCAGGAGCTTGGTCCAGAAGCCGTCGATATTGGCGAGCACCACCGGCTTCCGGTGCTGGCCGAGCTGGGCCCAGGTGAGCTGCTCGACCAGCTCCTCCAGGGTGCCGACGCCGCCCGGCAGGGCGACGAAGGCGTCGGCGCGCTCGAACATCAGGCGCTTGCGCTCGTGCATGTCGACCGTGACGATCAGGTCCTCCACCGCGGTCAGCATGCGCTCGCGGCGCTGCAGGAATTTCGGGATGATGCCGGTGACGGAGCCGCCATGGTCGATGACCGAGCGGGCCACCGCGCCCATCAGCCCGACATCGCCGCCGCCATAGACCAGGCGCGCGCCGGCTGCCGCCATGTCGGCGCCGACTCGCTGGGCGGCCTCGAGGTAGGAGGGGCGGGCGCCGGGGCTGGAGCCGCAATAGACGCAAATCGAGGAAAGTTTTGTCATGTGCAGTTTTTCGCATTGCAGCAACGGCCGGGTCAAGCGAGCAGAGCGAGGCCCGGGGGTGACTATTCAACGCTTTTGCGAAGCTTAGCCGCGAAAAGGCTTCAAAACAGCGTATAATTCATTATTGCTGTTCTGACGCAGGATTGGCGTTCGCCCCCTCGGGCGGACGCCGCATATGGAGACGGGTATGCTCGGCCGCGCGTGGATTGGCCTGACGGGAATCGGCGCTGCGGCCGCGGCGGTGACGTGGTTCGGCATCGTCAAGAATCAACCTCCGGCCCCGGCCCCGGCGCCGCCGATGAAGCTGGCGGCCGTTCCGGCAGATCCGGCGCCCAAGCCCGAGGCTCCGGCAGTGCCGGCTGCTCCCCAGGCGGTCAAGCAGGAGCCGGCGCCCACCGCTCCCGCTTCGCCACCGATCGTGCCGGCCGCCGACGGGGCCGCGCCCGAGCCGGTGCAGCAGGCGGCGCAGGCGCCGGTCAAGCCGCAGGCCCAGACCCCGGCCGAGCCGGCGCAGCAGCCCGCCTCGGCGGCCGCGCCCACGCCGTCGGCAGCGTCGCAGCCGCCGGCCGCCATCAAGCTTCCCACCTTCGACATCGTCCGCGTCGAGCCCTCGGGCGACACCGTGGTCGCCGGCCAGGGCGTGCCGGGCGCGACCGTCGAGCTCCTGAAGGATGGGGCGCCCTTCGCCCGCGCCGTCGCCGATGTCGGCGGCCAATGGGCGATCGTGCCCAAGCCGCTGCCCAAGGGCGCGGCCGAGCTGGCCTTGCGCGCCACCACCCCGGACGGCCGCGTCGCCTTGTCCCAGCAGGTCGTCACCGTGCGGGTGCCGACGCAGCAGGGCGAGGAGGTGGTGGTCGTGCTCAACGATCCCAACGCGCCGGCCAAGGTGCTGAGCGACGGCGGCCAGAAGGCCGCGCCGGCGAGGCAGGTGGTCGCCCAGGCCCCGCCCGCGCCGGCACCGGTCGCGGCCCCCGTTCCCGCCGCCGCGCCGGCGGCCCCAGCGCCGTCGACGCCGGCGGCGCCCGTCAGGGTCGCCGAGGCGGTGCCGTCCGCCCCGCCGCCTGCCGCTTCCACCCCGGCGCCTGCCGCTCCGGCTGCGCCTGCTCCGGTGCCGGCCGCGCCTGCCGCCGCGCCGAAGCCCGCCGCGCCGGTGTCGAAGCCGGCCGAGGCGGCGCGCATCAATGTCGAGATCAAGACGGTGGAGGCCGACGAGGCCGGCCGCTTCTTCGTCACCGGCACGGCCCAGCCCGGCGCCGACGTGCGGATCTACCTCAACGAGACGCCGCTCGCCAACGTCAGGGCGGCCCCGGACGGCAGCTTCGGCCTGATGGTCGAGAAGGGCATGCGGCCGGGCAATTACCGCGTGCGCGTCGACGACGTCGACAATGCCAGCGGCCGGGTGCTGACGCGGGCCGAGGTGCCCTTCACCATGGAGGCCCGGGCCAGGCCCGCGGCGCCGCCCGCCGTCGTGACGGCGCAGGCGGAGGTCGCGCCCAAGCCGGCGGCGACCGTCACCCGCGACATCGGGACGCCGCCGCAGCCGGGCACGCCCGTCGCCAAGCCGGCCGCCGGCGCCGAGGCGGTGCAGACCGCCAGGCCCGCGGTGGAGCCGGAGCAGGCGGTCAAGGCGCCCGTGCCCTCCGACTCGCAGGCGGTGGTCGCGGAGGTGAAGACGGTGACCGTGGCGCGCGGCGACAATCTCTGGCGCATCTCGCGCAAGTCCTATGGCCGCGGCATGCGCTACACCTGGATCTACGACGCCAATGCCACGCAGATCCGCGATCCGCACTGGATCTATCCCGGCCAGATCTTCGTCATGCCGGAGAAGAAGGACCAGGCGGCGCAGTAGGGAAGGCAGGCTCCGCCGGGGGAGATCGCGGGCCGGCGTCTTGCAGCCGCTCGCCGCGCGCCTTAACTGTGCTCCAGACTGCACGGAAAGCCGCGCCGACCGCGACAAACGACAAAGCACCCATGCCCCCCGACAATGCTTCGACCAACGCGGCGGCGGCGAAGCCCGTCAATGCCGACCAGGGCTTCCTGCACACCATGGCGGCGCTCTGGCCGTACATGTGGCCGAAGGATCGCGCCGACCTCAGGACGCGGGTGGTGTTCGCCTTCGCGCTGCTGGTGGTGACCAAGGCCGTCACCCTGATCGTGCCCTACACCTTCAAATGGGCGACCGACGGCCTCGCGGCCGTCGGCTCCGGCAAGCCGCTCACCGGCTCGGCCTTCGCCGTGGCCATGGCCGGGCTGCCGCTGACCATGATCGTCGCCTATGGCGTGTCGCGCCTGGTCATGACCGCGATCTCGCAGTGGAAGGACGGCCTGTTCGCCGCCGTCTTCATGCACGCGGTGCGGCGGCTGGCGGTCGAGACCTTCCAGCACATCCACGGCCTCAGCCTGCGCTACCATCTCGAGCGCAAGACCGGCGGCCTGTCGCGCGTCATCGACCGCGGCCGCGCCGGCATCGAGACCATCGTGCGCTTCGCCACCATCAACATCCTGCCGACCATCGTCGAGCTGGCGCTCTCGACGCTGGTGCTGGTGCTGCAGTTCGACTGGCGCTACGCCGCGATCGTGCTGGCGACGACGGCGCTCTACGTCTGGTTCACCGTGAAGGCGACGGAGTGGCGCATCGCCATCCGCCGCGAGATGAATGACAGCGACACCGACGCCAACCAGAAGGCGATCGACAGCCTGCTCAACTACGAGACGGTGAAGTATTTCGGCAACGAGGCGCGCGAGCTCGCCCGCTACGACCGGGCGCTGGCCGGCTACGAGCAGGCCGGCATCCGCACCTACATCACCCTGACCTGGCTCAACATCGGCCAGGGCGTCATCTTCATCGGCGGCATGACGGCGTCCATGGCGCTGGCCGGCTACGGCGTCATCCATGGCGCCAACACGGTCGGCGACATCGCCCTGCTCAACACCATGTGGCTGATGCTGTCGACGCCGCTCAACTTCCTCGGCTTCGCCTATCGCGAGATCAAGCAGGGCGTCACCGACATCGAGACCATGTTCGAGCTGCTCGGCCAGGCGCCGGAAGTCACGGACGCGCCGGGGGCCAAGCCCCTGGAGGTGCGCGAGGGCCGCGTCACCTTCGACAACGTGCAGTTCCACTACGACCCGCAGCGCCCGATCCTCAAGGGCCTGTCCTTCGACGTGCCGGCCGGGCGGACGGTGGCGATCGTCGGGCCCTCCGGCGCCGGCAAGTCGACGGTGTCGCGGCTGCTCTACCGCTTCTACGACGTCCAGGGCGGGCGGGTGCTGATCGACGGGCAGGACGTGCGCGCGGTGACGCAGACCTCGCTGCGCGCGGCCATCGGCATGGTGCCGCAGGACACGGTGCTGTTCAACGACACGATCCGCTACAACATCCGCTACGGCCGCTGGGATGCGGCCGATGCGGAGGTGGAGGAGGCGGCGCGCCTCGCCCAGATCGACGGCTTCATCCGCCTGATGCCCAAGGGCTACGACACCGAGGTCGGCGAGCGCGGCCTGAAGCTCTCGGGCGGCGAGAAGCAGCGCGTCGCCATCGCCCGCACCATCCTGAAGGCCCCGCCGATCCTGGTGCTGGACGAGGCGACCTCGGCGCTCGACAGCTACACCGAGATGGAGATCCAGGGCGCCCTGGAGCGGGTCTCCAAGGGCCGCACCACGCTGGTGATCGCCCACCGGCTGTCGACCGTGGTCGACGCCGACGAGATCCTGGTCATCGACAAGGGCGTCGTCGCCGAGCGCGGCACCCACCAGGCCCTGCTCGACCGCGGCGGCCTCTATGCCGGCATGTGGAACCGCCAGCGCGAAGCCGACGAGGCGCGCGAGCTGCTCAAGCGCTCGGAAGAGGGCGCGAGCCTGCGGCAGGCCTTGACGGTGTGACGAAGGGCGGGCCATCTGCCGTTGTCGCGGACCGGACCGTCCGCCCGCCGGAGCTGCCGATGACGACACGCCGCACCATGATCGCAGGCGCCGCGGCCGCAGCCGCCGGCCTCGTCGCCGCGCCCGCCATCGCCCAGGGCCTGGTCGAATGGCGCATGGTCACGGCCTGGCCCAAGGACCTGCCTGGCGCCGGGGTGGGGGCGCAGCGCCTCGCCGACCGAATCGGCGTGCTCACCGAGGGCAAGCTCCTGGTGCGGCTCTATCCCGTCGGCGAGCTCGTCCCCGGCCAGGAGAACATGGATGCGGTGACGAATGGCAAGGTGGAGATGGCGCACGGCACCGCCGCCTACGACCTGGCGCGCTCGCCGGCCTTCGCCTTCTTCTCGGCGGTGCCGTTCGGCCTGACGGCGGGCGAGCTCAACGCCTGGGTCTATGACGGCGGCGGCCAGGCCCTCTGGAACGAGCTGGCGGCGCGCTTCGGCATCCGCGCCTTCCTCGCCGGCAACACCGGTGCGCAGTTCGGCGGCTGGTTCACCCGGGAGATATCGGGCGTCGCCGACCTCAAGGGCCTGCGCTTCCGCATCCCGGGGCTGGCGGGCCAGGCCCTCAGCAAGCTCGGCGTGGTGCAGCTGCTGATGCCCGGCGGCGAGATCGTCGGCAAGCTGCGGGCCGGCGAGCTCGACGCGGCCGAGTTCATGGGCCCGGTCAACGATGCGCCCTTCGGCTTCCAGGACGTTGCGAAGTTCTGCTACTGGCCGGGGTTCCAGGATCCCTGCATGGCCTTCCAGCTCCAGATCAACCGCGAGCGGTTCGAGGCCCTGCCCAAGGCGCAGCAGGCGGCGGTGGAGGCGGCCTGCGCCGAGGAGAACATCCGTTCGCTCGCCCAATACAATGCCCGCACGCCCGCTGTCCTGGCCGATTTCGTCGCCAAGGGCGTGCAGTTCCGCCAGTTCCCGGCCGAGGTGTTCCAGGCCTTCGGCAAGGCGGTGGGCGAGGTGATGACCGATGCGGTGGAAGGCGGCGACGACCTCGTCAGGCGGATCGCCGGCTCCTATTTCGGCTTCCGCGACCGCACGCTGCTCTGGACCCGCCTCGGTGAGCAGGGCTTCGCCAACATGCGGCTCCTGCCCTACGACTTCCCCCGAGGGACCTGAAACGTCCGTGCGGCGAGGGGTGGGACTTTCCCGTTCAAGGGACCGTGAGGACGCGTCCGTGGCGGAACATTCGCCGGCCCGGCACGTTGCTGCAGCGTGGGAACGGGGGTTCGAGGGCATGGCTGGTTGATCGGGTTTCCACCGCTCCTGGGGTGGTGGGGCCGCGACCGCCGGCCGCTATGTGTGGCGCGCCGATCCGACGAGCGGGATCGCCGGCAGACCGCGTCGGTCGGCCGACGGCTCGGCGCGGCCTTCGACCTTCGTCGGGATTGGGCGAGCGATCAGGAGAGACAGGCATGTCGCAGCATTCGCACGAGGACCGGGTCCGGCTGAAGGCCTACGAGATCTGGCTCAACGAAGGAAAGCCCGAGGGGCGCGAGCAGCGCCACTGGGAGATGGCACGCGAGACGATCGGCTATGAGGATGCCCGCCGCTCGACGCTGGAACCTTCCTTCGGCGACGCCGGAGCCCAGCAGCAGCAGGAGAGCCCCAGGCCGGCGAAAGCCGCGCCGGCCAAGGCCGCGGCAGCAAAGACCGAGGCGGGCAAGAAGGTGGCCTGAGGGTTCTTCCAGCGTGCCTGCCCGCCGGTCGCCCGGCGGGCGTGGCGCTTCAGGCGGCGTGCGCCGCGAGGTCGCCCGCGACGAGGCTCCAGACCCTGCGCTTGAGGCCGGCATAGGCCGGCAGGAGCTGGACCTCGATGTCGCGTGGGCGCGGCAGATCGTTGTCGATCAGCGCCGCGATCCGCCCCGGGCGCGGCGACATCACCACGATGCGATCCGCCATGACGAGCGCTTCGTCGATGTTGTGCGTCACGAAGACGACGGTCTTGCCGCTCTGCCTCTGGATGCGCATGAGCTCGCCCTGCAGCACCTCGCGGGTCATCGCGTCGAGCGCCGCGAAGGGCTCGTCCATCAGCATCACCTCCGGATCGGCCGCCAGGCACCGCGCCAGCGTCACGCGCTGCTGCATGCCGCCCGACAGCTCGGCGGGGTAGTGCTCGGCGAAGCCCGACAGCCCGACCATGGCGAGAAAGCGCTCGGCGATGTCGCGCCGCTCGGCGCGCCCGCAACCCCGCATCTTCGGGCCGAAGCCGACATTCTCCCGCACCGTCTTCCAGGGAAACAGCGCATAGGACTGGAAGACCATGCCGCAGCGCGGCTCGATCGCCTCGATCCTCTCCTCGCGCAGGCGGATCTCGCCGCCGGTCGGCGCGACGAACCCGGCGAACATGTTGAGGAGGGTGGACTTGCCGCAGCCGGAGGCGCCGAGCAGGCAGAGGAACTCGCCCTGGCGGACCTCGAGCGAGACGGTGTCGAGCGCCAGCACGCCGTCGCCGCGGCGGCCGTCATAGCGCTTGGAAACGGCGCGGGCGGAGAGGATGACAGCCATGATCGCCTCCTTCACGGCCCGCGCCGATGGCGTTCCCAGGGCAGCAGCCAGGCCTCCAGCCGGTTCGCCAGGAGATCGGCGATCAGCACGGTGACGGAGATGCAGACCATGCCGACCAGGACGAGCGACGTGTTGCCCCAGTCCTTGGCCGACCAGATCAAGGCCCCGAGCCCGGACTGTGCCGCGACCATCTCGGCCGAGAGCACGCAGGACCAGGCGATGGCGAGGCTGACCTTGAGGCCGGCCAGGATGCCGGGCAGCGAGCCGGGAAGCACGACCTCGCGCATCACGGCCAGATGGCCGGCGCCGAGATTGCGGGCGGCCTTCACCAGCAGGGGATCGACGCGCTTCGTGCTCTCCACGGTGTAGAGCAGGATGTAGATCCATGAGCCCATGAACACGATCGCGATCTTCTGGCCCTCGCCGATGCCGAGCCAGAGCATGGTGAGCGGGATCCAGGTGATCGAAGGCAGCGGCCGCAGCAGCGAGATCAGGGGATCGATCAGCGCCTTCGCCGGCCACCAGGCGCCCATCAGGATGCCGAGCGGCACGGCGACGAGCGCGGCCAGCCCGAAGCCGACGAAGACGCGCGCCGACGACGCGGCGACCGACGCCCACAGGTCGGCGGTCCCGGCGATGCCCCGCGCCTCGGCCGCGACCATCGAGGGGGAGGGCAGGAAGATCGGCGAGACCAGGCCGGTCTCCGTCGCTGCGGCCCACAGCCCGTAGAGCGCCAGGATGCCGATGAGGTTGAGCAGCAGCACCGGCCGGCCGAAGCGGCGCAGCCGCCATCGCGGCCATCCCACCGGGGCTGCGGCGGCGGACAGTGCGAGATCGCCGGTCGCTGGCGTGGACATCGGCGCGCCTCCTCTCTCGGGTTGCTCAGGGCTTGGGCACGAAGCTGGTGTTCTCCCAGGCCTTCACGTCGGGCCTTGCAGGAATCTTGCCGGTTTCGGCGAGCCAGCCGGCGAGATAGTCCATCTGCGCGCCGTGCCTGCGCATGTGCTCCGGCCAGTCCTTCGTGCCGTAGTATTTGAAGCCGCGGATGCCGGCGAGCACGGTCTCGGGCGGCTGGCGGAAATAGTGGGCGACCGTCTTCGCCGCCTCTTCCGGGTCGGCGTTGACGAAGTCGGCCGCCTTCATCACGGCCGC
Source organism: Labrys wisconsinensis (assembly GCF_030814995.1). Lineage (GTDB taxonomy): Bacteria > Pseudomonadota > Alphaproteobacteria > Rhizobiales > Labraceae > Labrys > Labrys wisconsinensis. The sequence goes on along the minus strand of NZ_JAUSVX010000007.1, from coordinate 180,075 downwards.
GGCGAGCTTGCCGGCCGAGACCGGATCCTCGTCGACGACCTTGCGCGAGATGATCATGATGTCGGGCGCCGACATGGTCTGGAAACGCTGGAACATCTCGGTGTCCTTGTCCGTGCCCAGGAGCCTGCCGTCGGGCACGGCCTTCTTCAGGCCGTCGAGGATCGGCTGCCAGATGCAGGCCGCATCGACGTCCCCGCGCGAGAGCGCCAGCTGCATCTCGTTCGGCGGCAGGTTGACATAGGCGATGTCGGCTTGCTTCAGGCCGGCCCTGGCGAGGAGCCCCGCCATGGTGATCTCGGCGGAGGTGTTGGCCGCGACCTTCCGGCCCTTGAGATCCGCGAAGCTGGCAAAGCCCGGCCGTGCCCAGCAGCCCTCGCTGCCCGGGGAATCGTCGATATTGGCGAAGTAGTAGAAGCTGGTATTGCCGCGCGCCATCTCGCTGATCACGGTGGTGCGGCCGAGATTGCTGAAGGCGACGGAGCCGGCGGTCAGCGCGCGCACGCGATCGCTCGAGTTCAGCACCACCTGGAGGCTGACATCGAGCCCGGCCTCGGTGAAATAGCCCTTGTCGACGGCGAGCAGCACCGGGACCATGCCGAGCCAGGTCACCGAGCCGGCGAAATCGAGCTTCGGCCGTTTCGCCTCCTCGGCATGACCGGTCGTGGCGAGGCCGAGCGCGGCCGCGAGGGCGGCCCCGGCGAGGAAACGCAGTCTGATCATGGTCGCTCTCCTGTGCTTGCGGGTCGAGGGCTCAGTAGCCGGCAAGGGTGTCCACCTCGTTCAGGAGCGCAGCCCCGGCGCGGAAGCGGCGGACGTTCTCGGCGAAGGTGTCCACGATCGTCCTGAGGCTGGCCGTCGAGGAGCAATGCGGGGTGACGGTGAGGTTCGGCGTGTCCCAGAGGGGGCTGTCCGCGGGCAGGGGCTCGACGGGAAAGGCGTCGATCGTGGCGGCGCGCAGCGTGCCCTGGCGCAGCGCGGCGGCGAGGTCGGCCTCGACGAGATGCCCGCCGCGCCCGGCCGAGATCACCACGCCGCCCGGCGGCATCCCGGCGAAGGTCGCGGCCGACAGGATGCCCCGGGTCGTCGGCGTGAGCGGCAGCAGGTTGATCAGGATCTCGCTGCGCGCCAGGAACGGGCCGAAGCCTTCCGCGCCGGCAAAGCAGGCGACGCCGGGAACCTCGTGCCGCGAGCGCGACCAGGCGGCGGTGTCGTAGCCGACCCCGGCGAGGCGCTCGGCCGCCAGCCGGCCCATCTGGCCGAGGCCCATCACGCCGACGCGGACCTCGCGGGCCGAGCGCATGATCTTGTACGCCCATTCGCGCCGCTTCTGGGCGGCGAGGAAATGCGCGACGTCGCGATGATGGAACAGCGTCCAGGCCAGGACATAGTCCGCCATGCGCGAGGCGAAGTCGTGGTCGACGATGCGCACCATCCGGATTCCCCTGGGGAAATCGGGATCGAGCAGATAGTGGTCGATGCCGGCGCCGGTGGCCGACATCAGCGCCAGGTTGCGGAACGGCTTCAGGAAGCCGTGCGGCATGCGGAAGACGATGCAGATGTCGATCGCGTCGGGATCGCCGGCCTCCGGCCATTCGCGGATGTCCTCGCCGGGAAGCGCGGCGCGGATGCCGTCGATGAGGTCGCGGCCGTAGGCGTTGTGGAGCCAGGCGAGGATGGCCATGGGCGTCAGGGTCCGTTGCGTCCGGGGGAGGAGGGGCTTGCATCGCGCCGTGCCTGCCACGCATCGATGCGGCGGAAGGAAGCCGCCGCGACGGCGGCGGCGAGGCGCGCGCCCGGGAACCAGCGTCGTGCGGGGCCGTCTGCGCCGGGAAAGGGCGTGTCGTCGGCGGGGACGCCCGCAGCGCGTTCCGCCAGGGCGCGGCCGAGGGCGGTGCCGAGGCCGAGGCCCCGCCCGCTGAGGCCATAGCCGACCAGCAGGCCGGGTATCGGCTCGACGAGGCGCGGGTATTGGTCCGGCGTCAGATCGACCCAGCCGGACCAGGTCTCGGCGAAGGCCGCGTCCTTCAGCCGGGGAAAGAGGGCGCGCAGCCGGGCCAGGCCGTCCGGGAGGTCGCCGACGCGGCTGCCGGCGATCGGCCCCGGCAGTGTCACGACGAGGCGTCCGTCGCCGGTCCGCCTGATGCCGGACGGCAGGCGGCGCGTGTCGGTGAGGGCGCGCTGGCGCGGCAGGGCGCCGGCGAGCATGTCGGGAGGCAGGCACGCGGTCGCGGCCTCGTGGACGCGGAGGGGCAGGACCCGCAGCCGCAGGGCCGGCAGGATGGCGCCGAGCTCGATGCCGCAGGCGACGATCACCCTGTCGCACAGGATGCGCCCGTCCCGCAGATCGACCTGCCAACCGCCGGAGCGTCGCGCGATTGCGGTGACGCGGCTGCGCTCATGCAGCCGCGCACCCGCCGCGACGGCCGCGCGCGCCAGGCCGCGGACATAGGCGAGCGGATTGAGCGAGAGGCCGCGCGGCTCGATCAGCGCGGCGCGGTAGCGGCCGCCGCCGATCGCGACGGCGGCCTCGCCCGCGTCGAGCAGCGGCAGGTCGATGCCGCGCTCCGCCCAGGCCCGTCGGCGCCGGTGCAGCATCGCGGCGCCGGCCGCGGAATGGGCGGCGAAGATCAGCCCGTGCGAATCCAGATCGCAGGCGATGGCGTGGCGCGACACGAGCCCGGCCACGAGAGCGGGGACGCGCGCTGCAGCATCGATCAGCCGCTCGCCCGCCTCGGTCCCGAGATCGGCGAGGACGCGGGCCGGCTCCCGGCGCAGATAGGGCACGACCTGCCCGAAGGCGCGGCCGCTGCCGCCGGCGCCGACCGCCTCGGCGTCGAGCAGGCGCACCGATGCGCCGGCGGCTGCGAGATGGAGCGCGGCGCTGGCGCCGGTTATCCCTGCACCGATCACCGCGACATCCGCCGCGGCTTCGCCGCGCAGCGGGGTGCCGGTCGGCGCGGGCTCGCCGCTGGCCGCATAGGTCGGCGGCAGCGAGGCGGCGGAGAGGTCGCGGGGCCATGCCATGATCACGGCTCCCCCACCGGCGGCAGGTCGCGCCGGCGCAGCACGGTCTCCAGCCGCATCAGGAGCAGCGGCGCCGTCCAGGCGGCGGCGATGGCGAGCCCGGCGACGCGGTCCATGCCGGCGAGCCGCCCGTCCGGCCCGATGCCGAGCAGGAGCGGCGCGGTGCCGGCTCCGAGCGCCTGGGCGAGATTGGTGACCGCCGCGGCCAGGGACTGGAACGCGGCACGCTCGGCCGGCAGCGGCACGCGCGTGGCCGAGCCCTGGCTCACCGCGCTGCGCACCAGCTGCATCGCCAGCACCATGGCCAGGACCGGCAGGGCGGGCAGCAGCGGCGCCTCGCCGAGGAAGGCCGCCCCGAGCACGAGCGTGGTCGCCAGCGCCGCGACGGCCGCGACGGGAAGGGCACCGAGGCGGTCGCTCGTCCGGCCGGTCAGCGGTACGACGACGAGCGCCAGCGCGCCGCCGAGGAGGTAGACGGCAGAGAGGCCGGTCGGTCCGAGCCCGGTGTTGCGCAGCACGAACACCGGCAGGTTGGGCGAGACCAGCAGGGCCGAGAAGGAGGACGCGGCGATCAGCAGGAAGGCGATCAGGCTCGGCAGGCCGACGATCAGCCGCAGCACGCCGCGCCATGCCGGGCCGGAGGGCCGCGACAGTGCCGCGGCGAGATGATCGCGGCGCGGACCGATCGCGACCACGGTCAGGGCCGAGATGACGCCGCCGCCGAGCGCCAGGGCGAGCAGCGCCCAGCGCCAGCCGCCGGACAGGCTGGCGAGCAACGGTCCCGCCGGCAGGCCGAGCACCAGCGCCAGCCCATAGGTGCCGACCAGCCGGCTGATCGCCAGGCCCCGCCGCTGCGGCGGAACCACGTCGCTGACCAGGGCGACCAGCAGTCCCCAGAGCGGCCCGGCGGCGAAGCCGGCCGCCGCGCGCGTCCCCATCAGCGCCGCCATGTCGGGCACGGCGGCGCCGGCGGCGATCGCGAGCGTGAAGAGCATGGCGCAGACGGCCAGCGCCTGGCGGCGGTCGAAGCGGTCGAGGACGAAGGAAGCCATGAAGCCGCCGAGCGCCGCCGACAGCGAATAGACCGCGCCGAGATAGCCGAGCGCGTCGGCGCGGCCGCCGATCTCCGCGACCAGGAAGGGGCCGAGCGGAAACATCACCGTCGCGTTCAGGGCGACCACGAAGGCCACGGCGGCGAGGAGCGCGACGAGGCTGCGCTCGGAGAGGCCCGGCGTCGCGGCTGGCGCCGGCCCGGTCTCCTGCGGGATGCCCGCCATGCTCAGGTTCCCGCGCGCATCGGCGCGGGAGCGGATGCGAGCGCGGCGCAGGCGGCCGCGATCCGCTCGAGCGCGCGGTCGAGCTTCGCGTCGGCGGCGGCATAGGACAGGCGGACATGGCCGGGGCAGCCGAAGGCGGAGCCGTGGACGAGGCCGACGCCGGCGGCATCGAGGAGATAGAGGGCGAAGTCCTCGTCGGTGGCGACGAGGCGCCCGTCCGGAGCGCGGCGTCCGAGCAGCGCCGCGCAGGAGGGGAAGACGTAGAAGGCTCCTTCCGGCCGGCGGCAGGTGAGGCCTGCCACCGCGTTCAGCCCGGCGACGACCTTGTCGCGGCGCCGTTCGAAGGCGGCGACATGGCCGGCGATGAAATCCTGCGGCCCTTCCAGGGCGGCGACGGCGGCGGCCTGGCTGATCGAGGCGGCGTTGGTGGTCGAATGCGACTGGATCGCCGACATCGCCCGGATCAGGGGTTTCGGCCCGCCGGCATAGCCGATGCGCCAGCCCGTCATGCAATAGGTCTTGGAGACGCCGTTCATAGTCAGCGTCCGCTCGCGCAGCCGGGGCTCGACAGCGGCGATGGTGGCAAAGCGCAGGCCGCCATAGGCCAGATGCTCGTAGATGTCGTCGGTCAGGATCCAGACCTGCGGGTGCCGCATCAGAACCTCGGCGAGCGCCGCGAGCTCGTCGCGCGTGTAGGCCGCGCCGGACGGATTGGCGGGCGAGTTGAGGATCAGCCAGCGCGTCCGCGCGGTGATCGCCGCCTCCAGCGCCCGCGGGTCGAGGCGGAAGCCGCTGTCGGCGGCGCAGGGCACGATGACCGGCGTGCCCTCGGCCAGCAGCACGATCTCTGGATAGGACACCCAGTACGGCGCCGGGATCACCACCTCGTCGCCGGCCGAGAGGCTGGCCATCAGCGCGTTGTAGACGACCTGCTTGCCGCCGGAGCCGACGATGATCTCGTCCGGCGCATAGGCGAGCCCGTTCTCGCGCTCGAACTTGCCGGCGATGGCCCGGCGCAGCGCCGGGGTGCCGTCCACCGCCGTGTATTTGGTGTCGCCGCGATCGATGGCTTCCTTGGCTGCCTGCTTGATGTGGTCCGGCGTGTCGAAATCCGGCTCGCCCGCCACGAGGCTCAGCACGTCGCGTCCCTGCGCCGCGAGCTCGGCGACCTTGCCGGCGAGGGCGACCGTCGGCGAAGGCTTGACCCGGCCGAGGCGCGCAGCGCTCTGGAACATGTTCACCATCTCCGAAAATGTGTTAGGTAAGCTCTTACAAACAGGGTATTTTAGTCAATGAACCGGTTCCAAATTTCTGCGCAAATGTCGTGCAATCGCTGCCTGATCGGGTGGCGCGACGCACGGGATTGAGGCAGAGGGGAAGACGGACGGGGGCGAAGCGATGGCAGGCATCAGGAAGGCGACGATCCGGGACGTGGCGGCCAGGGCCGGCGTGGCGCTCGGGACGGTCTCGCGCGTCCTCAACGAGCATCCGTCCGTGACGCCGCAGGCGCGCCGCAGCGTCCAGGACGCCATCGCGGCGCTCGGCTACCAGCGCGACGCGGTGGCCGGAAGCCTGCGCAACGCCCGCACCAGGATGGTCGCCTGCGCGATTCGCGATTTCGACATCCCCGCCTTCGCCAGCTACGTGAAGGCGGCGGAGGAGGTGTTCCGTCGGGCCGGCTACACGCTTCTCCTGGCCAGCACCTCCAACGAGAAGGATGTCGAGCTCGCCCTGCTGCGCGGCTTCGCCCAGAGGCGCGTCGAGGGCGTGATGATGACGATGAGCGACGAGGCCGATGCCGAGCTCGCCGCGGCGATCGCCGGCGCGCCGATGCCGATCGTCCTGATCGATCGCGAATTGCTGCAGAACGTCGACCGCGTGATGGCCGACCACCAGGCGGGCGCCGGGCTGGCGGTCGGCCATCTCATCTCGCTCGGCCATGCCCGCATCGGCATGATCGTCGGCGACCCCGCTGCCTACCCCTCGCGCAGCCGCATCGCCGGCTATCGGCACGCCCATGCCCGGCGCGGCATCGCGGTCGACGAAGCGCTGATCCGGGATCATGCCCTGTCCAACGAGATCGCCTTCCGCGAGACCTGCGCCCTGCTCGCCGCCGCCGACCGGCCGACCGCCCTTTTCGTTGCGGCCGTCGACATGCTGCCCGGAACCTTGCGGGCGATCCGCAGCAGCGGGCTGGAGGTGGGGCGGGACATCGCCATCGTCGCCGGCAGCGATTCCGATCTCGCCGAGCTCGGCGTGCCGCCTGTCTCGGCCCTGTCCTGGGACCGGGCGGAGATGGGGCGTCATGCCGCCGAGATGCTGCTCGAGCGCATCCGCGACCCGCAGCCGCGCGCACCGCGCTGCGTGCGCCTGCCGGTCTCGCTGATCGTCAGGGGTGCAAGCGCCGCGACCGGAGGCTAAGCAGGTTCGGGAGAACCTGCTTGGGCGTCATCGCGCGATCCCCGCGACTATGTCGGAGGTGTTTGCCGATGTCGGTGGCTGGGCTATGGTGCCGGGGAGGATCGCTGCCATGAACATGACCGTGTCCCTGTCCGAGGAGTTGGCTCGTTTCGTCGAGGCCGAGGTCGAGACCGGCCGCTACAAATCCGCCGGCGAGGTCGTGCGCGAGGCTCTGCGCTTGCTGGAACGCTACGAGCAGACGCGAGCCGAGAAACCGGCTTCGCTTCGCAGGGCATGGCGGGACGGCATCGACAGCGGCGATGCGGGCGAGCTGGATTTCGCCCAGCTGAAGGAGGAGGCGCGTCGCCGCTTGGCCGGTCGGGCCTGAGCCGTGGGGCAGGTCCGCTACACGCACCAGGCTCGATCTGACCGAGCTGGAATGGTTTGCCCCCCCCTCTCGGCCAGAAGCGCGGGTGCCGCTCCTCAACCGACCAGAAAATCCTCGCGGCGCGGCGCGAACACGTCCAGGAGCAGCCCCGGCTCGAGCGCCACCACCCCGTGCACGGCACCGGGCGGGACGATATAGGCGCTGCCCTGGCCGAGCCGGCGGGTGACGCCGGCGATCGTCACGTCGAAGCGGCCGCGCTGCACGGTGCTGCACTGGACATGCGGATGGGAATGCAGGGCGCCGACGGCGCCGGCCTCGAAGGCGAACTCGACCATCATCATCTCGGGAATCTGCAGCCGCACCCGCCGGCGCACGCCGGTGCCGAGGTCGGTCCAGCCCTCGTCCGATGCTTCGATGAACCAGACGTCGCTCATCGCGTCCTCCCGGCCTCAGCGCCCGCCCGAGACTTTCAGCGTCGCGCCGGTGATGTAGGAGGCGGCGTCCGACATCAGGAACAGCACGGCTTCGGCGATCTCCTCGGGCAGGCCGATGCGCTGCATCGGGATGCTCGGCCGGATGCGCTCGACCCGGGCGGCGTCGCCGGTGTCGCGCTCGTGGATCTCCGTCGCCGTCATGCCCGGCTGCACGCTGTTGACCCGGACCCCCTCCAGCGCCACTTCCTTCGACAGGCCCGCCGTCAGCCCCTCGATCGCGGCCTTGGAGGCGGCGTACCAGACATATTCGCCCGGGCTGCCGATGCTGGCGGCGACCGAGGAGATGTTGACGATCGAGCCGCCCCGACCGCCATGGCGGGTCGAGAGCCGCTTCACCGCCTCGCGCGCCACCAGGATGGCGCCGGTGACGTTGATGTCGACGGTCGAGCGGATCACCGCTGTCGGCGCCGCGTCGAGCCGCGAGGAGCGGCCGGTGACGCCGGCATTGTTGACCACGTGCGACAGGCGGCCGAATCCGTCGGCGGCGGCGAAGAGGGCGAGAATGTCCTCCTCGCTGCCCATGTCGCCGCGCACCGTCAGCACGCGCGCCCCGGCCGCCCGCGCTTCCCCGGCCACGGCCGCGGCCGCCGCCTCGTCGCTGCGGTAGCCGATGACAAGGTCGTGCCCGCGCTGCGCGGCGAGACGGCAGACCGCGGCGCCGATGCCGCGGCCGCCGCCGGTGACGAGGGTGAGGGGACGGTCCGTCATGGCGTGATTCCGATCTCGTCGGGCTGAGCCGCGCAAGGTGGCGCATCGCCGGGCGGAGTGCAATCGCGGCGGCTGGCCTGGAAGACAGCCGCCCTCTGGCGCCATCGCCGGCGCAATCCGTCATCGACGCATCACGGTTGCCGCGCTAGAACTGGCGGCGTCTGTCCCGGTACCCCCGCATGTCCCGCCCCTATGATCTCGCCGTCGTCGGCGCCGGCATCGTCGGCCTCGCCCATGCGCTGGCGGCGGTGCGCCGCGGGCTCAGCGTCGTGGTGATCGACCGCGAGGCGCAGGCGAACGGCGCCTCGATCCGCAATTTCGGCTTCGTCACCGTCACCGGCCAGAAGCGCGGCGAGACCTGGCGGCGGGCCATGCGCTCGCGCGACGTCTGGGTCGAGGTCGCCGCCGCCGCCGGCATCCCGGTCGAGCATGCCGGGCTCGCCGTCCTCGGACGCCGGCCGGAGACCCTGCCGGTGCTGGAAGCCTTCATGGCCACCGAGATGGGCGAGGGCTGCGAGCTTTTGACCGCGGCGCAGGCGCGCGCCCGCTTCCCGCAGCTCCAGCCCGCGGCGCTGACCGCGGCGCTGTGGAGCCCGCACGACCGGCGGGTCGAATCGCGCGAGGCGATCCCGCGCCTCGCCGCCTGGCTGGCCGAGGCGCACGGCGTCACCTTCCTTCGCTGCACGGCGGTCAAGGCCGTGGAGCCGCCGCGGATCGAGACCACCGCCGGCCTTGTCGAGGCCGGCGCCGCGGTCGTCTGCCCCGGCGACGACCTGCTGAGCCTGTTCCCCGAGCGCATCGCCGCCTACGGCGTGCGCCGCTGCAAGCTGCACATGCTGCGGATCGCGCCGCCGGCGCCGGGGTGGCGCCTGCCCGGCGCCGTGATGACCGACCTCAGCCTGGTGCGCTACGAGGGCTATGCCGAATTGCCCGAGGCCGCTCCGCTGAAGGCCCGCCTGCAGGCCGAGCAGGCGCCGCATCTCGCCAACGGCGTCCACCTGATCGCGGTGCAGAGCGCCGACGGCTCGCTGGTGGTCGGCGACAGCCACCACTACGCGATGACGCCCGACCCCTTCGCGCCGCAGGCGGTCGACGACCTGATCCTGGACGAGTACCGCGCCACCGTCGCGCCGGGGCCGCCCGCCGTGCTGGAGCGCTGGACCGGCGTCTATTCCTCCGCCGACCGGGTGATGTTCCGCGATGCGCCCGCCGACGCCGTTCGCCTCGTCATGGTGACGAGCGGCACCGGCGCCTCCACCGCTTTCGCCATCGGCGAGGAGACCCTCGCCGATCTCCATGGTTAGCCTCGGCCGCGAACGGCTGCCGACAGGAAGGATGCCCCTCATGAGCGCTCTCAAGGCCGCGGTGTTCGACTGGGCCGGCACCATCGTCGATTTCGGCTCGCGGGCGCCGATGGGCGCCTTCGTCGAGGTGTTCAGGGAGTTCGGCGTCGATATCGCCATCGAGGAGGCGAGGGGCCCGATGGGCCTGCCGAAATGGCAGCACATCGAGGCGCTGATGCATCAGCCGCGCATCGCCGCCGCCTGGGAAGCCGCCCACGGCCATGCCCCCGGCAATGCCGACATCGACAAGGTCTATGCGGTGTTCACCCCGCTCAATGCCCGCGTCGTCACCAATTTCGGCAAGCTCATTCCCGGCGCGGCCGAGACGGTGCGCGCCTTGCGCGAGCGCGGGCTGAAGATCGGCTCGACCACCGGCTATACCCGCGACATCATGCAGCCGCTGCTCCCCGTCGCCGCGGCGCAGGGCTATGAGCCCGACAACCTGGTCTGCGCCGGGGACCTGGCCGCCGGCCGTCCCTCGCCGCTGATGATGTACCGCACCTTCGCCGATCTCGGCGTGTGGCCCGCCGCGGCGGTGGTCAAGGTCGACGACACCGACCCCGGCATCGCCGAGGGCAAGGCGGCCGGCACCTGGACCGTGGGCGTCGCGATTTCCGGCAACGCCCTCGGGCTCTCCGAGGAGGAATGGACGGCGCTGGGCACCGAGGAACGCCGCAAGCGCAGCGACGCCGCCTACGCCGCCCTCCATGCCGCCGGGGCCGACTACGTCATCGATTCGGTGGCGGACCTCCTGCCCGTGATCGACTCGATCGAGAAGCGCCTGGCGGCGGGAGAGCGCCCGCCGGCGTGAGGGGGCGGCCTCGACCAGTGCCACGGCATCACAGTCTGCAGCGGATGGCTGGAGACGGCCGGCTTCCATGCACGGGCATTGCCGAGCAGGCGCCGGCGGATGGCGATGGCTGAGGCGTCGTCGAGGAATGAGTGCTTCAGATGAGACGCGCGCAACCCCTCCCCAGTCGGGAGAGGGGTTCCCCGCGCCACGTCGATTCAGCTATTCGCCGACGCTTCCTTGGTCGGCTGCGATGAAGCGAAGTGTGCCTGCTCGACGCGTTGGCCTGCCGGTGTCGTTCGTATGATTGATGCCATCCATGACAGGCACCTCAGGGAAATCGAATGGGCTTACCCCGTCCAGGCAAGCCACGTTTACGGCGAACAGGCTCTGGTCGGATCGCCGTTGATGATGTGTGTATATTCCGCAGCGGGAACAGAAGAAGTGCTGCGCCGATCCGGTATGGAAGCGGTAGCTTGTCAACGCATCCTCGCCTTGCAGGACCTTGATCCCACCCATTTCCGCCATGACAACGACGGCGCCTCGCATTCGGCAGTAAGAGCAAGTGCAGCGGCGGATCGAATTGAAGCCGTCGCTGAGCGTCACCTCGAAACGCACCGCACCGCAATGGCACTGCCCGGCTCGAACGTTCGTGTCGTCTGTCATGTGTAAGCCTCCGGTGAGGGCCGCGATCAGGCCGCGGCCGTGAGGCGGGCAGTCGTTTTGCGCGCGTCGAAAGTCTTGTACATTGGGATCGGCCGGTGGCGGGAGAAGAGAGTCATGAGACTTCTATCGGGAATCGTGCTCGCCGCCGTTCTCGCTCACCCGGCTCCCGCCTTGGCCCAGGCGCTAAAGAAGGCCGTCGCGCCCGCTGCCGTGCAGAATGAATTCAGCGACTTCCTCACGAAGTTCCGCGCGGCGCTGAAGGCCAACGATCCGGCGGCCGTCGCCGGCCTGGCGCAATTGCCGTTCGGGAGCGACGAGCCCGTTCGCGACGCCGCGCAATTCCGCGCGAAGGTGTATACGCCCAAGTTCACGGCGAAGAACCGCACCTGCCTCCAGCACGAGAAAGCCATCTACGCCCGCGACGGCGACAACAACGACACTTACGCCATCTTCTGCGGCGAACTCATCTTCACATTCACGAAGACGCCGACGGGGTTCCATTTCACGGACATCAGCGTGAACGACTGATTGAGCGGGGTCACGAGCCGAACCGCTCGAACACGTGGCCTGAGAACGTCGGTTGCCGGGCAGTCGTCCATTTCCAGGGCAGGAGTTCGCTGAGGCGGCTCTGGGAGGGATACTGTCATGTTGCCAGTGTCTCCTGTTCAGATCCCGTCTACGCCCAGTCTTGGCGACTGGCTGGCGTCACCCGTCTCCTTGGGATGAGGTCGAGACTGGCTCCTCCGGGGCGGAAGCGGAACATCGTCCTCAGGCAGGTCAGGTCCAGACCCTAGAGCTGGCGCTCCGGGGGGACGGCGAGCCGGTCCGCCAGGTCGCTGTAGGGCATCTGCACGAGGTCGCGCGAGATCGCCTCGGCGCGCGCGGCATCGCCTGCCTTGATCGCCTCCGTCAGGGCGCGGTGCAGCGGCAGGCCCTTCTCGAAGGACCCCGGCTCCTGCGTCGTCATCAGGACCTGGATCTGCATCAGCGAGGAGGTGAGCGAGCCGAGATGGTTGAGGATCGCGTTGTGCGAGGCCTTGTGGATCGAGCGGTGGAAGACGATGTCGCGGTGCGGCACCAGGCCGGGCTTGCCGACGCAGGCCTCCAGCGCCGTGCAGGCGGCGTCGATCGCGGCGAAATCCTCCACCGTGCCGCGCTTGGCGGCGAGGGCGGCGGCACGCGGCTCGACCACCAGGCGGAACTCCACCAGGTCGAAAGCGCGGATGAGCCGTAGATCCGACTGAGCATGCCAACCGAGGACGTCGCGGTCGAGCAGGTTCCATTCCCTGATCGGCCGGATGCGCGTGCCGGTCTTGGGCCTCACCTCGACCATGCCCTTGCTGACCAGAACCTTCACCGCCTCGCGGAGTGCGTTGCGGCTGACGCCGAGCTCGGCCGCCAGCTCGCTCTCCGTCGGCAGGAGGCCGCTCTCGCCGAACCGTCCGGCCACGATGCGGCTGCCGAGGGTGGCGACGATCTGGTCGTGGAGCTTGAGGCGCCGGATCGGCGGCTCGGCGCCGTCCGGTTGCGGGTCGGCGTGGGCGGCGGCGCGTGAAGGAAGCAGTTCGTCCACAAGCAATCCGATGGGTTGGGCGGCCCGTCTGCCGCTGCCCGGGCCTCGGCCGGACTCGACGCAGAGTCCGCTGAAGCCCGGCTCCGAAACAGACGAAACCGTCTTTCGAGGGTGCGCCTCCCTCATCCCTAGCGCCTCATACCACCCCGGCGGAAAAAAGGCAGCGGGGCGCTTGACTCTTTTCATGGGATGATAGGACAATTATTCGGAAGGTGCGAGGGCGACCACTCGACCGGCCTGCAGCCCTTCTCCCCGAACCGCGACGGCCAGCCGTGATGGACTTTTGGGACACGCTCATCCGAACTGCACCGCACTTCCTGCCCGTCCTGCTGGAAGGGGCCTGGGTCGCCGTGCAGGTGGCGGCCGGTGCCCTCGCGGTGGCGCTCCCCGGCGGCCTGGCGCTGGCGCTGCTGTTGCTGATGCCGTTCCGGCCGGCCCGCATCCTGGCGCGTGGCTATGTGGAAGTGATGCGCGGCACGCCGGCGCTGACCCAGCTCTTCATCATCTATTTCGGCCTTGCCGACCTCGGCCTGGGCCTGCCGCCGCTCGCGGCCGCCATCGTCGGCCTTGGCGCCAATGGCGCGGCCTATCTCGCCGAGGTGTTTCGCGCGGGCATCGGTGCCGTTCACAAGGGCCAGACCGAGGCGGCGCTTTCCCTCGGCCTGCCACCGGCAGACGTGCTGCGCTTCGTGGTGCTGCCGCAGGCGGTGCGGATCATGTTGCCGCCGCTGTGCAACTATGCCGTCCAGCTCCTCAAGGACACCACGCTCGCCTCCAGCGTCGCCGCGCCCGAGATCATGTTCCGGGCGCGCAATCTGGTCATGGAGACTTATCTCAGCATGCAGATCTACCTCCTGGTGGCCTGCATCTACCTGGCGCTGAGCATTCCGCTTTCCCATCTCGCCGCCCGCCTCCAGCGGCGGGCCGAGGGTGCGGCGCGATGATCAGGTTCTTCGGGGAGCTTTGGGAGAATCTGCCCGAGTGGGGGCCGCAGATGCTGGCCGCCGCCGGGGAGACGTTGAAGCTCGCCGGCGCGAGCCTCGCGCTGGCCCTGCTGATCGGCGTGGCGGTGGCGCTGGTGCGGACCTCGAATGCCTGGCCGCTGCGCTGGGCCGCCATCGTCTATATCGAGGTCGGGCGCGGCACGCCGGCCCTCGTCATCCTGTTCGTCATCTATTTCGGTCTTCCGGCGGTCGCCCCGAATCTCCAGTTCGACTCCTTCACCGCCGCCGTTGTCGGCCTGGGCCTGCAGGGCGGTGCCATTCTCGGCGAAGTCTTTCGCGCCGGCATCGAGGCCATCGACCGCGGCCAGCGCGAGGCCTCGCTCGCCCTCGGCCTGACGCCGGCGCGCAGCATGATCGATGTCATCGCCCCGCAGGCGCTGCGCATCGTGCTGCCGCCGGTCGGCAACTATGCCATCGGCCTTCTCAAGGACACGGCGATTGCCTCCATCATCGCCGCGCCCGAACTCATGCTCCGCGCCAAGGACCTGGCATCGTCGAGCTTCATGCCGATGCATCTCTACGTCCTCGCGGCGCTCATCTACTTCGCGATGAGCTATCCCCTGTCGCTCCTCGTGGGGCGGCTGGAGACGGCTCTGTCGAAGGGCCGCCCATGACCGCAACCAAGAATGGGCCAGAGTGCGGCCGCCTCCAGCCACCGTCACACAGAGGGGATCGAGGATGAACACCACCATGCAGACCGGCGGATCGCGCCGGCGAGGTTTCGTGCGCAGCGTCTGTGCAGCCGTCGCAGCGCTCGTCATCGGCTGCGCCGGCGCACCGGCCCGTGCCGAGCCGCCCCGGACCGTCGAGCCGGGCAAGCTGACGATCGGCTTCAACGGCGACATGCCGATGACCGGCCTCAAGGACGGCAAGCTGATCGGCACCGACGGCGCGCTGCTGGCCAAGATCGCCGCCGACCTCGGCCTCGAGGTCAAGCCCGTGCAGATGGAGTGGTCGGCGCTGATCCAGGCGACCAAGCAGGGCAAGGTCGACATCATGCTCGGCTCGATGGGCTGGACGGTCGACCGCACCAAGATCCTGCTGATGACCGACCCGATCTATTATTTCGGCACCTATCTCCTGCAGAAGAAGGAGACGAACTATTCGACCTTCGCCGACATCGCCGGCAAGAAGATCGGCACCGTCACCGGCTTCACCCTGGTGCCGGAGCTCAAGACCGTGCCGGGCGTCGGCGAGGTCAAGCTCTACGACACCTCCGACGCCGTGATCCGGGACGTCGTTGCCGGTCGCGTCGATATGGCGGTGCTCGATCCCGGCCTGGTCGAATACGCGCTTCTCCAGCATCCGGAATGGGGGCTGCACCAGGTCGCGCTGAAGCCCGAGCCCGACAAGTACCCGATCATGTCGACCAAGTATTACTCGATCATGGGTCTGTGGCCGCAGGACAAGGAGCTCTACGAGGCGATCAACAAGGAGATCGCCAAGGCCTGGGCCGAGTGCGCCAATGTGAAGGTGATGGCGGAATACGGCCTCGGCGATCCGAGCTGGTTCGCGCCGCCGGCCAAGGATTACCGCAACGGCGTCGACCGTCCGGCCGACTGGAAGGCGCCGGCCGCGGCCGAGAGCTGCTTCAAGAAATAGCGCCTCGTCTTCTCGCAAGGGCTGCGAAGCCGTGCGGGTCATTTGCGAAAGCGGGGATCCATGTCCGCCATGCCGGCAGGCAGCCGCGGCAACGGCGATCATGGATTCCCGGCCCGGCCGCGGGCGACCCGAAATGACGCTTCTCGGGGCCTCGTGACCTGCTCTTCATAGACGGGCAGCGCTCTCCCTGCCTTTTCTCCAATGGGCTCTCCATGGATCCGCTCGTTCGCATCGCCGCCCTCAGGAAGAGCTTCGGCACGCTCGAAGTGCTCGGCGGCATCGATCTCGAGGTCGCGCGCGGCGAGTGCCTGTCGATCATCGGGCCCAGCGGCTCGGGCAAGACGACGCTTCTGCGCTGCGTGAACTATCTCGAACGCCCGACCAGCGGCGAGGTGCGCATCGACGGCAAGCTGATCGGCCGGGCCGAGGGCGAGCGCGGGCGCTACCTCTCCGACCGCGAGATGGCCGCCTCGCGCGCCGAGATCGGCTTCGTCTTCCAGCGCTTCAATCTCTTTCCCCACCTGTCGGCCATCGACAACGTGGCGCTGGCGCCGCGGCGGGTGCGCGGCCTCGCCCTCGCCGAGGCGCGAGACCTCTCGGCGCAGATGCTGCGGAAGGTCGGTCTCGGCCACAAGCTCTCGGAATACCCGGACCGCCTCTCCGGCGGCCAGCAGCAGCGTGTCGCCATCGCCCGCGTGCTCGCCATGCAGCCCAAGCTGATCCTCTTCGACGAGCCGACCTCGGCGCTCGATCCGGAACTGGTCGGCGAGGTTCTCGCCGTCATGCGCACCCTCGCCGAGGAGGGGCGCACGATGATGATCGTCACCCACGAGGTGCGCTTCGCCGGCGACGTCTCGGACCGGGTGATCTTCATGGATCACGGCCGCATCGTCGAGGAAGGCTCGCCGGACACGCTGCTGCGCCGTCCGAGCCAGGAGCGCACCCGCACCTTCCTGAAAAAGATCCTCGAAAAGTCGGAATGACGCGCTCATGAAGATCATTGGCCTGGAAACCATTCCCGTCAGCGTGCCCTACAGCCAGGTCGAGCGCAGCGCGCGCGTCCAGCGCGGCGGCGTCAGCGACGTCGTGGTGAAGCTGACGACCGATTCAGGCCTCGTCGGCTGGGGCGAGAGTTGCAGTGGCGCCGATACCGCCTCGATCGAGATGGCGGTCAAGGCCATGGCGCCCTTCGTCCTCGGCCGCGATCCCTGGGACACCGAGGCGATCGCCCGTGACGTCTACCGCACCGGCCTGTGGGACTACCGCCTCCAGACCGGCAACTTCGCCTACGCAGGCATCGACATCGCGCTGTGGGACCTGTGCGGCAAGGCCTGCGGCCAGCCGCTCTACCGCCTGTTCGGCGGAGCGATGCGCGAGGCGGTCGACTACTTCTTCTACCTCGCCGCCGGCACGCCCGACGAGGTCGCCGCGCAGGTGCTCCTCGGCGTCCGGCGCGGCTATCGCCACTACTACCTCAAGGTCGGTGTCGACGCCGCCGCCGAGGAGCGCATGCTGGCGGCGATCCGCTCCACCGCCGGTCCGGACGCCATGATCCGTATCGATGCCAACGAGGCCTGGCCGCTGCCGATGGCAGTGCGCCTGCTGACGCGCTGGCACGAGGCCTTCGACATCGACTTCGCCGAGGCGCCGGTGCGCGCCGCCCCCCTGTCCCTGATGCAGGACTTGCGCAAGCGCGTGCCCGTGGCGCTCTGCGCCAACGAGGGGCTGAGCGGCGAGGACGCCGTGGTCCGGATGATCGACAGCGGCGCGGCTGACGTGCTCTGCATGAGCAGCTACTGGGTCGGTACGTTGCGCCGCTTTCACACGCTCTGCAGCCTCGCAAACCTCAAGGGGATCGGTGTCTGCAAGCACACCCATGGCGAGTTCGGCATCGCCGCCGCTGCCGCCCACCACATGCTGCTGACGCTGCCCAACGCGACGGAGGGAGCGCAGCAGACCGCTTCGGTCATGGAAGGCGACCTGCTCGCCGAGCCCCTTCCGATCGCCACCGGCCCGCGCTGGGGCCTGATCGACAAGCCCGGCCTCGGCATCGAGGTCGATGAGAAGCGTCTCGCCCGCTACGCCGAGGCCTACCGGCGCGAGGGCCAGTTCCTGCCCTGGTCCGCGTGGGATGGGACGCCGGAATTCCAGCCACGGCAACCGCTTGGAGAGACAGCATGAAGACCGTCGTCAAGACCCATCTGCCCGGTGAGGACGCGCCCATCGAGTGGGCCGTCAGCGCGGACGGGATCCTCTACACGGCGCAGATCCCGATCCGGGAAGACGGCTCGATCGAGACCGGCGATATCGCGGCCCAGGCCGATCTCACCTTCTCCAACCTGAGGCGCACGATCGAGGCGGCCGGAGGCACGCTGGAGGATGTCACCCAGGTGCTGGTCTACCTGACCGACAAGGCGGCCTTTCAGGGCATGAACGCCGTCTATCGGCGCTACTTCTCGAAGCCCTACCCAAACCGCGCGACCGTCATCGTCGCCGGCCTGATGGTGCCTGACGCGATGATCGAGATCGTCGCCTACGCGCATATCAGGCGCTGATCCCGTCCGTCACGTCCGGAGCCGCGAAGTGGCTCCGGAGGGGGCATGTCGCGGAGCCGCGCCTCTTCCCATGGATCCCGCTCCCTTCGCCCTTCGGCCTCGCCGGTCGCGACAGGATCGAAGCACCGTTCAGCGATCCCCAAGGAGAATATCTTGCGCATCGTGGTCCTCGGCGCCGGCGTAATCGGCGCCACCACCGCCTATGCGCTGGCGGCCGACGGCCACGATGTCGTGGTCCTCGATCGTCAGCCCGCCGCCGGCCTGGAGACGAGCTTCGCCAATGGCGGCCTCGTCACCCCCGCGACCTCCGATTCCTGGGCCGCGCCGGGCACGCCGGCCAAGATCCTGAAATGGCTGGGCAAGGACGACGCGCCCATGCTGCTGCGGCTCTCGGCCGTGCCGGGCATGCTGCGCTGGGGCCTGTCGTTCCTCGCCAATTGCCGGCCGGCGCCGTGGCGGGCCAACACGCGGGCGACGCTCGCACTGGCGCTCGACAGCCTGGCGGAACTCCGCCGCATCGTCGCGCTGGAGCAGCTTTCCTACGACCGCAACCCGCCGGGTCTGCTCAAGATCTTCCGGAGCAAGGGCTCGATGGAGTCTGCGTTGCGCGCTGCGGCCCTGTACGAGGAGCTCGGCGTCCGCGTGGAGCGGCTGGACGCCGGGACGGCCGTAGCGCGTGAGCCGGCACTCGCGCCCATCGCCGGGCGCCTCTCGGGCGCGGTGTTCTACCCCGACGACGAGAGTGGCGACGCCTTCAAGTTCACGCAAGCCATTGCCGCCGTGGCCGCGGCGCGCGGCGCACAATTCCGCTACGGGCAGACCATCCACCGCCTGGCGATCGAGGGCGAGCGCATCACCGCGGTCGAGACAGGCGGCGGTCCCGTCAAGGGCGACCTCTTCGTGCTGGCGCTCGGCAGCTATTCGCCGCGTCTGGCGCGGACGATCGGCTTGTCGCTGCCGATCTATCCGGCCAAGGGCTATTCGATCACCGTGGACACGCCCGGCTGGAACGGCGCGCCGCGCATCCCGGTGGCCGACGACGAGCTCAAGGCCGCGGTGACGCCGCTCGGCGAGCGCCTGCGTGTCGCCGGCACGGTGGAGTTCGCCGGCTACGATACCTCGCTCGATGCCAGGCGCGGCCGCATGCTGGAGGACAACCTCGCCGCCATTCTGCCCGACCATCCCAAGGGGCCGGTCCGTCACTGGTCCGGTCTGCGCCCGCTCACCCCGGGCGGCCGACCCATCGTTGCCCGCCTCGGCCCGAGGAACCTCCTGGTGAACGCCGGCCACGGCCCTCTCGGGTGGACCCTGGCGGCAGGCTCGGCCCGGCGGGTCGCGGAACTGGCGGAGAATTACCGCGATCGCGGCCAGGACTCGCGGCGTGCCCGAGAGGGCCGATGATCGACCCGATCTGCCCGTTTCCCCGGTCGCATCGCGGGTTTCGACGGACGGTGGTGACATCCAGTCCTGCACGGCTCGTCGACGGGCTGAACAACGCCATGACGGCGGCCGTCGCCGTTCTCGCCCCCGCCTTGCATGTTGCGCCGTTGTGGCGGCACTCAACCGCCGTTGCGTCCGGACTGCCGTCCGCCCCCGCCGAAAAGCTCCTCCACCGGCACGGCCTCGCGCAGCATCCAGCCGGTGATGCCGGCGATGTCGTCGAGCGGCAGGCGCGGGATCGGGAAGGGGCCGGGGGCGTCCGTGGCGATGGCGCGGACATGGGGGTCGCCGGGGTGGATGAAGGCCTTGTCCGTCGCCACGCGATGGATCTCGAGCTTGGGATGGGCGTCGCGCTTGAAGCCTTCGACGATGACGAGGTCGACCGGCGCCAGCCGCCCGACCAGTTCGGCGAGCGGCGGCTCGGGCGCGCCGCGCAGCTCCCGCATCAGCGCGAAGCGGTGCGCCGAGGCGACCAGCACCTCGCTGGCGCCGGCCTGGCGATGGACGAAGCTGTCCTTGCCCGGCTGGTCGATCTCGAAGGAATGATGGGCGTGCTTGATCGTGGAGACCGTCACGCCGCGTGCCACCAGGGCGGGGATGACGGCGGCGATCAGGGTGGTCTTGCCGGCGCCGCTCCAGCCCGACAGTCCGATCAGGCGCATCGTCAGGCCTTCGCCTTGCGGATGCGGAACTCGACGTAACCCTGCGCAGCGACTTGGTCTTCCAGGGTGTCGCCGGTCTCGCGCGCCAGGTTCGGCAGGTCGATCGCCGCCATCGGATCGGTGCAGGTGGCCACCACCAGCGCGCCGGGCGCGGCGGCGCGCAGCGCCTTGCGCGTGCGCAGGACCGGCAGCGGGCATTTGAGGCCCCTGAGGTCGAGGCGGATCTCATCCATGCCGGCAGTCCTACCGGGGCTGGCCCCGCCGTTCAAGCGAGCGCTGCGTTCGCGCTTTGCGCCGCGGCGGCGGCGGTGGCACAGTCGGGCATGGACGCGCTCCCTCACACCCTCGGCATCATCCTTGCCGGCGGCCTGGCGCGCCGCATGGGCGGCGGCGACAAGGGCCTCGTCGACCTCGGCGGCCGCGCCATGCTGGCGCGGGCGGTGGCGCGCCTGGCGCCGCAGGTCTCCCTGCTCGTGCTCAACGCCAACGGCGATCCGGCGCGCTTCGCCGCCTTCGGCGTGCCCGTGGTGGCGGACGGCGTGCCCGGCCATCCCGGCCCGCTCGCCGGCGTGCTCGCCGGCCTCGACGCGGCGGCGGCCGGTCCCGGCATCGACTGGGTGGCGGTGGCGCCCTGCGATGCGCCGTTCCTGCCGCAGGACCTGGTCGCCGGCCTGCACCGGGCGCGCCGCGGCTCCGGCGCGGTGGCGGTTTCCGGCGGGCGGGCGCACCCGACGGCGGCGCTCTGGCCGGTCGCCTGCCGGCAGGCGCTGCGCCGGGCGCTGGTCGAGGAGGGCGTGCGCCGCGTCGCCACCATGATCGAGCGCCTGGGCTTTGCCGAGGCGGAATGGCCGGCCGAGCCCTTCGACCCCTTCGTCAACGTCAACGACCCCGAGGGCCTCGCCTCGGCCGAGCGGCTGCTGGCCCGCTGGCCTGGCGCCTGAGGACGCTCGCCAGGAGGCCCGGCGGATTGTCCATACGGCGGCGGCGGTGCTAGAAGCCGGCGGTTCGATCGGAGATGCGAGCCATATCCTCCCTTACCGACACCGGGCCGAGCGCCCTGGCGCTGCTGAGCCGCATGATCCGGGAGGAAGGGCGCCGGCACGTGCCCTCCTATGCCTTCGCCTTCGTCTGCATGGGCGTGACGGCGGCCGCCACCGGCCTCTCCGCCTATCTCATGCGCGACGTCATCAACCAGCTCTTCGTCGACCGCAACCAGAGCGCCATCATCTGGCTCGGAGTCGCGGTGGTGGCGATCTACCTGGCCAAGGGCCTCGGCAGCTACGGCCAGGACACCACCATGGCCCGGATCGGCAACCGCATCATCGCCGGCGTGCAGACCCGCATGTTCGAGCATCTCCTGCGCCAGGACCTCGGCTTCTTCACCGGAACCCATTCCACGCAGCTGATCGCCCAGAACAGCTTCATCGCCGTCTCGGCGCGCAACAGCCTCAACCTGGTCGTCACCTCGATCGGCCGCGACCTGATGTCGCTGATCGCGCTCACCACCGTGATGGTGGTGCAGGACCCGCTCCTCTCCCTCGCCGCGCTGGTGATCATGCCGCCGGCCGTGCTCGGAGCGCGCTACCTCACCCGCCGGGTGCGTGGCGTGGCCCAGCGCCAGTACGAGGGCTCGGCCCAGATCGTGGCGGCGCTGCAGGAGACGGCGCAGGGCGTGCGCGTGGTCAAGTCCTTCGGCCTCGAAGAGGTCATGCTCCAGCGCATGGGCTCAGCCATCGCTCATTTCCAGCGCGCCGCCAACAAGATCGCCGAGCTCGCCAGCCGCTCCAGCCCGCTGATGGAGACGCTCGGCGGCATGGCGGTCGCCGTGGTGATCATCTACAGCGGCTGGCGGGTGATCGCGGGCGGTCAGACGCCCGGCGCCTTCTTCTCCTTCCTCACGGCCCTGCTGCTCGCCTACGAGCCGGCCAAGCGCCTCGCCAAGTTCAACGTCGACCTCAACGCCGCCCTCGCGGGGGTGCGCATGTATTTCGACTTCCTCGACAGCCCGACGGCCGAAGGCCCGGCCGAGGCGGCCAAGCCGCCGCTGGCGGTGAGCGCCGGGCGCATCGCCTTCGAGGACGTGACGTTCGGCTATCGCGCCGACGAGCCGGTGCTGCGCGGCGTCTCCTTCGTCGCCGAGGCCGGCCGGACCACCGCTCTGGTCGGCCAGTCCGGCGGCGGCAAGTCGACGATCATGAACATGATCCCGCGCTTCTACGATCCGGACGGCGGACGCGTCGCCATCGACGGGCAGGACGTCTCCGCCGTGTCGCTGCCCTCGCTCCGCGGCGCGATCGCCTATGTCGGGCAGGACGTGTTCCTGTTCGCCGGCACCATCCGCGAGAACATCGCCTTCGGCCATCTCGGCGCCAGCGAGGAGGACGTGGTGGCCGCGGCCAAGGCGGCCCATGCCCACGACTTCATCCTCGGCTTCGAGCTCGGCTACGACACGCCGGTCGGCGAGCGCGGCCTGCAGCTCTCCGGCGGCCAGCGCGCCCGGATCACCATCGCCCGCGCCGTCCTGCGTCATGCCCCGATCGTGCTGCTCGACGAGGCCACGGCGGCGCTCGATTCCGAATCCGAGGTGGCGGTCCAGACCGCGCTCGACGAGCTCAGCACCGGCCGCACCACCATCGTCATCGCCCATCGCCTGCAGACCGTGCAGCGTGCCGACCGGATCTGCGTCGTCGAGGGCGGCCGCGTCGTCGAGGAGGGCCGGCACGAGGAGCTGCTGGCCCGCCGCGGCCGCTATTTCCATTTGCACGCCATGCAGTTCCGCGACGAGGGCGAGCGCCGCCCCGGCCGGCAGGCCACCGCGTAATCAAGGAGAGTTCCCATGTCCGGCGCCCTGCTCTTCGACCTCGACGGCACGCTCGTCGACGCAGACCACCTGCATCACGAGGCCTGGAGCCGCACGCTCGCGCCGTTCGGGGTCGAGATCGGCGTCGCGCGCTACCGCAGCGAGATCATGGGCTTTCCCAACGACATGATCCTGGGTCGCCTGGTGCCGGACCTGCCGCGGGAGCGGACGCTGGCGCTGGCCGGCGAGAAGGAGGTGCTGTTCCGGGCGCTGGCGACCGAGCTCGAGCCGGCGACGGGCCTCGTCGCCTTCCTCGACTGGCTCGATGCCCGGGGCGCGCGCTACGGCGTCGTCACCAACGCGCCGCGCGCCAATGCCGAGCAGGAGCTCGCCGGCATCGGCCTCGCCGATCGCTTCGAGGTGGTGGTGATCGGCGACGAGCTCGCCCACCCCAAGCCGCACCCGCTGCCCTATCTCACCGGGCTCGAGCGGCTCGGGGCCGTGGCCGGGCGGAGCCTCGCCTTCGAGGATTCCCTGTCGGGCCTGCGCTCGGCCCGCGCCGCGGGCCTCGCCGTGGTCGGCCTCACCACCGGGCTGTCCGCCGAGCGCCTGCTGGAGGAGGGGGCGGCGCTCGCCGTCCCGCATTTCGCCGATGCCCGGCTCAAGGCCTTCGTGGCCGAGCGGCTCGACGGCCGGGACGCGTCGGCCGCCGCCGCGCAGGCCTGAGACGCCTTCGCGGGCTCAGGCGTCCTGCCAGGGCGGCCCGACGTTGCGGAAGGCCCGCCAACGCCGGCGCAGGACGCGCTCGACCTCGGGCAGGTCGCGGGCCTGCCAGCCGATGATCGCGCCCAGCGCCAGCCGGCCGGCTGCGGGCAGCGGGTCGCCGTCCAGAGCCACGACGAGCTGGTGCGTGGCGGCGAGGTCGTTGTAGCGGCCGAGCCCGTCCTGCAGCCGGCCGAGGCGGCGGGCATAGGTCCTGGCCTGCTTGCGGCCGGCGAAGAGCGGCGCGAAGAACTCGAACTGGTAGCGCAGCTTCTTCACCGCCAGGCGCAGCTCGTGCCGTGCCGGCACCGACAGGCGCTTCATGCCGTGCCCGCGGCGCAGGGCCTTGCGGTGATGCCGGACGAGCGCCGGCTCGGCGAAGGCCGGCAGCGGCGCGGCCAGCACGGCGAGGTCCTCGCTGCTGACGGCGCTGCGCCAGCCGCGCTGCTCGATCCAGGCGCCGAGGGCGATGGCGAAGCGGCCGGCCCGCCCGTCGGCGAGGGCCGACCGGACCTTGGCATAGCCGGCTTCGCGATGGGCCTCGGCGTGCAGCCGCAAGGCCTCGAAGCCCTCGGCGAGCGGGCAGGCCGCGGCGATGCGGGGCAGGGTGTCCGCCAGGAACACGTCCCAGTTGCGCGCATCGCCGAGGCTTCCCGCCAGCCATTTGGCCTCGGCCCGGAGGCCGTCGAGCGCCGGCGAGGGCGCCAGCGGCCGCAGCAGCGCCAGCGCCGAGCGCAGGCGCCGCAGCGCCACCCGCATCTGGTGCACGCCGTCGGGGTTGCGTCCCTCCTCGGCGACCGGCTGGTTGGCGAGGAGATGGTTGAGATCTTCGCGCAGGATCGCGGCGACGGCCTCGTCCGTCGACAGCGCCGCGCCGGCCACGCTCCCCGTCGTCCGCACTGCCGGGAGCGGCCCGTCGCCGAGCAGGGCGTGGCCGCGCTCGGCCTTGGTCACCGTCGAGAGCCGCACCGGGCCGAGCTCGCTCAGCCGCTGCGCCAGCCCGTAGAGCAGGCCGGCGCCGCCCGCCTTCAGCTCCAGCTCGATCTCCTCAATCGGCGCGGTCCGCTCGCCCGCCTGCGCCAGCCCCTGGTCGAAGGCGAGCTCGACCACGCCGCCGGGCAGGTCGAGCAGGCGGCGCTGGCGGCTGATCCGCGTGGAGCACACCGGCGCCGGCGCCTGCCGCCGCAGGACGGCGGCGACCTCCGCCGGCACGACCGGCAGCAGCGCCTCGATGTCGAGCGCTTCCTCGGCCAGCGCCATCTCCCATTCGCGGCGGGACCGGCCGGGACCGCCCGGGCCGAGCTTCAGGGTCTGCACGATCTGCCGGCCGCAGCGCCGGATGCGCAGCGCGATGCCGGCCCGGCGCAGCGCCAGGTCGGGCGTGTCGTAATAGGTGGTCTGGAGATGGCGCACCGTGCCGCGGTTGCGCGCGAGGGAGTCGAGCATGGGCGCGCGGACGATGGCGGCGAGGATGCCCGCCGGCGCCACGAGCTTCAGCTCCACCTCGATGCCGGCAATGGGCAGGGGCGGCGGCTCCGGCGCCGGCTCGGCGGGGTCGGGTGCCGGCGTCTCGTCGGCTGGCGGCAGGTCCGGCGCACCCATGGCGGCCTCATCCTCCGGGACATGCGTCGTGCTGCGCAGGAGGCCGATCGCCAGATCGTAGAGCGAACGGCCGGGCAGGGCCGGATCGGCAAAAGGGTCGGTCACGGCTCCGAGCGCGGCGCGGGCGATCTCGTGCGGCGTCACGCCGGGATGGCGGACCTGGATCTGCGCCAGGAGGTCCGCGCCGTCGAGGCCGGAGGAGGCGAGATCCCCCAGGGTTTTCGCAATCGTCTTCAAAGTCATATGGAATGCCGGTTCGTGCGCCGCCCCCGCGGATGGCGGTGTGACGGTTCGATGACATTTGTTCTGGCACGCGCCCGCTGCTTTGCCAAGCGCGGGCAGCCGGCCGCGGCGCGGCCTTCCCAAGCCCGTCGCGCCGTTGTAACAAAGGCCCGTCTCACGGGGTGCCCGATCCGGGCTGAGAGGCGTCGTGCCAACCCGTCGAACCTGATCCGGGTCGTGCCGGCGGAGGGATGAGCCTTGCAGCGACCGTGCCGTGTCAGCCGCATCGGCGCATGCGATCCCGGCCGCGGCCCCGCGCGCAAGGGAGCATGCCGATGCTGAAAAGACTGGCGGCCGCCTTCGCCCTCGCCCTGGCGGCGAGCGGCGCGGCGGCCGAGGACAAGCCGGTCCTCACCGTCTACACCTATGAGAGCTTCGTCGGCGACTACGGCCCCGGCCAGGCGCTGAAGAAGGTCTTCGAGGCGACCTGCGGCTGCACGCTCGCCTTCGCCTCGGCGGAGGACGGCGGCGCCCTGTTCGCCAAGCTCAAGCTCGAGGGCGCCTCGACCAGGGCGGACGTCGTGGTCGGCCTCGACGACAACCTGATGGGCGAGGCCGAGGCTTCCGGCCTGTTCGCGCCGCACGGCGTCTCGACGCAGGGCCTGTCGCTGCCGGCCCCCTGGACCGACAAGACCTTCGTGCCGTTCGACTGGGGCTATTTCGCCTTCGTCTACGATGCCGACAAGCTCAAGACCCCGCCGGCCAGCCTCGCCGATCTCGTGGACGATCCCAAGGGCCCGACCATCGTCATCGAGGACCCGCGCACCTCCACCCCCGGGCTCGGCCTGCTCGCCTGGATGAAGGCGGTCTACGGCGACAAGGCGGCCGAGGCCTGGACCAAGCTGAAGCCGCGGGTCGTCACCGTCACCAAGGGCTGGTCGGAGGCCTACGGCCTGTTCCTGAAGGGCGAGGCCGACATGGTGCTGTCCTATTCCACCTCGCCGGCCTACCACATCGGCGCGGAGAAGAAGTTCAACTACCACGCCGCCATGTTCCCCGAGGGCCACGCCACCCAGTTCGAGGTCGCCGGCTTGGTCGCCACCTCGAAGCAGCCGGAGCTCGGCCGCCGGTTCCTCGCCTTCCTGCTCTCCGACGAAGCGCAGGCGCTGCTGCCCGAGACCAACTGGATGTATCCGGCCAGGACTCCCGCCGCCGGCCTGCCCGAGAGCTTCAAGGCAGTCCCCGTGCCGGCCAAGGCGCTGATCTCGGATCCCGCCCGGCTCGCCGCCGACCGCCGCGCCTGGATCGACGAATGGCTGGCGGCCATGGCGAAGTGAAGGGGCCGGGAGAGGGGAGGCATGCCCCGTGATCCCCGGTCTCGCCATTCTCGGCATCCTTGCGTTGCTGGTCGCAGCCTCGCTCGGCGGCCTGATCCTGGCCGCGCCGGGGGCCGGCGCGCTCCATGCCGATCTCGCCTATCTCGCCGCGATCGCCGGCTTCACCGTGCTGCAGGCCGGCCTGTCGACGCTGCTGTCGCTCCTTGCCGGCGCGTTGCTGGCGCTGGCCCTGGCGCGGCGGCGCTTTCCGCTGCGCGGCGCCTTCCTCTCCCTGCTGGGCGTCGCCACGGCGCTGCCGGCGATCGTGCTGGTCTTCGCGCTCACCGCCGTGTTCGGCCGCGCCGGGCTCGTCAATGACGGCCTGGCTGCCCTCGGGTTGCCGCGCGTCTCGATCTATGGGCTCACCGGCATCCTGCTGGCGCATGTCTTCTTCAATGCCGCCTTCGCCGCGCGCGTCTATCTCGCCGCGGTCGAGGCCGTGCCAGGCGAGCATTGGCGGCTCGCCGCCATGCTCGGCATGCCGGCGGGCGCGGTGCTGCGCCTGATCGACCTGCCGATCCTCCGGCGCGAGACGCCGGCGCTCGGGCTGCTCGTCTTCATCGCCTGCGCCACCAGCTTCGCCATTCCCCTGGCGCTCGGCGGCGGGCCGGGCTCCGCCACCTTCGAGGTGGCGATCTACGAGGCGTTGCGCTTCGACGTCGATTTCGGCCGTGCGGCGCTGCTCGCGGTGCTGCAGATCGGCGCCATGGCGCTGATCGTCGCCGCCGCCGCGCCGCTGCTGGTGCGTCCGCCCGAGACCGGCGCCGCCGGCCGGCCGATCGAGCGGCCCGACCGCGGCGTCCCGGCCCTGCGCCTCGTCGACGGCCTGATCCTGCTCGCGGCCGCCGGCCTGATCCTGCCGCCGCTCGCCGCCATCGCCTGGAGCGGGCGCGCCGTCCTCGGCACGGCCGGGGCGCAGACGGCGCTGGCGCTCGCCACCAGCCTCGCCGTCGCCCTGCCGGCCGCGCTCCTCGCCCTGGCCGCGGCCATGGCCCTGGCGCGTGCCCGCGCCGCGCTGGCCGAAGCCGGGGCGCGGCGCCTGGCGGCGCTGGTCACGGTGGCGCCGCTCCTCATCATCGCCGTGCCGCCGCTGGCCTTCGCCGCCGGGCTCTACCTCATCGCCCGCGGCGTCGGCGATCCCGCGGCGATCGCCCTGCCGACCATGGTGCTGGTCAACGCCATGATGGCGCTCCCCTTCGTCCATCGGCTGGTCGAGCCGCCGCTCGCCCTGGCGGCCGAGCGCTACGGCCGCCTGGCCGCGAGCCTCGGCATGGGCGGGCTGGCGCGGCTGCGCCTGATCGAATGGCCGCTCGCCGCCACCTCGGCCGGGGCCGCCTTCGCCTATGCCGCGGCGCTGTCGCTCGGCGATCTCGGCGTCGTCACCCTGTTCGGCTCCGATGCGCTCGTCACCCTGCCGGCGCTGCTCTACGAGAAGCTCGGCGCCTACCGCATCGCCGACGCAGAGGGCGTGGCGGCGCTGCTGGCTTGCCTGGTGCTCGTCCTGTTCCTGCTGGCGGACTGGCTCGGACGGAGGGCCCATGCTCCTCGTCCGTGATCTCACCATCCGCTATCCCGGCTGGGTCGGACGCTACGACCTCGCCGTGCCGCGCGGCGCAGTCGTCGCCCTGGTCGGCCCGTCCGGCGGCGGCAAGTCGACCCTGCTCAACGCCGTCGCCGGCTTCGAGCGGGTCGCGAGCGGCGAACTCGCCTTCGAGGGGCGCGATCTCCTGCCGCTCCGGCCGGCCGAACGTCCGGTCGCCATCGTCTTCCAGGAGCACAACCTCCTGCCGACTCTCAGCGCCGCCGACAATGCCGGCCTGGCGCTGTCGCCGGCGCTGCGGCTGAAGCCGGCGGACCATGCCGCCATCGCCGCGGCGCTGGCGCGCGTCGGCCTCGCCGGGCTCGGCAAGCGCCGCCCGGCCGAGCTCTCCGGCGGCCAGCGCCAGCGCGTCGCGCTCGCCCGCGCCCTCCTGACCACTCGCCCGGTGCTGCTGCTCGACGAGCCGCTCTCCGGCCTCGACCCGGCGCTGCGGCGCGACATGGTCGCGCTCATCGACGGCCTCCGGCGCGAGAAGAGCCTCGCCGTGGTGATGACCACGCACACGCCCGAGGACGTCGAGGGCGTCGCCGACGCCGTGCTGCGGGTGGAGAACGGGCGGGTTGCCGAGGGCGGGTGAGGGAGCGCCTCGATTCGCGAGCCTGGGCGCGACGTTTGCCGATCCCCTCCCCCTTGCGGGGAGGGGAACTGCAGGCGCTGCGCTCGGCATAGTTGCCGGCGAACGAGACCGCCTGCCGCCGCGCCTTCCGGCCTACGCCTCCCGCCGCCCTCCCGCTTCCCCCTGCAGCCGCTCGAGCAGCGACTGCAACGCCCCGCGCAGGGCGTCGATCTCGGCGGGGCTGGTGAGCGCGGACCAGCGCTCATCGACCTGCCGGCCCGCCGCGACCGCGATCGGCCGCACCGCCCGGCCGCGGTCGGTGAGGAAGACCAGGCGGCCGCGGCGGTCGCTGGGGTCGGGGCGCCGTTCGACATAGCCGAGCTGCTCCAGCTCCTCCACCGCCTGGGTCATGGTCTGCTTGCGCACCCGCGCCAGCTTGGTCAGCTCGCTGACCTGGATGCCCTCGGCCGGCACGAAGGTGAAGACGTTGGCGTGGGGCGGCCGGATGTCGCCGAAGCCGGCCGCCTCCAGCGCCGCGTCCACCGCCTGCGTCCATTGCTGATGCACCAGCCGCAGCAGCAGGCCGAGCGCCGGGCGCGAGGAAGCACAATCGTCCATGGCGATATAGACAGGTACCTGACTATTTGCTATTAGACAGGCACCTTACCATTTCGTCCCGGCGGAGGAAATCGCCATGCCCGTCATCGATGTGCTGGACTCGACCATGGCCTATGCGGAGGCGGGGGCGGGCAGGCCCTTCGTCTTCCTGCACGGCAACCCGACCTCCTCTCACCTCTGGCGCAACGTGACGCCCGGCATCGGTGCCGGCCGCTGCCTGGCGCCCGACCTCATCGGCATGGGCGCCTCCGGCAAGCCCGCCATCGCCTATGGTTTCGCCGACCATGCCCGCTATCTCGACGCCTGGTTCGACGCGCTGGGGCTCGAGGGCGTGGTGCTGGTCGGCCATGACTGGGGCGGGGCGCTGGCCTTCGACTGGGCGGCCCGGCATCCCGGCCGGGTGCGTGGGCTCGCCTTCCTCGAGACCATCGTGCGGCCGATGACCTGGGGCGACTTCCCCGGCCCGGCGCGGGCCCGTATCGAGGCGTTGCGGGCGCCCGGCAGCGGCGAGGCCAAGGTGCTCGACGAGAATGTCTTCATGGAGGTGTCCCTGCGCGCCACCGTGCGCGAGCCGCTCGCCGAGGCGGATCTCGCGGCCTATCGCGCGCCCTATCCGACGCGCGACAGCCGCCGACCGCTGCTGGCCTGGCCGCGCGCCTTCCCGATCGAGGGCGAGCCGGCCGATGTCGCCGCCCGGGTGGCGGCCTACGACGCCTGGCTGGCCGCGAGCCCGGAGGTCCCGAAGCTGCTGATGACCTTCGACGGCGTCGAGACGCTGCTGATCGGCCCCGAGATGGCCGACTGGTGCCGCCGCACCATCGCGGCGCTCGACGTGGTCGGCTGCGGGCCGGCGCGCCATCTCGCGCCGGAGGACCAGCCCGCGGCGATCGCCGCCGCCATCGCCGCCTGGGCCGCCCGGCACGGCCTGCGCTGAGGCAAGCGGCGCCCCTCGCATCTTCCCCCTTGCCGTCGCCTGCAAATCGGCGGACGTTCCCGCCGTCAACGCGGAGCGACTCTCATGCAGGCCAGCGACCTCTCCCGAATGATCGCACAGGGCAGGGGGGGCGAGCCGGCCGACCTCGTGGTCAAGGGCGCCCGGCTGCTCGACCTGATCACCGGCGCGCTGGTCGAGACCGACATCGCGGTGTGCGGCGACCGCATCGTCGGCACCTATGGCGAATACAGGGGGCGGCGCGAGATCGACGCCCGCGGCCTCATCGCCGTCCCCGGCTTCATCGACACGCATCTGCATGTGGAATCCTCGCTCGTCACCCCGGCCGAGTTCGACCGCTGCGTGCTGCGCCACGGCGTCACCACGGCGATCTGCGACCCCCACGAGATCGCCAATGTCATCGGCGCCGAGGGCATCCGCTATTTCCTGGAGAGCGCCGCCCATACCGCGCTGGATCTGCGCGTCCAGCTCTCGAGCTGCGTGCCGGCGACCCATCTGGAGACTGCCGGCGCCCGGCTCGAGGCCGCCGACCTGAAACCCTTCATCGGCAACCCCAGGACGATCGGCCTCGCCGAGTTCATGAACTTTCCCGGCGTGATCCATGCCGATCCCGGCTGCCTCGACAAGCTCCTCCTGTTCCAGGGCGGCCATATCGACGGCCATGCGCCGCTGCTGCGCGGCAAGGACCTCAACGCCTATCTCGCCGCCACCATCCGCACCGACCACGAGACCACCACGGCCGCCGAGGCGCGGGAAAAGCTCGCCAAGGGCATGACCATCCTGATCCGCGAAGGCTCGGTGTCGAAGGACCTGCATGCCCTGGCCGAGATCATCTCGATCGAGACCTCGCCCTACCTCGCCTTCTGCACCGACGACCGCAATCCGCTCGACATCGCCGAGGAGGGGCATCTCGACTTCATCATCCGCACCGCCATCGCCCTCGGCGCCCCACCCCTGGCGGTCTACCGCGTCGCCACGCTCTCGGCCGCCACCGCCTTCGGCCTCAGGGATCGCGGCATGATCGCGCCCGGCCGCCGGGCCGACATCGTGCTGATCGACGACCTCGCCCGCTGCGGCGTGCAGACGGTGATCTCGGCCGGCCGCCTCGTCGACGAGGCGCTGTTCGCCACGCGCGGCACGGTCGAGCCGGTCGGGCTCGACTCGATGCGGGCGCCGCATGTCGAGGCGGGCGCGTTCCGGGCTCCGGGCGCAGGCCCGGCCACGCCGGTCATCGGCGTCATCCCCGGCAAGATCATCACCGAGCACCTCACCCTCGAGCTGCCCTTCGCCGACGGCGAGCGGCGCATCGACCTCGGCCAGGACGTGGTCAAGGTGGCGGTGGTCGAGCGCCACGGCGTCAACGGCAATATCGGCGTCGGCTTCGTGCGCGGCTTCGGCCTGAAGCGCGGCGCCATCGCCTCCTCCGTCGGCCATGACAGCCACAACATCACCGTGGTCGGCGCCGACGAGGCCGACATGGCGCTGGCCTGCAACCGGCTCGGCGAGATCGGCGGCGGCTTCGTCGTCGCCGAGGGCGGCCGGGTGCTGGCCGAGGTGGCGCTGCCCGTCGCCGGCCTGATGAGCCTGATGCGCTTCGAGGACGTGCGCGACGCGCTGATGCCGCTGCGCGCGGCGGCCAAGGGCCTCGGCGTGACGCTGACCGAGCCGTTCCTGCAGGTGGCCTTCCTGCCGCTGCCTGTCATCCCGCACCTCAAGATTTCCGACAGGGGCATGGTCGACGTCGACCGTTTCGCCCTGATCGGGGCCTGAGGCATGCGGGTCCTGCTGGTCTACTGCCATCCCTGCGCCGAAAGCTACGCCGCCGCCGTGCGCGACGCGGCGATGCAGGGCCTGGCGGAGGCCGGCCACGAGGTCCGCCTGCTCGACCTCTACGCCACCGGCTTCCAGCCTGTCATGAGCGCCGAGGAGCGGCGCGGCTACCACACGCCCGGCGACAACGAGAAGCCGGTGGCCGAGCACCTGACGGCGCTGCGCTGGTGCGAGGGGCTGGTCTTCGTCTATCCCACCTGGTGGTACGGCCCGCCGGCCATGCTCAAGGGCTGGCTGGAGCGGGTCTGGATCCCCTACGCCACCTTCACCATGCCGGAGAACGACAAGCCGATCGGCCCGGTGCTGACCCAGATCCGCTTTCTTGCCTGCGTCTCGACGCTCGGCTCGCCCTGGTGGTGGTGGACGGTCTACATGAAGCAGCCCGGCCGCAACATCATCCTGCGCGGCCTGAAAGTGATCTGCGCCCCGCGCTGCCGCACGCTCTGGCTGGCGCTCCACAACCTCGACACCGTGTCGGAGACGCGGCGCCGGCACTTCCTGGCCAAGGTGCGCAAGAAGCTGTCGCAAGTCGCCTGAGGGCCGGCCCTTGATGCGGTCCCGGCGCGCCGATATAAGCCGCGCGCCTCTTTCTCAATCCGATCAGGACACCTATGGCCCTCGAGCGCACCTTTTCCATCATCAAGCCGGATGCGACCAACCGCAACCTCACCGGCGCCGTCAATGCCGTCATCGAGAAGGCCGGTCTGCGCATCGTCGCGCAGAAGCGCATCCGCATGACGCAGGAGCAGGCCGAAACCTTCTACGCCGTCCACAAGGAGCGGCCCTTCTTCGGCGAGCTCGTCAGCTTCATGGTCTCGGCACCCGTGGTGGTGCAGGTGCTGGAGGGCGAGAACGCCATCGCCAAGTACCGCGAGGTGATGGGCGCCACCAACCCGGCCAATGCCGCGGACGGCACCATCCGCAAGCTCTACGCCCTCTCGGTCGGCGAGAACTCGGTGCACGGCTCCGACGCGCCGGAGACGGCCAGGATCGAGATCGCCCAGTTCTTCGCCGGCAACGAGATCGCCGGCTGAGGCTGCGCGGGGTACGCCCCCGCATCGTCGCTCTCGGCAAAGGCGGGCTGCGGGCCGCCTTTGCTTTTTCGCGGGAGGCACCGAGCGGCCGGACCAAGGCCACGCCGTGACCGGTCCGGCGACGATTGTGGATTTATCCCCAGCCCGTGACAAAGACGTCATCGAGCGCTGGACAGGCCGAAAACGCCTCGCTATAAGCCCGCGTCTCCGGTTGCCTTTCGAGGCGCCGCCGGGCCTAGGTAGCTCAGTTGGTAGAGCATGCGACTGAAAATCGCAGTGTCGGTGGTTCGATTCCGCCCCTAGGCACCACTCTCTCCACCCGCCAGCATCCGGATCTGTACTAATCCATGCGCCGAAATCCGTGTCGGCGCGGTCAGTAGCGCGGACATCCACGGCGTCGGCTGGCCGTGGTAGCGGAGTGTGCCTTCAAGTCCCGCTCAACCCTGCCGAAGATCAAAGTGAGCGATGCCCGTGTTGGCATCGGCGTCGATGTGCTCCGGGCGCTCGTCAGGCGCTCTATCTCTTTGTTTTGACGCATTGTCTTGACGCGAACCGAGTGCCGGCTCGCCAGAAAATGCTCTAGCGCTCGGTCCGGCGATCGGCGGGCGGCACGGCCTCGCCGGTCTCCGAAGCGTCGCGGCCGAAGGCGGCCTGGCCGATCGAGGGCGGCGCCGGTTCCCTCACACGAATGTTGTTCTGGATATGGGTGACGCCGGAGACATATTCCGTGCAGTCCTCCGCCCGCCGCCGCTGGTTGCGGCTGGTCACCGTGCCGGAGAGCGTGACCTCGCCACCGGCGACCGACACCTCGATATTGCTGGCGTCGACGCCGGGGTCGTCGGTCAGCCGGTCGCTGACGTCCTCGCGGATGCGCTCGTCGGACCTCGTATAGCCCTTCGGGCCGCGGCCGCGGAACTGGTCCTCCTCACGGCGTCGCTCCGCGTCCGGATTGCCGAACCAGGAGGCAACCTCATCCGAGGCGCGGTCCCAGAACCCGCGCTCCGCATGCCGGTGACGGGCGGGCCGCTCGTCCCGCCAGCGCCGGTCGCGTTCCTCCCGGCCGGGCTCGAAATCGCTGCCCCAGCCGTCACGATCGTCCTGGCCGGCAGGGCCGTCGAGACGGCGCAGGCCGTGGGGCGTGTCGTAGGACGAGGCGAACCAGTCGTCGTCGCCGCGGCCGCATGACGGAGCGCCATATCCGCCGGCGCCTCGCCCGCGGACATCCTCGAAACCGCCGTCGCGATTGCCGTAAGCCCGACGCCGGCCGCCGCGGTCGTCGCGATGGGAGCTCTCCTCGCGTTGGCGATCCTCGTTCCATGCCCGGTCGCTGCCGGCGTTGCGCCAGTCGCCCCGGCCCCGGCCGCGCTCATCAGCTTGCCAACGATTCTGCACCACGATGGTGTCCTCCTTGCCTGGCTTGCGCCGAGTCGACCCGGATCCTCGCAGCCCGTCGTCCCAGGGAGCATGGGGAAGCGGGACCTCACGGGTGTCGTCGGGGCGTTGGCTGTCGGTGCCTCTTCCAGGCCACGACGCACTGCTGAGGGAAGAACGGCGCCGCGGTGGCCTTGTTCCTCCGCCGGCCCTCACCCGGTCGCGGTGCCATCGTCGCGAGCCCCTGCGCAGTCGGAGGATCGGGACGAGCAAAACCGGATGGGAAGAGCCGGCGCCCGGGCAGGATCTCCCATGGCCCGGGCGAGCATCCGCTCGTGGCGGGAACGTTCGACCGCTAGGACGATTGTCTCGGGACGAGCGCAAACCTCAGGAGGCCGCTATGGAGTTGCGACACATGCCGGCGCAAGGCAGCGCGATGCGCCTCCTGTATCAGGCTTCCAGCGGCGATGCCTGGTTTCTGATCAAGGATGGGGCCGGAGACGTTGCCGTCGAGCATCGCCCCAATGCGCCGTCCGGCGGGCAACCGAGCCGGATCGGCCTCCTCGATTTCCTGGCGGCCGGCAGCGGCAAGCCCGAGCAGAGGGCGTTGATGCGCCTGATCGGCACGCTCGTCGAGAGCGCTCCCGCCGGGCCGGAAAGGGCATAGCAAAGAGCGATCGGCTCCATCGCAGCCGGCCGCGAGACCCGTGGCCGCCAAGGCGGCGCGCCGTCCTCCCGGATCTGGCGGTCGTCCCGACTTCGCGCAGGCGATTGGCGGCGGACCAAAGATGATGGCTGAGCAATGATCCGAATATTCCGGCGTGACGAAAGGAACAATTGCGGCAAAAGGCCGTTATGGATCGTCAACTCAAGGTCATGGAGACTGTCATGGGACGGGGAATACTGCTTTGGCTCCTGGGGGTGCCGATCCCTATCATCATCCTCATCGCCTTTCTCTATCATTGACGGAACCGGACATGGCAACGTTTGCGACCGTTGATATCGTCGGCGTCGATGAGGCCGGCCCCGTTGCACGCGGCGCCGAGGCGTCGGTTTCCGCCGTGTCGTGGAGCGCCGTCATCGCCGGCGCCCTGGCCGCCGTCGCAGCCTCGCTGGTGCTTCTGCTGCTCGGATCGGGTCTGGGGCTGGCGATGACCTCTCCCTGGTCGGGCGCCGGCGCCGGTGCGACCGCCATTGTCGTCTCGACCGCGATCTGGCTGGTGATCGTGCAGTGGCTTTCCTCGGCCCTCGGCGGCTATCTGACCGGCCGGCTCCGGACGAAATGGGCCGGCGTGCATGCCGACGAGGTGTTCTTTCGCGATACGGCCCATGGCTTCCTGGCCTGGGCGCTGGCGACCGTCGTCGCGGCCGGCCTCTTGAGCTCGGCCCTGACCGCGATCGTCGGCGGCGGTGCTTCGGCGGTGACGTCGATCGCCTCCGGCGCGGCGCAGGGTGCGACGCAAGCTGCGGCCGGCAAGGCCGCAAACGGGTCGGGCCTGCCGACCGACTACTTCATCGATCTGATGTTCCGGCCGCCGGCCAATGCAGCGCTGCCCGCCGGCCAGGCGCCGACGCCGCAGGCGGCAGGCGACAGCCGGGCGGAAGCGTCCCGGATTCTCCTGACGGACATGGCGTCCGGCGACGTGCCGGCCGCCGACCGGGCCTATCTGGGCCAGCTCGTCGCCCAGCGCACCGGCTTGCCGGCGGCGGATGCCGAGAAGCGGATCAGCGATGTTCTCGGCCAGCTCGATCAGGCCAAGCTCAAGGTCAAGGAGGCCGCGGATGCGGCCAGAAAGGCCGGGATCGCGACGGCGCTGCTGACCGTCCTGTCCCTGCTCGTCGGCGCCTTCATCGCCAGCGCTGCAGCCGCTCTCGGCGGCCGGCAGCGCGACGAGATCTGACGGCTCGAAACCAGCCCGGCGCCGATGCAACGAGATCGGTGCCGGGAAGCCAGAAGCCTTCCGGCCTCGATGCGCGGTCCCGGCAAGGCGCGTCAGAGGAATGAGGTGACGATCATCGCGATGGCGGTCAGCGTCATCACGCCGGTCGCGAGCCAGCCGAAGATCCGGAGGCTGAGGCCGATCGTCTCCCTGCCCATGATGCGCGGCTGCGTCGACATCATCATCATCACGGCCATGATCGGCACCGCGACCACGCCGTTGATCACCGCGCTCCAGTACAGAGCCTTGATCGGGTTGATCGGCGTCAGGTTCAGCCCGGCGCCGATGACCGTCGCGAGCGCGATGGTCGCGTAGAACGCCCGCGCCTCCCTCGGCTTCCGGTCGAGGCCGGTCTTCCAGCGCATGGTTTCCCCGACGGCATAGGCGGCCGAGCCGCCGAGGACGGGGACGGCCAGGAGACCCGTGCCGACGATGCCGACGGCAAACAGGATTTCCGCGAAGGTTCCCGCGATGGGCTTCAGGGCTTCCGCAGCCTGCGCGGAGCTCTGGATGTCCGTCACGCCGTTGGCATGCAAGGTCGCGGCGGCCGTGATCGTGATCGCAAGGGCGATGATGTTCGAGATCGCCATGCCGACGAACGTGTCCAGGCTGATGCGGCTGCCGGCATTGTCCGCCTGCTCCGGCGCGGCCTTGAGCGGCTTTCGCTCGGGCACCGCCTTGATGTCCTCGACCTCCTGGGACGATTGCCAGAAGAACAGGTAAGGGCTGATCGTGGTGCCGAATATGGCGACGATCGCCGTCAGATAGTCGGCCTTGAACGACAGATCCGGCAGCACGAGGTGACGCGCGAAGTCGAGCCAGTCGACCTTGACGACGAAGAGCGTGGCGACATAGGCGAGCAGCGCCAGCGTGAGCCACTTCAGCACGCCGACATAGTTCTTATAGGCAAGAAAGACCTGCATCAGAATGCAGATCGTGCCGAAGGCGACGACATAGGCGATCTGCGGTCCGCCGATCAGCACATGGACGGCATCGGCCATGGCGCCGACATCCGCGCCGATGTTGATGACATTGGCGATCAGCAGCAGCGATACGCTGGAGTAGACCAGCCAGTTCGGATAGTATTTGCGCAGATTTCCGGCAATGCCCCTGCCTGTCGTCCTGCCGAGACGGGCGCTGATGATCTGGATGGCCGTCATCAAGGGATAGGAGAACAGCAACGTCCAGCTCGTGGCGTACCCGAACTGCGCACCGGTCTGGGAATAGGTGGCGATGCCGCTCGGGTCGTCATCCGAAGCGCCGGTGATGAGGCCCGGTCCCAGGAGGCCGAGGAGGCGCGGCTTGCTGGGTTCGATCGTGGGGCTCCCGGCAGATTTCCCGGCCGGCGTCTTCGTGGCTCCGGCCATCCCAGTCTCTCCAGGCCTTCTCATCGTCCGAGGCGCACGGCCGTCCGCAGCGCTGAGGCAATGATTGCTGCCTGAGGCGGCGAATTGGCCTGGACTTGCGATGCGAATGACCACAAACCTTTTGCGAAGCAGAATGTTCCCTTGGCGGGTGCCGCGGAGAACGTCGCAGCCGCAGCATCCGAGCCGATCTCCGTGCCGAAGCAAGGCTTGACAGCCATTGCCGGTGCCGGGACCTTGGCTCGTGATCCGAAAATTCGCGATCCTGATCTTTCCCGGCTTTCCGATGATGGCGTTCAGCGCAGTCATCGAGCCCCTGCGCGCGGCCAATACGCTCGCCGGCAAGGCGCTTTACGAATGGGCGGTCGTCGGCGGCGGCGAGGGGAGCATACGCGCCTCGAACGGCATCGTGATTGCGCCGGACTTCGCCGCCCCGAAGGCGCCGCCGGCCGACTACATCGTGGTCTGCTCGGGCGGCGATGCGGATCGCCTGCAGGCGGCGGAGCCGCTCAGCTGGATCCGCAAGTCCCTGCGCAGGGGCGGCAATATCGGCAGCGTGGCCGACGGCGCCTTCTATCTCGGCCGGGCCGGCCTGCTCGACGGCTTTTCCTGCACGCTGCATTGGCAGAGCCAGCCGGCCTTCGTCGAAGCCTTCCCCGGCCTGAAGCTCGAGCGGGCGATCTATGTCATCGACCGGACCCGCTTCACCTCGGCGGGCGGCATCGGCGCGCTCGACATGATGCTCGATCTCATCGCCCTCCACCACGGCGACCATCTGGCGCGCGGCGTCGCCGAATGGTTCGTGCACGACCGCATCCGCGCCTCCACCGATCGCGAGCGGCTGCAGCTTCGCCTGCGGACCGGCATCCGTGACGATCTGGTGCTCGATGCGGTCGCGCATCTGGAGGCGGACCGGGAAGGGCCGATCTCGATCGCCGTCGTCGCCCGCCGCCTCGGTGTCGCCATCGAGCGGCTCGAGCGTGCCTTCAAGGCCGAGGTCGGCGTGCTGCCGGCGGAATACCACAAGCGGCTGAAACTGCAGCGCGCCCGCGACCTGCTCGAACATTCGGCGATGTCGGTGCGCGAGATCGGCCTGGCCAGCGGCTACACCAGCTTTTCCGCCTTCGTGCGTGCCTTCCGCACGGTCTACGGCAAGACGCCCCGGCAGATGCGCAGAGTGGTCGACCCCCGATAAACGGCACATTGATCGCCAGTTCCGGCACAATCGCTGGCGGGGACGGCTCTATAGTCGCAATCGGCGAAACATGAGGCAGGTGAGCCCGATGTCGATTGTCGTCTTTGACCCCGACAAGGTGGATGATGTCGATTTCCAGGACAGGATGCGTCATCCCTTGGCGGAGGACCCGTCCAACGGCATGTGGCTCTCCGATACCGAGCCGGCAGCGGTCGACGCCTTGAAGCTTCGCCAGGAGCGGCTCGCCAGGCTGCGCGCCTGGCTGAAGGCGTCGGGCTATGGCGGCGTCATCCTGTTCGATCCCTACAACCAGCGCTATGCCACCGGCACGCGCAACATGTTCGGCTATTTCCTGCGCAATTCGACCCGCTACATCTTCATTCCGGCGGAAGGACCGATCACGCTGTTCGACTACCCCCAGAGCTATCACGTCAGCACGGGGCTCGAGACCATCGACGAGGCGAGGCCGAGCAAGCTGGTCTGGTCGTCGGTATCGGCCAAGGACGAGGCGACCGCCGACCCCTTCG
This sequence comes from Labrys wisconsinensis, assembly GCF_030814995.1. GTDB lineage: Bacteria > Pseudomonadota > Alphaproteobacteria > Rhizobiales > Labraceae > Labrys > Labrys wisconsinensis. Next base: position 140,400 of record NZ_JAUSVX010000007.1, on the reverse strand, counting down.
CCGCCGAGATCGCCGACCTGATGCGCAGGAAGGCTCCGGGCGCGACGAAGATCGGCATGGACCGCTGCACGCATCTGCAGGCCCTGGCCCTCGAGGCGCAGGGGCTGGAGGTCAAGGATTGCCAAGGCGAGATCCTGGCGGTGCGCGCGGTCAAGACGCCCGAGGAGATCAAGTGCCTGCAGATCTCCATGGCCGGGGCCGAGGCCGCCGTCGCCGCCGTCCGCGAGGCGATCAGGCCCGGCGTCAGCGAGAACGAGCTGTTCGCCATCATGTATGGCGAGGTGATCCGCCAGGGCGGCGAGTTCATCGAGACGCGGCTCCTGACCACTGGCCAGCGCACCAACCCCTGGTTCAACGAGGCGAGCGGCCGCCGCGTGCGTCCCGGCGAATTGGTGGCGCTCGATACCGATACGATCGGCTGCTACGGCTATTATTCCGATTTCTCGCGCACGTTCCGCTGCGGGCCGGGCAGGCCGACGGACTACCAGAAGATGCTGTACCGCATGTCCCATGATCAGGTGCAGCACAATATCGAGCTGATCCGGCCGGGCATCGCCTTCTGCGAGATCGCCGATCGCGCCTGGAAGATCCCGCAGCGCTTCGTCGACCAGCGCTATACGTCGGTGATGCATGGCGTCGGCATGCACGGGGAGACGCCGTTCATCGCCCACGCCATGGACTTCGAGACCTATGGACGCGAGGGGCATCTGGTGCCGGGCATGGTGGTCAGCGTCGAAAGCTATATCGGCGAGAAGGGCGGCCGCGAGGGCGTGAAGCTCGAGGAGGAAGTGCTGGTGACCGAAACCGGCGGCGCGCTGATCTCGCGCTTTCCCTTCGAGGACGAGCTTCTGGGGCAGGGCTGATGAAGGCGGATCTCAGGCTCGATCTCAAGAGGACGGCGCTGCTCGTGGTCGACCTGCAGGAGGACCAGCGCTCCGATCCGCTCTGCGTCGCGGACAATCTCGACCAAGTCCTCGCCAACGCGGCGCAGCTTCTGGAGGCGGCACGCGCCCATGGCGTCGCGGTGTTTCACGCCGCCTTCGTCCGCGATTTCGACACGCGGCCGCCGCGGCCGTTCGAGCCCCGGGCCGATGACGGCGGACCGGCCTTCAGCGCCAAGGGAAGCCCCCTCGTGGCGATCTGCCCCGAGGTGGCGCCGCTCGCCGACGAGGTGGTGATCCACAAGAACGATGCCAGCGCCTTCGAGGAAGGCTCGCTCGACGGGCGGCTCAAGGCGCTCGATGTCGAGTGGCTCGTCATTGCCGGCGTCTGGACCGAGGCCTGCATTGCCGCCAGCGTCCGCGACGCCATGGCCGCAGGCTTCCGGGTGCTGCTCGTCAAGGACGCCTGCACCAGCGGCACCCCGGCCATGCACCAGACCGGCATGCTCAACATCGCCAATCGGCTCTATGGCGGGGCGATCGGCGACACCGGGCGGGCCGTGGCGCTGCTGCGCGGCGCTCCAGCGAACGTCTGGCGGAACACCTTTCCCGTGCCGTTTCGCTTCAGGCTGACCAATGTCGAGACGATGTACGATTCGCTCTGACCTCCCGGATCGCCGCAAGCGGGGCGTCTGAAACCGGGACTGCCTCCCCCAAAGCCGCTTCGAGCGGCTCACATCCTGAAACCCGCAGCTTTACCGGCAAATATCTACATAGAATGGCGCCCTGTCGGAGGGGATGCGCCTTCTTGCGCATTCGAACAAAGAATTGCAGGCGTGTCATCGGATTGTTTTGCAGTGGAAATAGACGCAGGCGGTACGCTACGAACAAGGAGTTCTTTCTGTGGCGACCATCGAGCGACGCACGTTTCTGAAGGGGACGGCTGCGGCCGTAGGCCTTTCTCTGGCGGCCCCCTTCATCTCCCGGAGCTACGCTCAGGGCTCGTCCGGTTCGGTCAACATCTTCGCATGGGCGGGCTACATCAGCGACGATCTGCTGGCCGCCTTCGAGAAGGCCACCGGCATCAAGGCCACCTACACGCCCTACGGCACCAATGACGAGCTCTTGAACCAGATGCGTGCCTCCAACGGCACGGGCTACGACATCATCTGGCCGGCCGTCGACCGCGTGCCGAACTATGTCGAATACGGCCTGATTCAGCCGATCGACGAATCGAAGGTGCAGTGGGACCGCGTGCTGGGCAGCGCGGCGAAGGGGTCGGAGAAGCTGGGCGCCGTGATCGGCGGCAAGCGCTACCAGGTGCCGACGGACTGGGGCACGGAGGCGATCGCCTTCGACAAGACCAAGTTCCCGCTGGAGTATGGCGTGGCGTCCTATCGTCACATCTGGATGCCCGAGGCTGCGGGCAAGGCGGCCGTGCGCGGCCATTCCGGCCTCGTCGGCCTGGCCCTGTGGCTGGAGAAGGAAGGCAAGCTGCCGCACCCGTTCAGGGACAGCTTCGCCAAGGAAGAGGTGATGCGCGCCAACTACGACGTGGTTCTGGCCGAGGCCATCGCCCGCAAGCGCAACATCGTCCAGTTCTGGTCCAACGAAAACGAGGCGCAGGGCGCGTTCCGCGTCAACGGCGCCGAGATCGGCCAGACGTGGGACAGCTCGGCCGCGGCGCTGATCCGCGAAGGCCTGCCGATCGGCTACATCGCGCCCGTCGAAGGCGCCCTGGCCTGGATGGAAGGCGTCTCCCTGCCGGTCGGCGCGAAGAACGTCGAGCAGGCCTATGCCTTCCTGAACTGGATGGTCACGCCCGAGGGCGGCGCGATGTACGCCAACCACACCTCGATCAACACCACCGCCGTCGGCGCCGAAGCCCATCTGTCGGACGCGAACCGGACCTTCTTCGCCGCCGCCTATCCCGGCGACGCGCTCGAGAAGCTGTGGTGGTGGCCCGTGCAGGAGAACTGGTTCGTGGCGCGGCGCAACGAGTACCAGGACAAGTTCCTCTCGGCCTGACGTCTTTCGGGGGCGGGGCGCCTCTGGCCGCCCCGCCCTTGAACGAGGGAACCCCATGTCGCATTTCGTCGAGCTTCATCAGGTCGGCATGGCCTTCGGCGCGACCCGCGCCGTGGGCGACGTGACCTTCACCGTGGAGGGCGGGGAGTTCTTCTCCATCCTCGGCCCGTCCGGCTGCGGCAAGACCACGATCCTCAGGATGATCGCCGGCTTTCTGCACCCGACCGAAGGCCGCATCCTCATCGGCGGCCGCGACATGACCGGGCTCGGGCCCAACGAGCGGCCGACGGCCATGATCTTCCAGTCGCTGGCGCTGTTTCCCCTGATGCCGGTGTGGGAGAACATCGCCTTCGGCCTCGAGGCGCGCGGCGTCTCCAGGGCCGAGCGGCGCAGGAAGGCCGACGAGCTCCTGGGGCTGATCGCGCTCGAAGGCTATGGCGGGCGCATGCCGGGCGAGCTCTCCGGCGGCCAGCGCCAGCGTGTGGCCATCGCCCGGGCGCTCGCCGTCGAGCCGCAGGTGCTGCTGCTCGACGAGCCCTTGTCGGCGCTCGACCTCAAGCTGCGCCAGCACATGCGCGCGGAGCTGCGCGCGCTCCAGAAGCGCACCGGCGTCACCTTCATCTACATCACGCACGACCAGTCGGAGGCGCTCGCCATGTCCGACCGCATCGCGGTGATGAGCGCGGGCGCGCTCGAGCAGGTCGGCACGCCGCGCGAGCTCTATGCCAACCCCGCCACGCCCTTCGTGGCGGGCTTCGTCGGCGAGATCAACGCCGTCGCGGGCACGGTGACCGCCGTCGAGCGCGGCATGGCGGCGCTGGAGACCCGGATGGGCGTCATGCGCGGGCGGGCGGGACCGGCTCTCGCCGCGGGGCAGCGGGCGAAGCTCTATGTTCGCCCGGAAGTGCTGGTTCCCGGCGACGGCGGCGAGAACCGGCTGACGGCAACCGTCGAACGCATCGACTTCGAGGGCGCGTTCGCGCTGGCGCACGGGCGTCTCGACGACGGCGCCGATCTCGTGGCCTCCCTCCTCGGCGCGGATCCGGGAGCCGGGCTGGAGATCGGCATGCGCGCCTCCTTCGGCTTCGCCGCCGAGCGTGCGGTGGTGCTGGCCGATGGCTGAGCTCTACAGGCGCTTCGGCGGCGGGCTCGCCACGGTCTTCGCCGCGCTGGTGCTGCTGTGGCTGGCCGGGATGGTGCTCGCGCCCAACGTCATGATGATCGACTACGCCTTGCGGCCCAACCTGCCGCCGGCCCAGATCGGCGGGCCCGACGACGTCTATTCCCTGGCCAACATCGTCGCCCTCGCCGGCGACGAGGTGCACCGCGCCATCTTCCTCAAGACCATCTGGGCGAGCGCGCTCGTGGCCTTCGTCACCTTCGTCGTCTGCTACCCGCTCGCCTATTGGCTCGCCCAGCACGCGACGCCATCCCAGCTGGGGCTCGTCCTGATCGCGCTGACGATTCCGTTCTGGATCAACGAGGTGCTGCGCACGCTCGCCTGGTACATCCTGCTCGCCCTGCGCGGGCCGCTCAACGCCCTGCTCCTGTCCATCGGCGTCATCGACGAACCGGTGCGCTGGTACGGCAATGCCGGCGTGCTGGCCGGCATGGTCTACGCCTACATCCTGTTCATGCTGTTCCCGATCTACAATTCGATCGAGAGCCTGGAAAAGGCGCAGATCGAGGCGGCGCGGGATCTCGGCGCCGCCACCTGGCGCATCCACTGGCGCGTGGTGATGCCGCATGCGAAAGCCGGCATCGCCACCGGCTGCGTCTTCACCTTCATGCTCGCGGCAGGGTCCTATGTGGTGCCGGCCCTGCTCGGCTCGCCGGGCAGCCGCTGGTTCACCGAGATCATCTACAACTGGTTCTTCGAGGGCGGAGACTGGAACCGCGGCGCGGCCTACGCCTTCGTGCTGCTGGTCCTGTGCCTCGCCGTGGTGCTGATCGCGCTGAGGCTGGCGCGCGTCAATCTCGCGGACGTGGCGAAATGAGGGGCGCCGACCGTATCGCCCGCGCCCTGTTCGGCCTCTACATGGCGGCCTTCTTCGTCTATCTCTTCGCGCCGCTCGCGATCATGGGCGCGGCCACCTTCAACACCAGCCGGTTTCCGACGGTCACGCCCTGGCAGGGAACGACGCTGCAGTGGTTCGTCGAGCTGTGGAACGGCCGGGCGATGTGGGACTCGGTCTGGACGTCGCTGGGCGTCGCCCTCTGCGTGGTGCTGTTCTCGCTGCCCGCCGGCACGGCGGCGGCGCTCGTCCTCACCAGCCTGCATGCCCGGGCTCGCAGCTTTCTCTATGCGCTGATGGTGTCGCCGCTGCTCACCCCCGGCGTGGTCATCGGCATCTCCACCCTGGTGCTCTGGCGCCAGCTCGGCGTGGGCGGCGGCGCCTTCCTCATCGTCGTGGCGCAGGCGAGCTTCATCACCTGCTACGTCATGCTGATGGTGGCCGCGCGCCTGCAGCGCTTCGATCGCACGCAGGAAGAGGCTGCGCTGGGTCTCGGCGCGTCGAAGGTCATGGTCTTCCGGCGCGTCCTGCTGCCATTCCTGAAGCCGGCGCTGATCGCGGCCGGGCTGCTCGCCGTGCTGCAATCGATCGAGAACTACAACACGACGCTGTTCGTGCGCGGCCACGACACGCCGTTGACGGTCTTCATCGCCACCAAGGTGCGCACCGGGCTGACGCCGGCCGTGAACGCGCTGGCCCTGGTGATGATCGCGATCACGCTCATGGGCGCGATCGCCTACGAGGTTGTCCGCCGCCGCCAGGCCACGGCAAGGGCGCGCTGAGCCCCGGTCGCGCATCGGCCTGCCGCAGAGGAAACTGGCCGGGCGACGTCGGGTGGAGCCCGCGTCTCGTCGCCGGCTGCTGGCCGGCGACGGAGGCCTCGACCGAAGAATGCAGGGCAAGACGGCGCCTGCAATGGGACGGCCGCAAACCTGCATAGTTTTTGCCGAACACGGCTCATTCAGGCCCGTGGCCCTGACCTACGATCTCCCCCGGCGAAAGACCTGAGAACAGGCAATGCGCCAGGACCCAACCAGCTGCGGGAGACGGACATGGCCGATACGGAAAGCGCATCCGGGCTTGCCGGATTGACGGCGAACGCCCTGTCCGGGCGGATCGGTCGCCGCGACTTCATGCAGGGCGCGTTGGCGCTCGGTCTCGGCCTCGGCGCCGCCTCCGCGCTCTGGGCGCGTGAGGTCGCGGCGGCGACGCCGGCGAAGGGCGGCACGTTCAGGGTCGGGCTCGACGACGGCAACACCTCCGACGCGCTCGATCCCGCGACCACCAATTCGCGTTTCATGATCACCCTGGCCCATACCCGCACCAATTTCCTCACCGAGATCGCGGGCGACAACACGGTGACCGGCGAGCTGGCCGAGAGTTTCGAAGGCTCCAAGGATGCCAGGACCTGGACGCTCAAACTGCGCAAGGGCGTCGAATTTCATCATGGCAAGACCTTCGATGCCCGGGACGCCGCCGCATCCCTCAATCTTCACCGCGGCGCGGATTCGAAATCGGCCGCCAAGCCGCTGCTTGCCGCCATCGAGGAGATCGTCGTCGACGACGACCACACCCTGGTCCTGAAGCTCAACCAGGGCAATGCCGACATTCCCTATATCCTGACGGATTACCACCTGATCATGCTGCCGCTCGGCAAGGACGGGAAGATCGATCCCATGGACAATGCCGGCACCGGCGGCTATGTGCTCGAAACCTTCCAGCCCGGCGTGCGGGCGACGATGAAACGGTTCGCCAATTACTGGAAGCCGGATCGCGCGCATTTCGACAGCGTCGTCTTCACCGCGGTCAACGACTACGTCGCCCGGCAGACGGCTCTGCTTTCGACCGAGCTCGATGCGATCATCGAATGCGACTACAAGACGGTCGATCTCCTGGCCAAGGCCCCCGACATCGAGGTCGACGAAGTCCCCTCCGGCACCCATGTCGGCATGCCGATGCTGTGCGACGCCAAGCCGTTCGACAATCCTGACCTCAGGCTCGCGCTGAAATATGCGACGGACCGCGAGCAGTTGATGAGGCTGGTGCTGAAGGGCCACGGCTCCATCGGCAACGATCACCCGATCAGCCCGATCATGCCGTTCTTCGATGCCAGCCAGCCGCAGCGGCACTACGACCCGGACCGGGCCCGGTCGCTGATCAGGAAGGCCGGCCTCGACGGCCTGACCATCCAGCTCTCGGCTGCCGATACCGTGATCGCCGGCGCCGTCGACATGGCGGCGCTCTTTGCCGAGACGGTCAAGAAGATCGGCGTCAATGTCGAGGTCAAGCGCGAGCCGAACGACAGCTATTGGTCCAATGTCTGGCTGAAGAAGCCGTTCTGCATGGCGGGGTGGGGGCAGCGGCCGACGCCGGACATCATCTTTTCGCTCGGCTATGCCGCGGGCGCCGACTGGAACGAATCCCATTTCAAGAACGAGCGCTTCAACAAGCTGCTGGTGGAAGCGCGCGCCGAGATCGATGCCAGGAGGCGCACGGACATGTATGGCGAGATGCAGCGCCTGGTGAGCGACGAGGGCGGCACGATCATCCCGTTCTTCCGCAACTGGGTCTATGCGCGGCATTCGAAGGTGGCGCATGGCCCAAAGCTGTCGGCGAGCTGGCCGCTCGACGGCGCGCGCGGCGCCGAGCGCTGGTGGTTCGCCTGATCGGAGGAGGGCAGCCGCGGCGAGCGGACCGGCCATGGCTGCTTCCCCCCTGGATTGGCTGAACGCGGATGTCGCGCAACTGCGGGCCGGCTACGAGCGGCAACGGGCCAGGCCGATGCCGGAGAATGCCCGCTGGCTGACGGTTGGGGCGGTGCGGGTGCTGGAGCATCGGGTTGCGCAGGCCCGGGCAGGGGCGATCGTCTATTTCCACGGCGGCGGCTTCATCGTCGGCTCGCCGCTGACCCATGCCGACGTCACCGCGCAGCTCGGCCGTGCCACCGGCCTGCCGCTCTATTCCGTCGACTACCGGCTTGCGCCGGACTTTGTCGCACCGGCACCGGTCGAAGACGGCCGCGCCGTCATCGATCACCTCCTGGCGAAGGGCGCGACCAGGCTCGTCCTTTGCGGCGACTCGGCCGGCGGCGCCATCGCGCTTGCCGTGGAGGCGAGCCTGCCGGCCGCCGTTCGCGGCCACCTCGCCGGCGTCTGCAGCTTCTATGGCGCTCACGGCCTGCTCGATACGCCGTCCATCGTCGAGAGGGGTCGTCGTGCCGAGGGCACCGACGCCGCCTGCCTGCGACGCTATTTCGACCTGGCCACGGGCGGCACGGCGGAAAACCCTTATGCGATCGGCGCCCTCGCCAGGCGCTCGTCCGTCCCGACCTACCTCATGGTCGGGAGTGACGATCCGCTCCGCGACGATACGCTCGGCCTGGCGCAGGCGCTCGCAGGCATGGGGCGCGACGTGACGCTCGACGTGGCGCCGGGCGAGGGCCACGGCCTGCTCCACATTGTCGAGAGCTCGCGGGCGGCCGCCGACGCTCTCGAACGCGCGGCGCGCTGGATCGAAGGACGGTGCCGCGAGCCCTGACCGCTTCGCGTGGCGCCGCGCGCCAAGCCTGGAGCAAAGCGTGTTTGGGCGGAAACGCTGCTTTGCGCTCGCTCTTTGTTTCGACGCGTCTTGGCAAGTCCGCCGAAGCGCAAAACGCTTCAGGCAGGTCCGGGAGAGCCTGCTTGGGGCCGCGTGACGTCCAGCCCGAGCTCGGCGCGCTTCTTCTTCGGCAGGCCCTGGGCGATGATGGCGTGCGATCGCCTGAGATAGGCGCCGAGGTCCGCATCGGAAAGACCGGGCCTGGCGTAATGCTGGATCCATTTCAGGCCGCGCGACGCGAGATAGGGCGCAGGCCGCAATCCGGGCTGCTCCTTGAGCATCTCGTACGACATGTCGCTGACCTTGAAGGTGAAGCTGGGCTCGGCCTCCTGCCAGCCGCCGATGGCGAACACCTTGCCGCCGACCTTCCAGACATGCGACCCGCCCCACTGGACCACATATGTCGTCCCGGGCAGGCTGCCGCACAGGGCGTTGAACGCGTCGTAGGTCATCTGCCTTGGTCTCGTCCTGCCATGGCCGGCCCGCATCCCGATAGCCCTTCCCGGCCATCGGCGCCAGGGATGCGGCGACCCGGCATCGTCCGTGCCGGCCGGCCCGGCGCCTCAGGTGGCGTGGAGCGGCCGTCGCGGCTTGCGCTTCGGCGCCTCGCCCCGCAGCGGCGTGATCAGCTTCGCCAGCTCCTCGATCGCCTTGTTCCTGTTGACATCGCCGACGGCATAGCTGTCGAGGATGGCGCCGATCGCCGTGTCCAACGCCTGTTCCTCCTCGCTTGCAGCAGTTCCGTCCTGCTGGTCCTTTTTCGTCGTCGTCGGGGTCTCAACAGGCAAAATCCGTCCTTTCCTGGTGTCGTGCGGCCCCGACCGTCGCAGGGGGGCGATCGTTGTCATGGATTGATGCGTCCGCCGTCCGCGGCAAGGTCACGCGGCGCCGACGGATCCTCGATGCCCTCCAGCCGCCTCAGGCCCGCTTTTGCGGCCCGTCGGCGACCTTGGCCAGCGCTCCGCGAGCATCCCTGCGGCACTCCTCGATGCGCAGGGCGAGGAAGCTGGCGATCTCGCGGTTGCCGAGCCGCAGCGCCTCGGCGCGCGCCGCCTCATAGGCGGCGGCACGGCTCGCCAGCGCGATGGCGCGGCAAACGGCCTTGCTGGTCGCGGGATCCTGCATGGCCGTCGAGCATAGGGCCGGCTGGTGCCCGGGCAAAGAGGGAAGCCGAGCCCGATCTGCAGGAGGGGGTGCATGGGACCCGGCTTCCCGGCATGCTATCGCGCAAGGGCGGGTGGGTGGCGAAATCGAACGCGGGGGCGGGATGAAGAACAAGTTCACCGAATTCCTGCACTGGTCGCCGCGAGGGCACGAGGACATGGGCCTGTGGTTCGTCGTCTTCGGCGGTGGGGCCGTGCTCGCCGGGCTTCTCGTCGCCTGGCTGATCCTGCGCCGGCCCGCGGCTCCGCCGGCAGCCGCCGAAGCCGGGCGGGAGCGAGCCCTGCCCGGCCGTGGCAAGGCTGCGAGGCAGCGCCCACGCTGATCGCCGCCGGCACCCGGCTGGAATCGAGCGCCCGGTGGCGTGCGGCCGCGCGCTACAGGATGAAGTCGCTCGACTGCAGTGCCGTCATGTGGCTGACCTGCACCGAGAAATCCGTCGTGCCGTCGCCGTTCACGTCGGCATAGACATAGGCGTTGCCGTTCTGCACGGCATAGCGCAGCTCGCCCGCATGGTGGCCGAAGGCGGCGGTGCCGATGAAGTGGAAGGCCTGATTGCCGCTCACGCCGGTCTGCGCGTCGATGCCGGACAGATCGATCTTGTCGCCCTGCGCCCGGCTGAAGTCGAGGATCACGTCGCGATTGGCGCTCGAGAGAGTGCTCTCGATGATGGAATTGAACACGAAATGGTCGGCACCGGCGCCGCCGGTCAGCCGGTCGGCACCCGAGCCGCCCACCAGAAGATCGTTCCCGTCCCGCCCGTCGAGCCGGTCGTTGCCGAGGCCGCCCTGCAGCGTGTTGGCGCCGGCATTGCCGGTGATGCTGTTGGCGAGCGCATTGCCGGTGCCGTTGATGTCGCCCGTGCCGGTGAGGACCAGATTCTCGACGGCGCCGTGCACGCGGTTCGGGTTGCCGAGGTTGAAGCTGAGGGACGAATAGACCTTGTCCGTGCCCGAGCCGCCGGTCTCGTCGACGATATCGCCGCTGTTGGCGACATAGTAGCTGTCGTCGCCGGCGCCGCCGCGCATCGTGTCGTTGCCGGCCCCGCCGATCAGGCGGTCATTGCCGAGCGAGCCGATGATCGTGTCGTCGCCGCCGGCCCCGGCCAGGGTGAGGTCGTGGGTGCCCCGGCCGATGATGGTCGCGACCCCGCTCACCTCGCGCAGCGACACCGAGGTCTCGACGGTGGTGCCGTCGATCAGGTTCACCATGGCGTTCTCGCCGGCCGTGACCGTCGCCAGCACCTTGACCGGGCCGGGCAGGCCGCCGCCGGAGAAGGTGACGGCCTGGTCGCCCACACCGACATGCTGGGCATAGGCGCCGGCCGTGCCGGTCGCGGTCGCGCCGCCCGCCGTGACGACGGCGATGCCGCCGCGACCTTCGCCCACGGAATAGAAGTCGTTGCCGTCGCTGTCGTTGTAGGCGATGCCGGTGAGGATCTGGCCCGGTGCGGCGGGAATGCCGAAATCCTGGGTGATCATCGAGGCGTTGTAGGTGTTGCCCGACACGGTGAAGGCGCCCATCACCTGGCCGATGCCGACCTCCTGGTAGCGGTCGTCGAGGATGTTGAGCCGATGGCCGCGCCCCGAGACATTGGCGTCGACGAACAGGTCGCCATATTGCTGGACGGCGAACGCCGTGGGATCGGGCGTTCCCGTCGTGCCGCGCCAGGAGATGTTCTCGCCGACGCCTCCGCTGTAGCCCGCGCCATTGGCCCGGCTCTGCGGCGTGCTGCCGGTGTTGGGATCGGTATGGGCGAAATAGTCGCTGTCGATCATCGCCTGGCTGTGCGCCTCGGCGGCGGTCTGCAGCGCGGCGGAGAAGGCCAGCGGCTGGCTCGAATCGGCGGAGAGCGTGCCGGGCGCCAGCCCCTCGTTGAGGTCGATGCCGAGCCGCGCGGCCTCGGCCGCCGGATCGAGGCGGGCCCGGTTGATCAGGGCCAGCAACAGAACTTCCTGGGCCGAGGGGTCGCTCATCCTGTCCGCTCCGACGTGGCGTGGTGGCCGGATCGTAGGCGAAGATTGACGTAGCGGCAGATCCGCCGGGAACAGCCGTCAGGGTGCCGGGTCGCTAGGATAACAGGTCCAGGCGCGGAAGGACACGCAGACGAAGGCGCCGTCACGCCCTTCCAGCCGCTTGAAGCGGCCGAGCACCGGCGGGACGACGAGGCAGCCGCGCAGCACCAGGTCCTGGACAAGCAGCGAGCGGCCGCCGTCGTCCGGGCCCAGGCATGCCGAGCCGGGATCCTGCACCAGCGCCCCCTCGGCGACGACGGTATCGCCCCGGTCGAGCAGCGCCCGCAGCGGCGGCAGCGGACCAGGCCGCGCGGAAGCGGCGCCGAGATAGGCCACGGCCCAGAGGATGCGGGGGAGGGGAGCGGCAAGGAGCATCATGGCGGCGGTCTGCGGGGATCGCGCCACCGGCTCCACCGTGGAACCGCTGCGGCCGGGCGGGGTTTTCCTTCAGGACGGCTCCCCGGGCCCGCCTGTGGGGAACGCTGTCACAAAGTTGGGGAATGATGTGGCGGGATTGTGAAAATCCTCCGTTCGCTGTTAGCTCTGCGCAGGCACCCAGTCCTCGGGGAACACGTCCTCAGGGAACAAATCCTCAGGGAAAGGGTCCGAACGCTGAAGACCGAACGAGATCGCGATGCAAGCCTGGAGCATCCTCGCCGCCCTGCTGGCTCTCGCCCTGATCGGGCTGCTGCTGTTGCGCGCGCGGCGGCATGGGGTGCGCGACGACCTCGATCAGCAGAACCTCACCACCTATCTCGGCATGGCGGCGATGAGCGGCCGGCGCGTCGAGGGGCTCGCCTTCCGCCGGGAGATCCAGACGCTGATCGTGGCCCGCGGCTGGGGCTCGCACGAGACCACCTCGCGCCTCGCCCATGCGGTGCTGGTGGTCAAGGACGTCGCCCCGCAGGCGCACGAGGAGGCGGTCGCCATCGGCCGGCAGATCCTCGTCTCCACCCATCCGCGGGCCTGAGCGGACTTCAGCGCCGGGCGAAGCGCAGGGTGAGGACGTCCTCCAGGCGCGCGGCGAAGGAGGCGTTGCGGTCCGTCAGCACGCCGACCGCCAGGCAGAGCACGAGGGCTTCCGCGAGCAGCACCACGACGCCGACCTTCATCAGCGGCACCGCCGTGCTCGCGTCGAAGATGAAGAACACACCCCCCACAAGCAGGAGCCAGCCGCACAGGGAAGCGAGGCTCCAGATCATGATGCGAGCGCATCCCGCAGCAAGCCGACGGCATGTCGATCCTGCCATTCTGCTTCCCCCCGGCGCGTCGGTAAGCGCCCGAATACTTGACGCTGGCCGGACGCTATGGCGTTTCCTTGGGTCGGGCAATTGGTTTTGGATATATTTTATATGGAACAGTAAACGGCTGCATTGCCGGGTTCTGGGGCAGGTTCAACCCAGCCGGCCGTGATGGCGCAGCACCAGCCCGACCGCGCCGAGCAGCGCGTCGTTCTGGGTGAAGCGGCCGATGGTGATGCGCGTGCGCTTGGCCTCGTCGACGTCGCGGCGCTTGATCAGGGTGTGCTTGTCGTAGGCGGCGATCAGCGGCTCCAGGATCAGGTCGCCGGCGAGAGCCATGCGCCCGCCGATGACGATCAGGGGCGGGTTGATGATGGCACCGATCATGCCGAGGCCGCGGCCGGCGATCGCCCCCGTGTCCTCGATCAGCCGGCGCGAGCCGACGTCGCCCTCGAGGGCCAGCGCGATGACCTCGTCCATGGTCATGCGCCTGCCGTGCAGCCGCTCGGCCAGGGCCAGCGGCCGCACGAAGCTGGCATAGAGCTCCAGGCAGCCGCGATTGCCGCAGCGGCACAGCTCCCCGTCGGGATCGATGGTCATGTGGCCGAACTCGCCGGCGCTGCCGGCGACGCCGGTCATCACCTGGCCGCGATGCACGATGGCCCCGCCGACCCCGACGTCGATCTTGAACAGCACGAAGTCCTCGCAGCCGGTCGCCGCGCCCCACATCATCTCGGCGATGGCGGCGCAGTTGCTCTCGTTGTCGGCGAAGATCGGGCGCTGCAGCACCGGCCCGAAGGTCTGGCGGATGTCGGTGCCGGCCCAGAGCGGCACGATGCTCGCCCGCTGCACCACCCCGTCCGGGCTGACCGGGCCGGACACCGAGATGCCGACGCCGATGAGGCCCGAGCGGCGCAGGCTGTTCTCGGCATAGGCCGCGTCGATCGCCCGCTTCACCGCCGTCGCCGCCCGGGCCGGCGTGTAGTCGCGGCCGAGTTCCTCAGTTTTTTCGAAAATGACGGAATGTGAGACGTCGGCGACGACGAGGCGGAAGCCGTCCAGCCCGAGATGGATGCCGACGCAGGTGCCGGCCTCCGGATTGAGCGCCAGCGCCGTCGCCGGCCGGCCGACGCCCTTGCCGGTGTCGCCGCCCGCCGCCTCGATCACCACGCCCGAGCGGCGCAGGCCAGCGAGAGCGGTGGACACGGTCGAGCGGGCGAGGCCGGTGGCGGTGGCGATCTGTGCCGCGGACAGCGTGCCGCGCTCGCTCATCACGCGCACGATCCGGCTCTCCGGCGTGCCGGGGTCGCCGTCGATCAGCAGGGATTTCAGCTCGTTCAGGGGCATGGGGACATCAGCATCGACGAATTGACACTCTAATTCATTCGATTTAGAAAAAATAGCAGCCCCTCGTAGAAGGGGCGGCCGGCAAGCCGGCACACGTCGCTGCATCAGGGGCGGCCACCCGCCGCCAGGCAGACCGAGGGAGAGAAACGATGCGTTTGAAGGCTGCGGCCTTGGCCGCGACGATGGCGCTTGCGCCGATGGCGGGATCCGCGCTCGCCGAACCCAAGACCAATATCCTGCATCAATGGTCGACCGGCTCCGACGCCGCCGCCATCGCCAAGCTCGGCGAGATGTTCACGGCCGCCGGCGGCAAGTGGGAGCAGACCTCGATTGCCGGCCACACCGCCAACACGCTGGCCAAGCTTCGGGCCGACGTCATCGCCGGCAACGCCCCGCCGGCGGTGCAGCTCAAGGGGCCGGAGATCGCCGAGTGGAACGCCACCGGCATGACCGCCGATCTCGACGGCCTCGCCGCGTCCGAGGGCTGGGAGAAGGTGGTGGCGCCCGAGCTCCTGTCGGTGATGAAGCCGACCGGCAAATGGGTAGCGGCGCCGATGAACATCCACCGGATCAACTGGATCTGGGGCTCGACCAAGGCCATGGCCAAGGCCGGCATCACCGGGCTGCCCAAGACCTGGGCCGAGTTCAACGCCGACTGCGACAAGGCGGTGGCCGCCAAGATCGTCTGCCTCGCCCATCTCAGCACCGACTGGACCGACGCCACCACCTTCGAGGTCGTCCTCTACGGCCAGGACATCGACCTCTACCGCAAGGCCTTCGTCGAGGGCGACGTCGAGGCGATGCGCAGCCCCGGCATGGTCAAGGCCCTGGCGCAGCTGCGCACCATGGTGTCGAAATACATGGATCCCGCCATCGCCGGCCGCGACTATGACGCAGCCTCCAACATGATGGCCAATGGCGAGGCCGCCTTCTTCATCATGGGCGACTGGGAGATCGGCACGCTCACCGCCGCCGGCTTCAAGGAGGGCGCCGACTATGTCTGCGCCCAGGCGCCGACCGACTGGGGCAAGCCCGGCTTCATCCTCAACTCCGATTCCGTGGTGTTCTTCAAGCAGAAGGACCCGGACTACGTCGCCGGCCAGACCCTGCTCGCCAAGCTGATCCTCTCGCCCGAGTTCCAGGTCGTGTTCAACCAGGCCAAGGGCTCGATCCCCGCCCGCCTCGACGTCGACCTCTCCAAGGGCTTCAACCCCTGCCAGCAGCTCTCGCACAAGGACCTGGAGGCTTCGATGGCGGCAGGCACGCTGGTGCGCTCCATGGCCCACAACATGACCGTCCTGCAGAAGTACCGCGGCGCCATCATGGAGACGGTCACGTCCTTCGTGAATTCCGACACCACGCCGGAGGAGGCGGCCAACGCCATGGCCGACGCGGTCGAAGCGCAGAAGTGAGGCTGGCGCGGCTTCGGAGGATGACGCGATGGCGACCATCGTGACCGACATGTCAGGCGTGGAGGCGGCGCGGCCGCCTCTGCGCGACCGGCTGGCCGCGGCCCTGCCGTTTCTCGTGCTCGTTCCTTCGCTGCTGGCGACCTTCGTCTATGTCTTCGGCTTCACGATCTGGACGCTCTACATCTCGCTCTCCGACAGTTCGCAGCTGCCGAGCTACGGCTTCGTCGGCCTGGAGCACTACGTCTCGCTGTGGAACAACAAGCGCTGGAACATCGCCTACACCAACCTCTTCCTGTTCAGCGCCTTCTATGTCGTGCTCGCCATGGCGGTGGGGCTGGTCCTGGCGATCTGCATCGACCAGCGGGTGAGGGGGGAGGCGGGCTGGCGCACCATCTTCCTCTATCCCCTGGCGGTCTCCTTCATCGTCACCGGCACGGTGTGGAGCTGGCTCTACAGCCCGAATGCCGGCATCGAGTTCTTCGTGCGGAGCCTGGGCTGGAGCGACTTCACCTTCCGCCTCACCACCAACCGGACCCTGGCCATCTACGCCATCATCGCCACCGGCATCTGGCAGTCCTCGGGCTTCGCCATGGCACTGCTGCTGGCCGGGCTGCGCTCGGTCGACCAGGACCTGGTCAAGGCGGCGCAGATCGACGGCGCCTCGGCCTTCCGCACCTATCGCAAGGTGATCCTGCCGACCATCGGCCCGATCTTCATCGCCGTGGCGGTGGTCCTCCTGCAGTTCGCCATCAAGACCTTCGATCTGGTGGTGGCCCTCACCAATGGCGGCCCCGGCATCGCCACCACCTTTCCCGCCATCTACGTCTTCGACCTGATGTTCCAGCGCGGCCAGATCGCCGAGGGCGCGGCGGCGGCGGTCATGATGCTGATGGCGCTCTCCGTGGTGCTGGTGCCCTATGCGCTCTGGGTGGTCTGGCGCCGCCGAGGGGAGGCCGGCCGTGGCTGACGCGACCCTTCCCGCCTTCGACCCCGAGGCCGCCGCGGCGCGCCGGCGCCACTTCGTCTCGCGCCTCGCGGTCTACGGCGTCCTCGGCGCCATCTCGCTCGTCTATGTCCTGCCGCTCCTGGTGATCGTGGCGAACTCGTTCCGGTCGCTGCCGGAGATCGCCGCCAACGGCCTGATCGCCTGGCCGAGGAGCTTCTCCTTCCACGCCTGGGCCGAGGCCTGGAGCACCTATTGCATCGGCGGCACCTGCGCCGGCATGCAGGGCAATTTCTACAATTCGCTGAAGATGGCCATTCCCGCCACGGTGATCTCGACCCTGATCGGCGCGGTCAACGGCTATATCCTGTCGAAATGGCGCTTTCCCGGCTCGGAGGCGCTGTTCGCCTGCATGACGCTCGGCGTGTTCATGCCCGGCCAGATCGCGCTGATGCCCTGGGCCTTCATCCTCGGCAAGCTCGGCCTGACCAACTCCACCTACGGGCTGATCCTGATCCACGTGGTGCAGGGCCTGTCCTTCACCACGCTGTTCTGCCGCAATTACTATCTCGGCATCCCCGACGACCTGATCAAGGCGGCGCGCATCGACGGCGCCGGCTTCTGGCGCATCTTCCGGCGCATCGTGCTGCCGCTCTCGCCGCCGATCCTGATCGTCACGGTGATCTGGCAGTTCACCGGCATCTGGAACGAGTACCTCTTCGGCGTGGTCTTCACCTCGGGCCGCGAGCAGCCGATCACCGCGGCGCTGGTGGCGCTCTCGACCAACGGCACCAATGTCCGCGTCTACGACGTGATGAGCGCCGCCGTGCTGATCGGCGCCCTGCCGCCGCTGCTGGTCTACTTCCTCGGCGGCAAGTATTTCGTGCGCGGGTTGACGCAGGGGGCGATCAAGTGAGGGGGGCGGTTGGTGGGGCAGGTTCTGTGCGCGACGCCTGCCATTCCCCTCCCCCTTGTGGGGAGGGGGTAGGGGTGGGGGTCCATCCGGATAAGGCGAACCCTATGCCTACGACCCCCACCCTTTATCCCTCCCCACAAGGGGGAGGGAGGACGCGCACGTCGCGCCTCGGCCGTCAGCCTCTGCGTCTCGCCCGACCGAACCGAGGGGCTTCCTCGCGCTCCCAGCCTCTTCCGAGCCTGTCCCCCGCCACCCCGAGGAGCCCCGCATGTCCTCGCTGACCATCCGCAGCCTGCGCAAGAGCTACGGCTCCCTGGAGGTGCTCCGGGGCATCGACCTCGAGGCCGAGACCGGCGAGTTCGTCGCCCTGGTCGGCCCGTCCGGCTGCGGCAAGTCGACCCTGCTCGCCATGATCGCCGGCCTCGAGAGCGTCACCGCGGGCGAGATCCGCATCGGCGGGCGCCTGGTCAACGCGGTGGCGCCGAAGGACCGCGACATCGCCATGGTGTTCCAGTCCTACGCGCTCTACCCGACCATGACGGTGCGCGAGAACATCACCTTCGGCATGGAGAGCCGCGGCGTGCCGAGGGCGCAGCAGGACGAGGCGGTGGCGCGCGTCGCCGCGCTCCTGCAGATCGAGCCGCTGCTCAGGCGCAAGCCCGGCCAGCTCTCCGGCGGCCAGCGCCAGCGCGTCGCCATGGGCCGGGCGCTGGTGCGCGACCCCAAGCTGTTCCTGTTCGACGAGCCCTTGTCCAACCTCGACGCCAAGCTGCGCGTCGACATGCGCACCGAGATCAAGAAGCTGCACCACCGCGTCGGCAAGACCACGGTCTATGTCACCCACGACCAGGTGGAGGCGATGACGCTGGCCTCGCGCATCGCGGTGATGCACCAGGGCAGCGTCCAGCAGTTCGACGAGCCGCAGACCATCTACGACCGGCCTGCCAACATGTTCGTCGCCGGCTTCATGGGCTCGCCCTCGATGAACTTCATCCCGGCCGAGCTCACCGGCGAGGGCAGGGCGGTCACCATCCGTCTCGCCGGCGGCGAAGCGGCGGAGCTGGCGCTGCACCGGCCCGCGCCGGTCGCCGCCGCCGGTCGCGCAGTGGTGCTGGGCGTGCGCCCCGAGCACCTCTTCCGCCACGATCCGGACCTCGCCACCCGCAAGCCCTGCATCGCCACCCTGTCGGCGCCGGTCGAGCTGGTCGAGCCGACGGGCGCGGAGACCATGGCGGTGCTGAGGCTCGGGGCGCTGGAGGTGGTCGGCCGCTTCGACCCCGACGGCGCGCCGCGCATGGGCGAGATGCTGCCGCTCGGCATCGACATGGCGCATGCCTGCCTGTTCGACCCCGAGACCAGGACCCTGATCTGAGGACGCAACCACCGTGGCCTTTGCAACCTATCCCAGCCTCTCCGGCCGCGTCGTCCTGGTGACCGGCGGCGCCAGCGGCATCGGCGCCGACATGGTGCGCGCCTTCGCCGCCAACGGCGCCAGGGTCGCCTTTCCAGACATCCTGGTCGAGGACGGCGAGCGCCTCGCCGCCGAGCTCGCCGACGCCGCCCATCCGCCGCTGTTCCTCGCATGCGACGTCACCGACATTCCCGCGCTGCAGGCGGCGATCGTCACGACGCGCGAGCGCCTCGGCCCGATCGCCGTGCTGGTCAACAATGCCGCCAACGACGAGCGCCACCGCATCGCCGAGGTGACGCCGGACTATTGGGACCGCTCCCAGGACATCAACCTGCGCCCGCATTTCTTCGCGGCGCAGGCGGTGCATCCGCAGATGGTCGAGCTCGGCCACGGCTCGATCATCAATTTCTCCTCGATCGCCTGGCGCGCCGGCGCCGACCAGATGGTCGCCTATGCCGCGGCCAAAGCCGGCGTGCTCGGCCTGACGCGGGCGCTGGCCAAGGCCTTCGGGCCCGACAACATCCGCGTCAACGCCATCGAGCCCGGCGCGGTCATCACCGAGCGCCAGCGCCGGCTCTGGTATCCGACGCCCGAGAGCGTCGATGCCATGGTGCAGCGCCAGGCGCTCAAGACCGTGCTGCTCGGCGAGGAGATCGCCCGCACCGCCCTGTTCCTCGCCGCCGACGACAGCCGGATGATCACCAAGCAGGCGATCACCGTCGATGCCGGCATCCGCTGAGCCCGAGATCCCCATGCTGCGCATCGGCCTCAATCCCTATGGACTGACCTATCATCTCGGCCTGCAGGGGCGGGACACGCCGCGGGCGAACCCGGCCGGCGCCGGCCTCGACGGCTTCATCGCCATCGCCGAGGAGCTCGGCGCCAAGGTGCTGGAGATCTATCAGCCCTGGCTCGCCGCCCTCGACGCCCGCGGCCTCGCGGCGCTGCGCGAGCGGCTGGCCGCCCTCGGCATGGTGCCGGTGGTCAGCGCCGGGCTCGCCGGCATGGGGCCGGTGGAGGACACGCTGCGCACGGCGCAAGCCCTCGGCGCCCGCGTGATCCGCCTCGGCCTCAGCCCGGTGCTGTGCGGCGACCGCAACGCCTGGGGCCCGAAATGGCGTGAGCTGACCGAGACCATCCGCAACGCCCTCCTGCGCCTCGCGCCGATGGCCGCGGATGCCGGCCTGGTCTTCGCCATCGAGAACCACCAGGACTTCACCAGCCGCGAGCTCGTCGCCTTCTGCGAGATGGCCGGGCCGGGCCTCGGCATCTGCTTCGACACCGGCAATGCCTTCCCGGTGGCCGAGGCGCCGCTCGACTTCGCGCACCGGGTCGCGCCGCATGTGCGCCACCTCCATCTCAAGGACTACCGGGTGCAGTTCACCGGCGAGGGCTTCCGCCTGGTGCGCTGCGCCATCGGCGACGGCGCCGTGCCATTCCCGGGCATCACCGCCATCCTCGCCCGGCACCACGACAGCCTGACCGCGGTGCTGGAGCCCGGCGCGCTGGAGGCCCGCCACGTCCGCCTGCTCACGCCGGACTGGTGGAACGGCTATGCGCCGGTCTCCGCCCCCGAGCTCGCCGCCTGCCTCGCCGCGGCGCGCCTCAACCGCCTGCCGGAGGAGGTCGACGCCCGCACCCCCTGGGAGCGCGGCGCGGACGGCGAGCTCGTCGCCTATGAACTCGCCATGATCCGGCGCAGCGCCGCCGCCATGGCCTCGCTCGAATGGATGGAGACAGAGGCATGACCAGGGAACTCGACGGCAGGACCGCCTTCGTCACCGGCTCCGGCCGGGGCCTCGGCCGGGTGATGGCGGCGCGCCTGGCCGAGCTCGGCGCCGACGTGGCGATCCACGACATCGACTGGACCGCGCCGGCCAAGTACGGCGAATTCTCCGACCTCGGCGCCGTGGCGAAGGAGATCGGCAAGCATGGCACCCGCGTCATGGCGGTCACCGGCAATATCGGCGACAAGGCGGCCGTCGCCGAAATGAAGCAGGCGATCGACGCCGGGCTCGGCGAGGTGCACATCCTGGTCAACTGCGCCGGCGGCGACATCGGCGCCTCCGGCGGCAAGCCCAATCCGAACAACGCCCTCGACATCGCCTTCGAGGACATCCAGGTGCTGACCAACAACAACCTGATCGGCACCATCCTCGTCTGCCAGGCCTTCATCCCGCCGATGGTCAAGGCCGGCTCCGGCTCGGTGATCAACATCGCCTCGGCCGCGGCGCACATGGGCTGCTCGCCCGAGGTGGTCTATTCGACGCTGAAGGCCGCCGTGGTCCACTACACAAGGTGCCTGGCCAAGGAGCTGCTGCACGAGGGCGTGCGCATCAACGCGGTGAGCCCGGGCGCCACCAAGACGGCGCGCTTCCAGGCGACGCGCGTCGTCGACCCCGCCCGGATGGATTCGTCGATCCGCTCGCTCGCCCGCTACGGCGAGCCGGAGGAGATCGCCGACGCCGTCGCCTTCCTCGCGGGGCCGCGGGCCAGGTTCATCAACGGCCAGGTGCTGCGGGTCGACGGCGGGGTGACGCTGTTTCCGGGGTGAGCGCTTCCGCTTCCGCCGCCCGATGCACTAGATTGACCGCGGCCCGCGCGGGCGGGCCGAGTCGGGATCTGTCATGACGGATGGGCAATCGGGCGTCGCGCTCGAACACACGGACCAGCTCGTCACCTATCTGCGCGATGCGGCCAGGCTCGATGCCGACAGTCCCACCGCCCTCTATCAGCGCCTGGAAGGGGCCTTCCGCGGCGCCATCCGGGAGGCGCTGATCCCGCCGGGCGCGGCGATCCCCGGCGAGCGCGACCTCGCGCAGCGCCTCAACCTCTCGCGCGTCACCGTGCGCAAGGCGATCAAGGCGCTGGTCGACGACCGCCTGCTGGTGCAGCGTCCGGGCGCACGCACCAGCGTCGCCGACCGGGTCGAGAAGCCCGCCGGCCAGTTCACCAGCTTCTCCCAGGACATGCTGGCCCGCGGCCATCAGCCCGGCGCCGTCTGGCTCGGGCGAGAAAGGGGTGTCGCCCTGCCGGCCGAAGCCATGGCGCTCGGCCTGTCGCCGGGGGCGGAGGTCTGCCGGCTCAACCGGCTGCGCACCGCCGACGCCGAGCCGATGGCGGTCGAGTTCTCGGTGGTGCCGGCCGAGTTCCTGCCCGACCCCGACCTGGTGACGACCTCGCTCTACGAGGCGCTGGAGGCGCTCGGGCACGAGCCGGTGCGGGCGTTGCAGCGCCTGCGCTCGGCCGTGGCCGGCACCGAGGAGGCGAGGCTCCTCGGCCTCTCCCGCGGCGCGCCGGTGCTGGAGATCGAGCGCCGCTGCTTCCTCGCCGGCGGCCGCGCCGTCGAATATTGCCGCAGCCGCTACCGCGGCGACCGCTATGATTTTCTCATGGAGCTGCAGCGGTAGGCGGACTTCGTGGTCTTGACATCATAAATACTACTTGAATGTTTGGTTTATATTGTAGGTATATCAATAATATTTGAGATTTTGGAATGTTTAGGAGTGCATATGCAATGGCAATTTCGGTTTCCTGTCCTTGGCGTCTGCTTGACGAGGGCGATGAGCACGATGCTTTCCAGCGCCGCTATGATATTGAAGTGGCCGGCGCACATCCGCTTGCACGATCAAGTGGAATGATCGTCGCTCGAAGTGACGCAAATGACGACGTTTTGGTTGAGACGAGCGACGGACGCTTCGCCATTGTTCACCTGACCTGGAGCGATAGTGGTCTCGGCTATCCGCGCTTTGCTCTCTACGAGACCGATGAAGCTGTCTCCCGCTTCATCAAGGACGAAATCGACCGGAGTTGACGCCGGCGATCCCATGTAGAACTGATAGTTCTCAAACTGGTCTCATACCGGTTGCATACCGGTCTGTTCCATCCTAAGCTCCTACCCGATCAGGCGCAGACTGGAACCGCACACGTGCACTCCGTACTCGATCGGCTGAGGGGCAGGCTCGTGGTTTCCTGCCAGCCCGTGGTCGGCGGCCCGATGGATCGCACCGAGATCGTCGTGGCCTTTGCCCTTGCCGCCGTGGCCGGCGGGGCGGCGGGCCTGCGCATCGAGGGGGTGGAGAGGGTGCGGGCGGTGCGCGCCGCCACGGACCTGCCGATCATCGGCATCGTCAAGCGCGTCGATCCGACGACGCCGATCATCATCACGCCGACGCGCGCGGACGTCGCCGCCCTGGCCGAGGCCGGGGCCGACATCGTCGCCTTCGATGCCACCGACCGGGACCGGCCTGAGCCGGTGCTGGCGCTCGCCGAGGAGGTTCACCTGGCCGGGCGCATCGCCATGGCCGACATCGCGACACGCTCGCAGGCGCGCCGCGCCCGGGACGCCGGCTGCGACGTCGTCGGCACCACCCTGTCCGGCTATACCGGCGGGCCGGTGCCGGAGGATCCGGACATCGTCCTGGTCGAGGCCTGCGCCGAGGAGCTGGGCGGGCCGGTCTTTGCCGAGGGGCGATACCGCACGGCCGAAGAGGTCGAGGCGGCGAGCCGGGCCGGCGCCTGGTCCGTCGTGGTCGGCTCGGCCGTGACGCGGCCCGAGCACATCACCGCCTGGTTCGCCGGAGCCATGGCGGAGGGGCGGCGCGGCCCGCTGGCCGCAGGCGGCCGCGCATGACGGCCGGGCCCGTCCTCGCCATCGACCTCGGCGGCACCAAGATCCTGGCGGCGCTGGTCGAGGGCGCGCAGGTGCTCGCGAGCGTCCAGGCGGCCACGCCGCGCGGGGAGGGGGCCGAGGCCTGGCTCGACGCCATGGCCTGCCTCGCCGCGCCCTGGCGCGGGCGCTTCGCCCGGGCCGGCGTGGCGCTCACCGGCGGCGTCAGCGGCGGCCGCTGGTCGGCGCTCAACCCCGAGACCCTGCCGGTGCCGGCGGGCTTTCCCATCGTCGCAGCCCTGTCGCAGCGGCTTGGAGTGCCGGTCGCCGCCCGCAACGACGCCCAGGCCGCAGCCTGGGGCGAGTACCGCCACGGTGCCGGGCAGGGCGCCGACATGGTGTTCCTCACCATCTCCACCGGCATCGGCGGCGGCATCGTCCTCGGCGGCAGGCTGGTCGCCGGACGGAGCGGCCTCGCCGGCCATCTCGGCGTCGCCCCGGTCGAGACCGCGGCCGGCGAGGCGATGCTGGAGGCGATCGGCTCCGGCGCCGCGCTCGCCCGCCTCGCCCGTGCCGGCGGGCGCAGCGAGGAGCCGCCGGCGGTGCTGGCCGCGGCCGCCTCCGGCGAGGCCTGGGCACTCGGCCTGCTCGATGCGGTGATCGTCCCGGTGGCGTGGCGGCTCAGGGCGCTGCAGCTGGAGCTCGATCCCGACCTCGTGGTCATCGGCGGCGGCCTCGGCCTGGCGCCGGGCTATCTCGACCGGCTGCGTCTCGCCCTCGCGGGCCTGCCACAGGAGTTTCGGCCCGACCTTCGCGCCGCCGCGCTGGGCGCGAATGCGGGCCTGATCGGCATCGCCGATCTCGCGACAACGACACCAGGCGCAATCGAGGGGAACCGATGAGACTCAAGCTGACATCCGCCTTGTTCGGGCTCTGCGCGCTCGCCGGTGCCGGAACGCTGCCGGCCCAGGCCGAAGTCACCGTGGTCGGCTGGCCGGGCGGGCCGGAGGAGACGGCCCTGCGCAAGGTCGCCGAGATCTACAACGCCCAGTCCGGCGTCAGCGACGCGGAGAAGGTCAAGCTGATCTTCTTCAACCGCGACGGCTTCTGGGACAAGCTGCAGGCCGACCTCGCCGCCGGCTCGGGCGAGTTCGACCTCAACCTGCTCGCGACCTACGCCATCGGCAAATATGCCCCGTTCATGGAGCCGATCACCCTGCCGGCCGGCGCCAGGGACGTGTTCTCCGACAAGGTGCTCACGACCATGCAGTTCGACGGCAAGCAATACGGCGTGCCGACCGACCTGTCGCTGCACTTCATGTATTATCGCAAGGACCTGATCGACAAGCTGCTCGCCGACGAGGACTGGAAGAAGACCTATGGCGAGATTGCGCAGAAATATCTCGGCAAGGCGCTGACCCCGGTCGATCCCGACAAATGGACCTGGGACGACTGGGCGGCAACGGCGCTGTTCTTCACCAAGAGCGTCAACCCGGCGAGCCCGGTGCGCTACGGCACCGCGCTGCAGATGAAGAACCTGCTCTTCAACATGATGGTGTTCCAGTCCCTGCCGCGTGCCTACGGCGCCGACTGGATGGACGCCTCGGGCAGGATCACGGTGGATTCGCCCGCCTACCGCACCGGCCTCGATCTCTACAAGACGCTCTACGACGCCGGCGCCTCGCCGAAGGATTCGCTCTCGGCCGAGTTCGCCGAGGCCAATGCCGCCTTCGGCTCCGGCCAGGTCGCGACCATGCTGCAGTGGAACGCCGCGGCCGCCGACCTCGACAACAAGGACAAGACCCCGGCCGTGGCCGGCAAGATCGGCACCGTCGCCCCGCCCGCGGGTCCGCAGGGACGCTTCACCCATATCCACGGCCTGGGCTTCGGCCTCAACAAGGCCTCGGCCCACAAGCAGGAGGCGCTGAAGTTCCTCGACTGGCTGGCGACCCCGGAGGCGATGACCGCCTATGCCAAGGCCGGCGGCTCGCCGGCGGTGTCGGAGGCGATCACCGC
Organism: Labrys wisconsinensis; assembly: GCF_030814995.1. Classification (GTDB taxonomy): domain Bacteria; phylum Pseudomonadota; class Alphaproteobacteria; order Rhizobiales; family Labraceae; genus Labrys; species Labrys wisconsinensis. The sequence continues at coordinate 114,808 of NZ_JAUSVX010000007.1, read as the reverse complement.
CAAGCTGCCCGAGCGGCCGGACCTGGTGAAGCTCGGCGCCTTCGCCGGGCAGTACGGCTACGTCATGACCGGCGCCACCTCGGCCGCGGCCCTGCCGGTCTACGAGGCGCAGGCCAAGGCCTTCACCGGCTATTGGGGCGGCAGCTCGACGCTCGACGCGGCGCTGGCCGATGCCGACAAGGCGATGACCGGGCTCCTGAAGAAATGAGGCGCGGGCACCCGCGAAAACCTCTCTCCCGGCCGGGAGAGAGGCAGGGGCGAGGGACTAACGCGTCGCTCGGGACAAGTGAGATGATCCGTCATGGCCGGGCTCGTCCCGGCCCATCCCAAGCGAAATCGAATTCGATTTCGCGGAGAACGCGACGATCGCAGTGCTTGCGCGACAGGGGCGACATCCCTTCTGAACCGACGGAGTTCGCGTGGATGGCCGGGACGAGCCCGGCCATGACGGCGGAAAGCGTAGCGCACCGATCTGCAGAGGTCCCCTGAGCCTCTTGGCAAGCCGAGAAGACCCACCTTGCCTGCGCCCCTTCACGGCGACCGTTCAACCCCCCCTTCCCGACTGGATAGGGGCCCCTGCCAACCGGAAGGCCTTGATGGAGATCGTTGACCGGCGAACGCCCTACCTCCTGATCGCGCCGATGACGCTGTTCCTGCTGGCGCTGCTCGGGCTGCCCTTCGCCATCGACATCGTCTATGCGCTGTCGCGCGTCACCTTCGAGACGCTGCGCGCTCCGAGCTTCAGCGGCCTCGGCAATTTCGCCGCCGTGCTCGGCGACGGCGCCTTCTGGGGCGCCATGGGCTTCTCGCTGAAGTTCGCCGTGCTGGCCTCGCTGGCGCAGCTCGTGCTCGGCCTGTTCCTGGCGATCTTCCTCGCCCCGCTCCTCGCCAGGGCGCCCTGGCTGATGGCGATCCTGATGCTGCCGATGATGCTGGCGCCGGCGCTGGTCGGGCTGATGTACCGGCTCGTCCTGCAGGAATTCGTCGGCGTCGTGCCCTATTACCTCACCCTCTTCACCGGCGACAGCCCGGCCTTCCTCGACGGCCAGAACGCCTTCCGCACCCTGGTGGTGGTGGAGGTGCTGCAATGGACGCCCTTCGCGCTGCTGATCCTCTATTCCGCCTACCGAGCGATCCCGGACGAGCTGCGCGAGGCCGCGGCGCTCGACGGCGCCGGGCCGCTCGGGGCGCTCCGGCATGTCGACCTGCCGCTGATGCTGCCGACGATCCTGGTGACCGCCTTCTTCCGCTTCATCGACAGCTTCCGCGTCTTCGACAACGTCTATGTGCTGACCGGCAGCGGGGCCGGCGGCTCGACCACCACCATCAGCATCTACATCTACGAGGCCTTCTTCCGCCGCAACGATATCGGTGTCGCCGTCGCCGCCTCGCTGATCCTGCTGGCGCTCTCCTTCGTGGTGCTGTTCGTGCTGCTGCGCCTGGCGAGGATCCGCCGATGAAAGCTGCGCCGCTGATGATGATCCTGCGCATCGCCGTCTTCGTGCTGGCGGCCTTCGTCCTCAACTTCCCGCTGATCGCCACGCTCGTCGCCTCGTTCAAGAGCGCCGGCGAGATCGCCTCGAACGCCTCGCTGGTCATCGAGACGCCGACGCTGGAGAACTACCGCGCCATCGCCGAGATCAGCGACCGCTTCGACATCACCCATTACCTCTGGAACAGCCTGGCGGCGGCCGGCCTCGGCGCGCTGCTCTCGGTGGTGCTGGCCTTTCCCGCCGCCTATGCGGTGGTGCGCTACGGCGTCGGCGAGACATGGCTGCTGCCGATCGTCACCAATCTCAGGGCGATCCCGCTGATCATCTTCTCGATCCCGATCTACCTCGTCTACCAGCAGCTCTCGCTGCTCGACACCCGCACCGGCCTCGCCCTGATCCTGTGCCTGGTCAACCTGCCCCTGGTGCTGGTGCTGATCGTCAACAGCCTGCGCGAGCTGCCGATCGAGATCGAGGAGGCCGCCCGCGTCGACGGCGCCGGCACGGTGGCGATCCTGATCAGGATCGTGCTGCCGCTGTCGCTGCCGGTGATCGCCTCCTCGCTGATCCTCGCCTTCATCTATGCCTGGAACGAGTTCCTGTTCGGGCTGATGCTGACCACCCGGCGCGCCGTGCCGATGACGGTCGGCGCCTCCTTCTTCTTCTCGGCCAGCGGCGGCGGCGTCAACTGGGGCATCGCCGCGGCCGTCATGGTGATCAGCACCCTGCCGCCGCTGCTGATCAGCCTGTTCGCCTACCGCTATATCGGCGGGTCGCTGGCGAGCGGCGCGGTCAAGGGCTGACCGCCGCATCCGCGGCAGCGGACGTCGCAAATCGCCGGATGCGATCGGTCGCCGTCGATGCTATTATTTTTTACAACTTCGATACGGCATCGGGGCGGATCGTGGCGGATTCCTCGGACCAGACGGGCACGGGCCGCGCGCGGGCCGGCGCGAGCAAGGGGCTGTTCGAGACGGACAGGCCGGGCGGCCTGCATCAGCGCGTCCATCGCAGCCTCAGCCACGCCATCGCCTCCGGCAAGTTCGAGAAGGGCGCCAGGCTGCCGTCCGAGGCGGAGCTGGCGGCGACCTTCGGCGTGTCGCGGCCGGTGGTGCGCCAGGCGCTCGACATCCTTCGGCGCGACGGCCTGATCGAATCCCAGCGCGGCTCCGGCAACTATGTCCGGGGCGGCGAGGAGGCCCCGAGCGCTGCGGCGGCATCGGCTCCGTTCTCGCCGGTGCAGATGCAGCATCTTCTCGATGACCTGGAGTTTCGCGAGGTGATCGAGCCCGAAGCCGCCTTCTTCGCGGCCCGGCGGCGCACGCCGGCCGACATGGAGCGAATGGAGGCGGCGATGCGCCGGTTCGAGGACGCGCACGCGGCCGGCGCCATCACCCATCATTTCGACTATCTCTTCCACGAGTCGATCGCGCTGGCGACGACCAACGGCCATTTCGTCGATGCGGTCCGCTCGCTCGAATACCGGCCCGGCGACGCCCGCCTGCAGATGCGCCATCTCATCCACTTCCTGCCGAGCCATCGCGGCGTGGCGGTGCTGCGCGAGCACGGCCAGGTCCTCGCCCTGATCCGCGAGCGCGACGCCGACGGCGCCCGCTCGGCGATGTGGAAGCACATCGACGCCGCCCGCCTCCGCCTGATCGACTTCATCTCGGCATCCGACGCGGGGGCGGCAGTAGCGACTCCGGTGGAGCGAGACGCGTCCATTCGTTAATAAGACCGCGACGCTTGCGTCTTCCCTCCCCCTTGCGGGGAGGGATAAAGGGTGGGGGTCGTGGACGTAGAGCTCAACGACTCAGGATCAGGCTGCGACCCTCGACTGAGCTTGAGCCCTGTCCTGATGGACCCCCATCCCTTACCCTTCCCCGCAAGGGGAAGGGAACGGCCGCCGTCGCGTTCGATGCCCTGTCTCCCGGATCACCCTCACGCCAGCGGCCGGCGCAGGTGCCAGTCGGTAGCGCGCTGGTAGGCGTGGCCGGCGGCGCAGAGCAGGTCCTCGGCGCAGGGCTTGCCGACGAGCTGCAGCGAGATCGGCACGCCGGCCGAGGAGAAGCCGCAGGGCAGCACGATCGTCGGATTGCCGGCGAGGTCGAAGGGGGCGGTGTAGCGGATCATCTGCAGCAGCACCTCGTCGTCGGCGCCGAACGCCTCGAGCTCGGGCAGGGTCGGCGTCGGCGTGGTCATGGTCGGGATCAGCAGGAGGTCGACGTCCTGGAACGCGGCGGCGAGGCGCCCGGAGAAGGCGAGCCGGTCGACCCAGGCCTGGGCGACGGTCTCGCCGCTGACGGCGCGGCCGTGCTCGATCAGCCCGGCCATGCCGGCATGGTACTCGCCGGCGCGCGAGGGATAGGTCGCCGCGTGCACCCGCGCCGTCTCGGCGCCGCAGATGTGGAACCAGCCGCGGAGCGCCTCGTAGGGCGAGGGGAAGGACATGGGCCGGATGCGGGCGCCGAGCCCCTGCAGGACGCGGCGCGCCGCCTCGACCGCGGCCACCACCTCCGGATGGGTGCCGGTGGCGATAAAGCCTTCGTCGACGCCGATCCTGAGGCCGCGCACGCCGCGGGCTGTGGCGGCGAGATAGTCGGGCACGTCGGCGCTCAGCGCCGTCGGGTCGCGACCGTCCGGGCCGGCGATGACGCCGAGGATGGCGGCGGCGTCCTCGGCGCTGCGGGCGAAGGGGCCGACATGGTCGAGCGAATGCGACAGCGTGAACACGCCGTGCCGGCTGACGCGGCCCCAGGTCGGCTTGATGCCGGTGATGCCGTTGCAGGCGGAGGGGAAGCGGATCGAGCCGCCGGTGTCGGTGGAGAGGGCGCCGAAGGTCAGGCCGGCCGCCGTCGCCACGCCCGAGCCGTTCGACGAGGTGCCGGCCCAGTAATCGGCGTTCCAGGGGTTGAGCGGCACGGGATAGAGCGGATGGTTGTTGGTATAGGCGCCCTCCGTCAGCGTCAGCTTGCCGAGCAGGATGGCGCCGGCGCCGTAGAGCCGCTCGATCACCGTCGCATCGTGGTCCGGCACATGGTCGCGATAGATGCTCATCCCCGCCGTGGTCGGGGCATCCCGGGTGGCGAACAGGTCCTTCGCCGCCAGGGGAACGCCGTGCAGCGGCCCGCGCCACTGGCCGCGGCCGAGCTCCTCCTCGGCGAGGCGCGCCCGCGCCAGGGCCTGCTCGCCCATCACCGTGATGTAGCTGTTGAGGCGCCCGTCGAGGGCCTCGATCCGCGCCAGCACGGTGCGCACCACCTCCACCGGCGAGACTTCGCCGCGCCGGATCTTTTCGGAAAGCTCGATGATCGACCAGTAGTGCAGCGCCGTCATGATGCCCTCGATCCCTGCCGCCGTCCCCGGGGCCAGCCTGCATCGATGTTGCGCGGCAGGCCCGGCGGACGATCGCGAAGGTTTCATCGCGGTCCGGCAAAAGCAATAAAATTATTTGACAACTTTGCGACGGCCCTCCTACGCTCCGAGCAGGCTTGCGGAACCCGCGCGACGCGGGGTCTGCCGGTGCGCGCCGCTGCGGGCGTGCCGGACCGCGGCGGCAAGGCGAGCGGCCACGAGGCCGCCGATGACGGCAACGACGTCGATACGGGGAACGGGACGATGATCACGAATCGGATCGGACGAGGGCTGGCGCTCGCCGCCGTCGCCCTGCTGTGCGGCGCCTCGCCGGCGCCGGCCAAGGATACGCTGACGCTCGGCATGGCGGTGGAGCCGACCGGGCTCGACCCGACCATCTCCGCGCCGGTGGCGATCCGCGAGGTCACCTGGGGCAACCTCTACGAAGGGCTGACCACGCTCGACAAGGACGGCCGCATCCAGCCGCTGCTCGCCACGAGCTGGACCGTCTCGCCCGACGGCCTGACCTACACCTTCAAGCTGCGCCCGGGCGTGCGCTTCCACAACGGCACGCCGTTCGACTCCTCGATCGTCAAGTTCTCGCTCGACCGGGCCCGCGCGCCCGATTCCACCAATGCCCAGAAGCAGTTCTTCGCGCCGATCGGCAGCATCGAGACGCCGGACCCGATGACGGCGGTGATCAGGCTGAAGCAGCAGGCCGGCCTCTTCCTCTACCACCTCGCCTGGGGCGATGCCGTCATGCTCGACCCCAAGACGGTCGGCACCAACAAGACCGACCCGATCGGCACCGGGCCCTTCAAGTTCAAGGCCTGGCAGCGCGGCGACCGGGTGGAGCTGGCGCGCAACGACGACTATTGGGACAAGGGCGTGCCCAAGCTCGCCGCGGTCACCTTCCGCTTCATCGGCGACGCCCAGGCCCAGGCGGCGGCGCTCAGGGCCGGCGACATCGACGGCTTCCCCAACTTCACCGCGCCGGAGCTGTTCGGCGAGTTCCAGAAGGATGCACGCTTCGCCACCGTGGTCGGCGCCACGCCGCGCAAGCTGGTCGCCGGCCTCAACAATTCCAAGCCGCCGCTCGACGATGCGAGGGTGCGCCGGGCGATGATGCAGGCGATCGACCGCAAGGCGATCATCGACGGCGCCTTCTCCGGCTACGGCACCCCGATCGGCAGCCATTTCGCCCCGACCGACCCCGGCTATGTCGACCTCACCGGCGTGCTGCCCTACGACCCGGCCAAGGCCAGGCAGCTCCTGGCCGAGGCCGGGCACGGCGACGGCTTCACCGTCACCATGAAGTGCCCGCAGATGAGCTACACCACGCGGTCCTGCGAGATCATGCAGGCCATGCTGTCCGAGGTCGGCATCACGCTCAACATCGTGCCGAGCGAGTTCCCGGCCAAATGGATCGACGAGGTCTTCGTCAAGTACGACTACGACGTCACCATCATCGATCATGCCGAGCCGATGGACATCGATATCTATGCGCGGCCGGCCTATTATTTCCGCTACAGGAACGCCGCCTTCGACGACCTCGTCGCCAAGGCCGACAAGCTCGCCGACGAGGCCGGGCGCAGCAAGCTCTACGGCGAGGCGCAGAAGATCCTGGCCGACGAGGTGCCGGCGCTCTACCTGATGGACCTGCCTCGCCTCAACATCTGGGACGCGAAGCTGCAGGGGCTCTGGCCGAACGAGCCGATCTCGCAGATGTATGTCCGTGACGCCTCCTGGGCGCAATAGCCTCGCGGCGCCGCGTCCGCCCGGTGGCGTCGGCCGGGGCGGCCGGCGCCGGAGCAAGAGGGCCAGCCTGCCCATGGGCCGCACCATCCTCCGCCGTCTCGGGTCCTTCGCGCTGACCTTGTTCGTCGCGTCGCTTTTGGTGTTCGCGGTGCTGGACCTGTTGCCGGGCAATGCGGCGGCCATCCTGCTCGGCACGGCGGCGCGGCCCGACACCATCGCGGCGCTCGAGCAGCAGCTCGGTCTCGATCAGCCCGGCTATGTCCGCTATCTCGCCTGGATCGTCGGCGCCTTCACCGGCGATCTCGGCCGCTCCGCCACCTATGGCGTGCCGGTCGGCGGCCTGATCGCCGAGCGCCTGGCGGTGACGCTGCCGCTCGCCGCCCTGGCGCTCGCCATCGCCGTGGCGCTGGGCGTCGGCCTCGGGGTCGCGGCCGCCGCCGGGCAGGGCAGGGCGCCCGACCGGATCGCCTCCGGCCTCGCGCAGGTCGGCATCGCCGTGCCGGACTTCTGGTTCGGCATCCTGTTCATCCTCCTGTTCTCCACCACGCTGCACTGGTTCTCCGCCGGCGGCTTCCCCAGCTGGAGCGACCCCGCGGCCGCGATGAAGGCGCTGCTGCTGCCGGCGCTCGCGCTCGCCCTGCCGCAGGCGGCGGTGCTGACGCGGGTGACGCGCTCGGCCGTGCTCGAGGTCGCCGGCGAGGACTTCGTGCGCACCGCCCGGGCCAAGGGCCTCAGCGCGCGGCGCGTGCTGTGGCGCCATGCCGTGCGCAACGCCCTGGTGCCGATCGTCACCATCGTCGGGCTGCAATTCTCCTTCCTGGTCGCCGGCGCCGTGCTGGTGGAGAACGTCTTCAACCTGCCCGGGATCGGGCGGCTCGCCTACCAGTCGCTGGCCCAGCGCGACCTCATCGTCATCCGCAACGTCGCCATGCTGTTCGCCGGCCTGGTCATCACCGTGAACTTCCTGGTCGACCTCGCCTATCTCTGGCTCGATCCGCGGCTGAGGAGGGCGTGATGGCTGATATGGCCTCCCCGGTGCCGGGCTCGATCTTCCCGCCGCGCGTCCGCCTCCATGCCGGCCTCGTCCTCACCGGGGCCTTCGTCGCCGTCGCCGTGCTGTCGCGGTTCTGGACGCCGGAGGCGCCGACCCGGATGCGCTTCGCCGAGAAGCTGAAGGCGCCGCTGGTCTCCGGCCTCGCCGGCACCGACGCCTTCGGGCGCGACATCTTCTCCATGCTGATGGCGGGCGCCTGGAACTCGCTGTCGATCGCTTTCCTCGCCATCCTGTTCGGCGCCGCCCTCGGCGTCGCGCTCGGCACCGCCGCCGCGGCGGCGCGCGGCTGGACCGAGGAGGCGATCATGCGGGCGGCCGACGTGGTCTTCGCCTTCCCCGCCCTGATCTCGGCCATCATGATCGCCGCCCTGATCGGCCCGGGCGGGGCCACGGCGGTGATCGCCATCGGCCTGTTCAACGTGCCGGTGTTCATCCGCGTCTCGCGCGGCGTGGCGCTCAGGGTCTGGTCGCAGGATTTCTGCCTTGCGGCCCAGGCGGCCGGCAAGGGCCGGCTGCGCATCACCCTCGACCATGTGCTGCCCAACATCGCCGGCGCGCTCGCCGTGCAGGCCACCATCCAGGTCGGCCTCGCCATCCTGGTCGAGGCCGGCCTCAGCTTCCTCGGCCTCAGCCTGGCGCCGCCGGCGCCGAGCTGGGGACGGATGCTGAGCGATGCCCAGACCTATCTCGGCCAGGCGCCATGGATGGCGATCGCGCCCGGCGTGACCATCGCGCTGGCGGTGCTCGGGCTCAACCTCATGGGCGACGGCCTGCGCGACCTGTTCGACCCGCGCTCGGAGGCCCGGCCGTGACGCTCGCCGTCGCCATCGACGCGATCCGCCTGTGGCGGCGGCATCGGCCGCCCGCGCCGCTGGTCGAGGATGTCGCCTTCACGATTCCCCAGGGTGCGACGCTCGGCCTGGTCGGCGAATCCGGCTCCGGCAAGTCGCTGACCGCGCTGGCGATCATGGGCCTGCTCGGCGGCGGCCTGCGCGCCGAGGGGCGGGTGACGCTCGACGGCGTCGATCTCCTGCGCCTCGACGACCGCCAGATGCAGGCGGTGCGCGGCGCCCGCATCGGCATGATCTTCCAGGAGCCGATGACGGCGCTCAATCCCGCCATGCGCATCGGCGACCAGATCGCCGAGGGGCTGCTGGCGCACCGACCGGTCGACCGCGCCGCGGCCCGGGCCGAGGCGCTGCGGCTCATCGACCGCGTGCGCATCCCCGACGCCGCGCACCGCATCGACGCCTATCCGCACGAGCTCTCCGGCGGCCAGCGCCAGCGCGTCGGCATCGCCATCGCTCTCGCGCCCGGCCCCTCGCTGCTGATCGCCGACGAGCCGACCACGGCGCTCGACGTCACCGTGCAGGCCGAGGTGCTGGAGCTCCTGGGCGAGCTGATCGCCGAGCTCGGCATGTCGCTCCTGATGATCAGCCACGACCTCGGCGTCGTCGCCAGCATCTGCGAGCGCACCCTGGTGATGCATGCCGGCCGCTGCGTCGAGGCCGGCGCCACCGCGGAGGTGCTGCACCGCCCGTCGCAGCCCTACACGCAGCGGCTGGTCGCCGCCCTGCCGCGGTCCCTGGCGGCCGGTCCCGCGGCGGAGCGGCGGGCCGCGCCCGGCGCGCCGCCGCTGCTCGATGTGGTGGGGCTCGAGCGCGCCTATGCCGGCCGCGGCGGCGCCAAGGCCGTCGACGGCGTCAGCTTCGCGGTCCGCGCCGGCACCATCCACGGCATCGTCGGCGAGAGCGGCTGCGGCAAGTCGACCCTGGCGCGCATCGTCATGGGCCTCGACCGGCCGACCGCGGGCACGGTGTTGTTCGAGGGCGAGGACATCTTCGCCAAGGCGCGCGGCGACCTCTTGAAGCTGCGGCGCGGCTTCCAGATGGTGTTCCAGGATCCGCAGGGCTCGCTCGATCCGCGCCAGAGCGTCGGGCGCATCGTCGCCGAGCCGCTGTTCCTCGATCCCGCGGCGCCGCGCGGCCGGGCTCGTGAGGACCTCGTCGGCGAGACGCTGGCGAGCGTCGGGCTGCGGCCGGCCGACGCGGCCCGCCACCCCCACGAATTCTCCGGCGGCCAGCGCCAGCGCATCGCCATCGCCCGCGCCATCATCGGCCGGCCGAAGCTGGTCGTCGCCGACGAGCCGGTCTCGGCCCTCGACCTCACCGTGCAGGCGCAGATCCTGCGGCTGATCCGCACGCTGCGCGACGAGCACGGCATCGCCTTCCTGCTGATCAGCCACAGCCTCGCGGTCGTCGAGACCATCTCCGACAGCGTCGCCGTCATGCATCGCGGCCGCTTCGTCGAGACCGGCGCCGCCGCCGAGGTGTTCCGGCGCCCGGCCCATGCCTACACGCGCCGGCTGATCGAGGCCGAGCCGCGCATCGACCAGCCGCGCCGCTACGGCAGGGCCGTCCCGGCCGGCGAAGCCATCGAGAGATTGTGAGGGAGCAGAGCATGTTGACCGAGACCGTCACGGGCGAACCGGTCGAGCCCTTCCTGCGCCGCCACCTGGCGGGCGACTTCCTCCTGTGGTCGCCCAACATCCAGGCGGAAGGCTTCCTCAACTGGGATCGGATCTGGGCGACGCGCACCATCGCCAGGGGCACGCCCAGGCCCCTGCCGCAGGCGCGCGCGCCGCTGGACCTCACCTTCGAGAGCCATGGCGCGACGCGCACGATCGACGAGTTGATGCGGCGGGAGTTCGTCAGCGGCCTCCTCGTCGTCAAGGACGGCGAGATCAGGCTGGAGCGCTACGCCATGGGCCTCGATCCCCGGCGCTGCTGGCAATCCTCCTCCATGGTGAAGTCGCTGGCCGCCATCCTGGTCGGCGCCGCCGTCCAGGACGGGGCAATCGGCAACATCGGCCAGCCGATCATCGACTACCTGCCGGAGCTGGCCGGCTCGGCCTATGAGGGCGTCACCATCCGCAACCTCCTGCACATGGCCTCGGGCGTCGCCTGGGTCGAGAACACCGACGACCTCACCACGGATGTCGCCGAGCACTACATCAAGGTGATCGCGGCCCGCCGGCCGAACTATATCGTCGACTACCTCAGGACGCGCCCGCGCGCCAACCCGCCCGGCACGCAGTTCTACTACAACACCGGCGACACGTTCCTGCTGAGCCACATCCTCAGCCGCGCCACGGGCATGACCGTCTCCGACTACTGCTCCGACAAGGTCTGGAAGCCCATGGGCTGCGAGCAGGACGGCTTCTTCATCCTCGACAGCGACGACGGGCACGAGGTCGTCGGCAGCTGCTGCGGCGCCTCCCTGCGCGACTATGCCAGGTGGGGGCTTTTGATGCTGTCCGACGGCGTGATCGACGGCCGCCGCCTGCTCCCCGAAGGCTGGGTCAAGGCGTCGACCAGCCCGACGGCGCCGAATTTCGCCTTCGACTTCGGCGGCGAACGCGGCGTCGCCGGCGGGGCGGATTCGGCCTTCACCGGCTATGGCTATCTCTGGTGGACGCGCGAAGGCGGCGACTACCAGGCCCTCGGCAGCTACGGCCAGTGGATCTATGTCAGCCCGGCGCACAACGCGGTCGCGGCGATCCTGGGGGCGGTGCCCCGGCACGTCTACATGACGCCCGAAGACCGCGCGCTGCACGGGAATTCGTCGCATTGCGGGTCGGAGATGCGGCTCGACTTCATCAAGGCGGCCCTGCAGGCGCTCGCTTGAAAGGCAGGGAGGCACCATGCCCGCAGCTCACGACACCGTCGCCCTCCGCCAGCCCGTCGACGGCGGCATGCGCCCGATGCTGATCGGCGGCGCCTGGGTCGGCGGCGCCTCCGGCAACACGCTGGAGACGCGCAACCCGGCGACCGGGGCGGTGCTCGCCCGCGTGCCGCGCGGCGACCAGAGGGATATCGACCGGGCGGTGGCGGCGGCGCGGCGGGCCTTCGAGGGGCCGTGGAGCCGCTTCAAGCCCTATGAGCGTCAGGTGCTGCTGCTGAAGGTCGCCGACCTCTTCGAGAAGCACTGGGAGGAGATTGCCCAGTCGGACACGCTCGACATGGGCATGCCGATCACGCGGACGCGCGCCAACCGCAACCGGGTCATCGGCATGCTGCGCTTCTATGCCGGCATGGCCACCGCTCTCAACGGCGAGACCATCGACAATTCCCTGGCCGGCGATGTCGTCTCCTACACCCGCCGCGAGCCGGTTGGCGTCGTCGGCGCCATCATCCCCTGGAACGCGCCGGCCGCAGCCTCGGTGTGGAAGATCGGCCCAGCGCTGGCGACCGGCTGCACGGTGGTGCTGAAGCCCTCCGAGGAGGCGCCGCTGACCCCGCTCTTGATCGCCGACCTCATGCAGGAGGCCGGCGTGCCCGAGGGCGTGGTCAATGTCGTGACCGGCACCGGCAGCGAGGCCGGCGCCGCGCTCGCCGAGCATGCCGGCGTCGACAAGCTGGTCTTCACCGGCTCGACCGCCACCGGCCAGAGCATCGTCCGCGCCTCGGCCGGCAATCTGAAACGCCTGTCGCTGGAGCTCGGCGGCAAGTCGCCGGTGATCGTCTGCGCCGACGCCGACCTGGAACGGGCCGTGCCGGTGGCGGCCATGGCGGTCTTCGCCAATTCCGGCCAGATCTGCATCGCCGGCTCGCGCCTCTTCGTCGAGCGCTCGATCCATGACGACTTCGTCGAGCGGGTCGCGGCCTATGCCAGGGCGCTGCGGATCGGCGACGGCGCCGATCCCGCCACCGAGATCGGGCCGCTGATCTCCGCGCGGCAACTCACGCGAGTCGAAGGCTTCCTCGATGCCGGGACGCGCGAGGGCGCCCGGCTGGTCACGGGCGGCACGCGCCTGACCGAGGGGGCGCTGGCGGCGGGGCATTTCGTGGCGCCGACCGTGTTCGCCGACGTCTCCGACAGCATGGCCATCGCCCGGGAGGAGATATTCGGGCCGGTCATCTCCGCCATGCCGTTCGACACGCTCGAGGAGGCGATGACGCGCGCCAACGCAACGCCCTACGGGCTCGCCGCCGGCGTGTTCACCCGCGACGTCGGCAAGGCGCATCGCCTGTCGCGGGCGCTCAGGTCCGGCTCGGTCTGGGTCAACACCTACCACGCCATCGATCCGGCCGTGCCCTTCGGTGGCACCGGGATGAGCGGTTATGGCCGCGAGGGCGGCACCGAGCACCTCGCCGAATATCTCGACACCAAGGCGGTGTTCATCCGCCTCGACTGAGGCGCGCCGACAAGAGCAGGAGGAAGCCCATGAGGCTCGACGGCAAGATCGCAATCGTCACCGGCGGCGGCTCCGGCTTCGGCGAAGGCATCGTGCGCAAGTTCGCCGCCGAGGGCGCGCGCGTCGTCGTGGCCGACCGCGACCTGGCCGGCGCCGAGCGGGTGGCCGGCTCCCTGCCCGACATGGCCGTGGCCGTCGAGGCGGATGTCGGCACCGCGGCCGGCTTCGCCGCGGCTCTCGACAGGGCGCAGCAGGCCTTCGGCGGCCTCGACATCCTCGTCAACAATGCCGGCATAGGCCATCTGCCGCAGCCCTTGGAGACGCTGGACGAGGCGATGTTCGACCACATCGGCCGCGTCAACATGAAGGCGATCTATTTCGGCGCCCGCGCCGTCGTGCCGCTGTTCAAGGAACAGAAGCGCGGCGTCATCCTCAACGTCGCCTCCACCGCCGGGGTCAGCCCGCGCCCGAACCTCACCTGGTACAACGCCTCCAAGGGCTGGGCGATCACCGCTACGCGCGGCATGGCGGTGGAGCTCGCCCCGTTCGGCATCCGCGTCAACGCCATCAATCCCGTGGCGGGCGAAACCCCGCTGCTCAAGACCTTCATGGGCGAGGACACGCCGGAGATGCGGGCCAAGTTCCTGGCGACGATCCCCCTGGGCCGCTTCTCCACGCCCGAGGACATGGGCAACGCCGCCGCCTTCCTGTGCTCCGACGAAGCGAGCATGATCACCGGCGTCGCCATGGAAGTCGACGGCGGCCGCTGCATCTGAACGGGGACATCATGCCCGCACCGCCGCCTTCGCTCGCCGACTGGACGGCCGGCCAGCTCCTCGCCGCCTTCCGCACCGGGTCGGTCACGCCGCTCGACGCATGGGCCGCCGTCGAGGCCCGCATCGCCGCCGCGGAGCCGAAGATCGCCGCGCTCTACGCCTATGCTCCCGAACGCGCCCGCCGCGAGGCCGCCGCCTCGACCGAGCGCTGGCGGCGCGGCGCGCCGATCGGGCCGCTCGACGGCATGCCGGTCACGGTCAAGGAGCTGATCGCCACCGAGGGCGATCCGGTGCCGCGCGGCTCGGCGGCGAGCGAGCTTGCGCCGGCCAGGCAGGACGCGCCGGCCGCCGCGCGGCTGCGCGAGGATGGCGCCATCCTGTTCGCCAAGACCACCTGCCCGGACTACGGCATGCTGTCGTCCGGACTGTCGAGCTTCCACCCCCTGACGCGCAATCCCTGGAATCTCGCGAAAAATCCCGGCGGCTCGAGCTCCGGCGCCGCGGCCGCCGCGGCGGCCGGCTATGGACCGCTGCATGTCGGCACCGATATCGGCGGCTCGATCCGCATTCCCGCCGGCTGGACCGGCCTGTTCGGCTTCAAGCCGAGCAATGGCCGCGTTCCCATCGACCCCTACTATCCCGGCCGCTGCGCCGGGCCGATGACCCGGACGGTCGCCGATGCCGTCATGATGATGCCGACGCTGTCGCGTCCGGACTGGCGGGACGCCACCAGCCTGCCGCCGACGCCGCTGGACTGGCCGGGCGAGGCGCCCGACGTCAGGGGCCTTCGCCTCGGCCTGATGCTCGATGCCGGCTGCGGCCTGCCGGTCGACCGCGAGATCCTCGATGCGGTGACGGCGGCGGCAAGGCGCTTCGAGGCGGCCGGCGCGATCGTCGAGGCGGTTCCCCCGGTGCTCACCGCGGCGATGCTCGACGGCCTCGACGATTTCTGGCGCGCCCGCGCCTGGGCCGAGATCTCGCTCCTGCCGCCGGAGCGCCAGCGCCGGATCCTGCCCTATATCCACGCATGGGCTACGAAGGCCGAGACCATGTCCGGCGTGCGGGCCGTCCGGGGCCATGATCAGACCCTGGCGATGCGCCAGGCCTGCGCCCGCCTGTTCCAAAGCGTCGACGCCGTGCTGTCGCCGACGAACCCGGTCGTGTCCTTTCCGGCCGAGCATGCCTCGCCGACCAACGACCCGGACCGCCCCTTCGAGCACATCGCCTTCACCGTGCCGTGGAACATGTCGGAGCAGCCGGCCGCCTCGATCAATTGCGGCTTCTCCCGCGCCGGCATGCCGATCGGCCTGCAGATCGTCGGCCCGCGCTTCGGCGACGTCCTGGTCCTGCAGCTCTCGCTGACCCACGAGGCCTGGCAGGAGCCGATCGCCTGGCCGGCGGTGGGGTGAGGGGGCGTCCCGGCCGTGTCGAGCGCGACGCCAGCAGTCTGAAACGCAACGCTTGCCGATCCCCTCCTCCTTGCGGGGAGGGGCAAGGGGTGGGGGTCGTGCAGAATAGGGCGGATCGGCCTGCAAAGGGCGCGCTGCGACGTGCGCTGCGTCCTATCCTGATGGACCCCCACCCCTTGCCCCTCCCCGCAAGGGGGAGGGGAAAAGCCGGCGTCGAGCAATGGCTTGAGAGCGCCGCGCCGCGGCCTCTCATCGTCTCGGTTGGGCCCCCGGGCCTCTCTACGCCCGCTCGCCCCCGATCGCGGCGACGCAGTCGATCTCGACCTGGATGCCGATCAGCTGCGCGCCCACCGTGGTGCGCGCCGGCAGGTCGGTGGGGAAGAACTCCTTGTAGACGGCGTTGTACTCGGCAAAGCGCGTCACGTCGGTGAGATAGGCCGTCACCTTGACGACGTCCGTCATGTCGGCGCCGGCGGCGAGGAGGATGGTGCGGACATTTGCCAGGGTCTGGCGCACCTGGTCGGCAAAGCCGTCGGGGATGCGGCCGGTCTGCGGGTCCGCCGGGCCCTGGCCGGAGACATGGACGAAGCCGTGCGCGATCACCGCATGGGAATAGTGGCCGCCGCGCCTGGCGCCGCCGGGCACCTCGGCGATACGCTCGATCATCGGCAGGCTCCGCTGGCTGGAAAGGGATTCATGCGATCTCCTCTGCGATGGCCCGGCAGCTCTGCCGGAGCATGTCCAGCACCTCCGCATGGCGGCTGGTGCGTCCGCGGCGGTTGACATAGGAGATGATGACGCAGGCGATGGCCTCGCCATTGCCGCCGAGCACGGGGCAGCAGATGTCGGTGATGCCGACGAAGTCGCGGCTCTCGTGCATCTCGTAGCCTTGCTCGCGGATGCGCTCGAAGGCTTCGCCGAGCTCGCCTTCATCGAGGTCGCGGTCGAGCAGACGCCGGCTTTCCTCCACCATGTGCCGGCGCACCTCCGGCGGCTGGAAGGCCAGGATCACCTGGCCGGAGGTCGCGTCGACCGCCACGCGCCCATAGCCCAGCTTCAGGGTGAAGGACATGTCGGCGCCCCCGGATACGGCGGCGATGGTGACGGTCTCGCCGTGATGGACCACCACCAGATGGGGCGAGTGGCCGCACTCTTCCGCCAGCTGGCGCAGGATCGGCGCCGCCCGGGACAGGAGGTCCTTCACCCTGGGCGTGCGCAAGCCGAGGTTGAACAGGCGGTTGGTGAGCGTGAATTCGTCGGTCGCCGCATCGCGGGCGATGTAGCCGCGGTCCAGCAGCACCATCAGCATGCGGAAGATCTCGCTCTTCGAGCGGCCGAGCTCGTCGGCGATCGCCTTCATCGACAGCCCGCTCTCGCGCGCGGCCAGGAGCTCGAGGATGTCGAGGCCCTTGTCAAGGGCCGGGGCGGAGTAGGACGGGCTGTCGGTCTTCATGGGCGTCTCCTGGAGCTGCCCTTGTAGGGGTGGCACCGGTTCGTGGCCATCATTTCATAAATGAACTTGACATCAAATATAAAACGATGAGGATCGGAACGTCGCACCCAGGAGGCTGGCTTGTCCGGGATCATCGTGCCGACCGAGGAAGACCTGCCGAAGGCGCCGCGCGTGCCCCGGCGCAGCACCGTCTTCTCCGACGTCGACCTCGGACGGGACGGCAAGCAGATCGGCTTCTTCCATGTGCCGCAATCGCCGCACGACGATGCCTGGGGCACCGTCCGCGTGCCGCTGGCCGTGGTGAAGAACGGCACCGGCCCGACCGTGCTGATCGAAGGCGGCAATCACGGCGACGAATATGAGGGGCCGATCGCCCTCGGCGAGCTGATCCGCAGCATCGATCCGGCCGGGATCCAGGGACGGATCATCGCCATTCCCGCCATCAACCTGCCGGCCGTGGTCGCCGCGCAGCGGACCTCGCCGGTCGATGGCCTCAACTTCAACCGCACCTTTCCCGGAGACCCCGCCGGCACGCTGACCCGCCAGCTCTCGGCCTATGTCCACGACGTGCTGTTCCCGGAATCGGATTTCTTCCTCGACCTCCATTCCGGCGGGTCGTCGCTGATGATCATGCCGAGCGCCATCATCGAGCCGGCGGCCGACCCGGCCCAGCACCGGCGCAACATCGACGCCACGCTCGCCTTCGGCGCGCCGACCACCGTCATGGTGGACAATCTCGGGGAGAGGCGCACCTCGACGGCCTCCGCCGTCGATGCCGGGCTCACCGTGGTCGGCACCGAGATGGCCGGCGCCGGCACGGTGAGCGCCGAGGCCCTGGCCATCTGCCGGCGCGGCATCCGCAATGTCCTCGCCCATGCCGGGGTGATCGATCCCGAGCACCTCGTCAAGCCAGCGGGCGAGCCGCGCGTCCTCACCATCCCCGGCGCCGCCGCCTACGGCTTCGCCGGCGATGACGGCGTGTTCGAGGCGGCCCAGGCGCCGGGCGAGCCGGTCCAGGCCGGCTCGGTCGCCGGGCGCATCCACTTCCTCACCGATCCCGGACGCGAGCCGGCCGTGCTGCGGCACCGCATCGACGGGGTCCTCTTCGCCCGCCGCCAGCCCGGACGCGTCAGGCCGGGCAATTGCTGCTTCGTCGTCGCCGTCCCCTATGACTGGAGCGGCAGCCGATGAACTTCGCCGACGTCGCCCAGGCAGCCGAACGCATCCGGGGGCACGTCCGGCGGACCCCGATGGTCCGTGCCGACCAGCTCTTCGCCCCGCTCGGCGTCGAGGACCTCTGGCTGAAGCTCGAATGCCTGCAGGTCACCGGCTCGTTCAAGGCGCGGGGCGCCACCAACCGCCTCCTCACCCTGCCGCCCGAGGTGCTGACCAGGGGCATCGTCGCCGCCTCGGGCGGCAATCACGGGGTGGCGACCGCCCGTGCCGCCCGGCTCGCCGGCGTGCCCGCGGCCATCTACCTGCCCGGGAACGCCGCGGCCTCGAAGATCGAGAAGCTGCGCGGCTGGGGCGCCGAGGTGCATGTCGGCGGATCGGTCTGGGACGAGGCGCACGAGCTCGCCCGGGCCGAGGCGGAGCGGCGCGGCGCCTATTATTTCCACCCCTTCGCCGACCGGCAGATCGTCGCCGGCCAGGGCACCGTCGCCCTGGAGATCATCGAGGATGTCGGTCCCTGCGACGTCTATCTCGTCGCCGTCGGCGGCGGCGGCCTGATCGCCGGCATGGCGACGGCGATCCGCGAGAAGAACCCGTCGGCCCGCATCATCGGCATCGAGCCGACGGGCTCGCCGACGCTGCATGACAGCCTGCGCGCGGGCGAGGTGGTGCGCCTGCCCGCGGTGACGACCCGCGTGGCGACCATGGCCTGCGGGCGCACCGACGAGAGCATCTTCGAGATCGTGCGGGACGCGGTCGAGCGGGTCGTCCTGGTCGAGGACGAGGCGCTCGAGGCGGCGGCCCGCTGGCTCTGGTTCGAGCTCGGCATCGCCGCCGACCTCAGCGGCGCGGCCTCGATCGCCGCGCTGATGACCGGGGCCGTGGCGATCCGGCCCGGCGAACGCGTCTGCGGCCTCGTCTGCGGCGCCGGTACGGAGGGCATGCAGGGCAGGTGAGGACGGGGCCGCGGCCCCGAGACGAAAGCCGAGCCGAAAACGGCCGGCGTCAACCAGAGGAGAGAACCAGCCATGACGTTGTTCAGTCGCATCACCTTCGGCGGCCTCGCCGCCGCGATGGTCCTCGGCACCGGCGTCGCCTTCGCGGCCGAGCCGGTCCTCGGCCTCGCCGCCATCGACCTCCAGAACTCGTTCTTCGTGCGCATGAAGGAGGCGGGCGACACCGCCGCCAAGGACTACGGCGTCAAGTCGAGCTGGCAAAGCGCCGAGGGCAGCCTCGAGAAGCAGGTCGGCATCATCGAGAACTTCATCAACCAGAAGGTCAGCGCCATCCTGGTCGACCCCCTCGACAAGAACGCCCTGATCCCGGTGCTGAAGAAGGCGGAGGCCGCCGGCATCCCCGTCGTCACCATGGGCAACAAGGTCGAGGCCGGGGCCAACTACTCCACCCTCTATCCCGACTACCAGAACATGTCGCTGGTGGCCAAGGCGCTCGGCACCACGCTGGGCGGGGAGGGCGAGGTGGCGCTGCTGGTCGGCACGCGCGGCAATTTCGTCTCCGACACGCGCGAGAAGGCCTTCGTCGACACGCTCGCCAAGGAATTCCCGAAGATCAAGGTGGTCGGCATCGAGCCGACGGGATGGGACTCGGCCAAGGCCACCAACGCGGCCCAGACCTGGCTCACCACCTATCCCGACCTGAAGGCCATCGGCTGCATCTCCGATTCCCTCTGCCTCGCCGCCGACGCCGTGGCCAAGGCCATGGACCACAAGCTGCTCTATGGCGGCTATGACGGCGACAGCGAGATGCATCCGCTCCTGGAGAGCGGCACCATGGTGATGGACGTGCTCACCGGCGCCTATCGCGTCGGCTATTGGAACATCGCCGTGGCCGCCCGCCTCGCCAAGGGCGAGACGCTGCCCCACGACCTCTACATGCCGACCTTCTTCGTCGCCTCCGACGCCACGGCCGAGGCCCTGAAGGCCAAGGGCGTGACCTTCGAGCACATCACGCCGGCCAAGGCCGAGATCGAGGCGAAGAACTACACCGCCCAGCTCGGTCCCTCGGTGCCGGCGAGCGCCATGACGGTCGGCAAGTAACCGAGCCAGGAGCGCCGCCGGATTTCTCCTGTCCTCGGCGGCGCTCGTTTGGAGCGCTCCCTTCTCCCGTTCTCCCTGCGGGAGGAGGGGGCGGCTCCGGGTTTGAGGAGCCGTCCTGATATAAGTGAGGCGGTTCGTCATGGCCGGACTTGATCCGGCCATCCACGCGAACACAGGCGAACGTCGCGTCCGCGTGGATGGCCGGGACGAGCCCGGCCATGACGACTGAAAGTGCGGCGCACTTACCCGCAGACGCCCATTCGGAACGACCGGAGACCTGCATGCGCGAGGGCCTTCTCAGCGGCATCGCCCGACGCAACGAGCTCCTGCTGGCGCTGTTGCTGCTGGCGGCGCTCGCCGGCTTCGGCCTGGCCGATGCGCGCTTCCTGGCGCCGGGCAATCTCGCCAGCATCGCCCGCCAGAGCGCCGTCATCGCCATCGTCGCCTTCGCCATGACGGCTGTCATCATCGCCCGGGGCATCGACATCTCCGTCGGCAGCACGCTCGCCTTCGCCGGCATCGCCGCGGCCGGGGTCTACGGCGCCACCGGTTCCTCCGCCGCCACCATCGTCGCGGCCGTCGCGGCGGGCGGGGCGGTCGGCCTCGTCAATGGCGCCCTGGTCGGTTTCGCCGGCATCAGCCCGTTCATCGCCACCCTCGCCACCATGGCCTTCGCGCGCGGCCTGGCGCTCGGCCTGTCGCATGCCTCGAGCATCCCGGTCGACGATCCCGTCCTGCTGGCGGCCGGCTCGGCCGACCTTGCCGGCATCCCGGTCTCGGTGCTGATCGCGGCGCTCTGCCTCGCCCTGTGGTGGTTCGTGCTGACCCGCACCGTGTTCGGGCGCTGGATCCACGCCGTCGGCGGCAACCCGATGGCGGCGCGCGCTTCGCTGGTGCCGGTGCGCGGGACGCTGGCGGCGGTCTACGCCCTGGCCGGCGCCTCGGCGGGCCTGGGCGCCGTCGTCACCATCGGCCGCCTCGGCTCGGCCCAGCCGCTCGCCGGCACCGGCCTGGAATTCACCGCCATCACCGCCGCCATCATCGGCGGCACCAAGCTCTCCGGTGGCGAGGGCAGCGTCACCGGCGCCGCGCTCGGCGCCCTGCTGCTCGGCGCCATCAACACCGGCCTCTCCTTCATGGACGTGCCGCAGCAGGTGATCTACCTCGTCACCGGCGCCCTGGTGCTCGCCGCCGTGCTGCTCAGCCAGCCCGAGGTGCTGGTGACGGCCTGGCATCGCCGTGCCGCGCCGGCGCGGGCAGGGATCGCCGCGGCGCCGTCGCCCGGCGGCGGCCATCGCATCGAACTCGTCGGCCTCGGCAAGCTCTTTCCCGGCGTGCGCGCCCTCGACGGCGTCAGCTTCGCCATCGCCGCCGGCGAGGTGGTGGCGCTGGCTGGCGAGAACGGCGCCGGCAAGTCGACCCTGGTCAAGTGCCTGTCCGGCGTCTACCGGCCGGACGAGGGCTCGATCCTGGTCGACGGCATGCCGGCGCAGTTCCGCTCGCCCGAGGACGCCCGGGGCATCAGCGTCATCCACCAGCATTTCAGCCTGGCGCCCGACCTGACCGTCCTGGAGAACCTCTTCCTCGGGCGTGAGCTCAGGCGCTTCGGCCTGCTCGACCGCCGCCGCATGGCGCGCGAGGCCCGCCGCGTCATCGGCGAGCTCGGCCTCGACATCGATCCCCACGACGAGATCGGGCGCCTCACCGTCGGCCAGCGCCAGATGGTCGAGGTCGCACGGGCAATCCTGGCCGAGGCCTGGCTGTTCGTCATGGACGAGCCGACCAGCGCGCTCTCCACCCGCGAGCGCGACCGGCTCTACGGCCTCATCGCCACGCTGGTCCGGCGCGGCGCCGCCATCCTCTACATCTCCCACAAGATGGAGGAGATCTTCACGCTCGCGCAGCGTGTCGTCGTGCTGCGCGACGGCCGTTTCGTCGGCGAGCGGCGGACGGCCGAGATCGACGATGCCGCCCTGATCGCCATGATGGTCGGCCGCGACGTCGGCAGCGTCTTCCGCCATGTCGAGACCGAGCGCGGCGACGTCCTGGTCGAGGTGACGGGCCTGTCCGACGGCGGCCTGCTGCAGGCGGCGGACCTCACCCTGCGCGCCGGCGAGATCGTCGCCCTGGCCGGCCTGATGGGCAGCGGCCGCTCCGAGGTGCTGCGCTGCATCGCCGGCCTGTCGAAGCCGAGGGCCGGCCGGGTGCTGGTCGGCGGCGCGGCGCTGGCGCCGGGCAGCCTCCGGGCGGCGCAGGCGGCCGGCATCGTCTACGTCCCGGAGGACCGCCATCTGGAAGGCTTCGTCGGCACCCTGCCGGTGCGCGACAATCTCGGCCTGGTCTGGATGCGCGGCCGCAGCCGCCTCGGCCTGGTCGGCCCGCGGGCGCTGGCCGGGCTTGCCGCCGACCTGATCGCCGCGCTCGGCGTGCGCCCGGCCCAGCCGGGCAAGAAGACGATCGAGCTCTCCGGCGGCAACCAGCAGAAGGTCGTCATCGGCAAATGGCTGGCAACCGAGCCACGGGTCCTCTTGCTCGACGAGCCGACCCGCGGCGTCGACGTCGGCGCCAAGTCCGAGCTGCACGCGCTGATCGCGCGGCTGAAGGCACGCGGCGCCGCCATCCTGATGGTCTCCAGCGAGCTGCCGGAGGTGCTCGGCGTCGCCGACCGCATCCTGGTCATGCATGCCGGCCGCCTCGCCGGCGAGCTGCCGCGCGGGGCCGGCGAGAGCGAGGTCATGGCCCTCGCCTTCGGCCGTTCGCCGGGTTCCCATCCCACCCTGCAAGGCGGCGCGGCCGCCGCCGTCCAAGGAGCATCCTGACATGTCGAAGCTCAAGCTCGCCCTGGTCGGCGCCGGTTTCATGGGCCAGTTCCACGCCCAGGCCATCGCCGGCAGCGACGTCGCCGAGCTCTCCGCGGTCGTCGACCTCTCCCCGGTCGTGGGCCGCAAGGTCGCCGACGCCTTCGGCGTGCGCTACCTCCGGACGGTCGCGGACGCCCTCGATGCCGGCGGCATCGACGCCTATGTCGTCGCCCTGCCGGACAGGCTGCACCAGGAGGTGGTCTGCGCCCTGCTGGAGGCCGGCAAGGCCGTGCTGGTGGAAAAGCCGATGGCGCACACCCTCGCCGCCGCCAGGGCCATGGCGCAGGCGGAGCGGGCAGGGGGCGGGCGGCTGTTGGTCGGCCATATCCTGCGCTTCGATCCGCGCTACGTGCAGGCGGCGGAGGCGGTCAAGGCCGGCCGGATCGGCGAGCCGATCCACGCCACCAGCGGCCGCTTCACCGTCCGCGACATCGGCACGCGCATGAACGGCACGTCGAGCGTGTGCTTCTACCTCGGCGTCCACGACGTCGATGCGCTGCAATGGATCTCCGGCGCCGAGGTCAGGACCGTCTATTCCCGCGCGGTCGCCAAGCTGATGCCGAGCCTGGGCGTGGCCTCGGAGGACGCGATCTTCTCGACGGTCGAGATGAGCAACGGCATGACCGGCCAGCTCTATTTCGGCTGGAGCCTGCCCTCCGACATCCCCACCGGCATCTGGGCCCGCACCGAGGTGATCGGCACGGAGGGCATCATCGACCTCGACGTGCGCGACCACGGCCTGCGCCTTCATTCGCGCGGCGCCTGGAGCCTGCCGGACGGGCTGCACTGGCCCAGCATCAACGGCCACATCAGCGGCGACCTGTTCGAGGAGATCCGCCACTTCGCCAATGCGGTCCGGGAGGACCGGCCCTTCGTGATGCCGGTCGAGGACGCGATGCGGGCGGTGGCCGTCAACGACGCCATCCTGCGCAGCGTCGAGAGCGGCAAGGCGGAGACGGTGGAGGACTGGCGGGTATGAGGGGAGGGATGGCTGAGGTCGGGGCAGGTGGGAGGCGGAAGCCGGCGGGGCGCGACACCAGCGTGTCGAATGGAGCGCGACGCCTGTGTCTTCCCTCCCCCTTGCGGGGAGGGATAAAGGGTGGGGGGCGTTGTCATAGGGCTCGACCTGTCCTGATGGACCCCCACCCCGTACCCCTCCCCGCAAGGGGGAGGGGATCGGCAGGCGTCGAGTTTCGTCCTCTGTGCCCGTGCGGCAGATGTTGCGTACCCTGCCTCCGAGGCGATGCATCCTCGTCACCATAACAGCGCGAGGAGAACCCGATATGCGTTTCGACCACCACCTCCTGCGACGCATCCTCGGCTTCACGCCGCTGATCCTGCTCGTCGCGCTGCTGCTCGCCTCCGCTGCCGTCGACCCGCGCGTGGTCGCGCCCGCGAGCCTCGTCAACATCGCGGCGCAGGCGACGCCGATCGCCGTGCTGGGCATCGGCACCTTCATCGTGCTGCTCACCGCCGGCATCGACCTCTCGGCCGGGGTGGGCGTCGCCCTCTGCGCCATCCTGATCGCCGGCGGGCTCGACCGCGGCCTGCCGCTCCCGGCGGCGCTGGCGCTCGGCTGCACCGCCATGGCGGCCGTCGGCCTCGCCAACGGCCTCGTCATCGCTGTCCTGCGCATCCCGCCCTTCGTCACCACGCTGGCGACCATGGTCGCCGTGCAGGGCGCGACCCTGGCCGTCGCCCAGAAGGGGGTGCTGATCGTCAACGACCCCGTGCTCAAGGCGGTCGGCTTCGGACGGATCGCCGGCCTGCCCGCCGCCATCGTGCTGACGGCGCTGGTCGCGGCGCTCGCCTATGGGCTGATGCGGATGACCCGCTTCGGCCTGCGCAGCTATGCGCTCGGCTCCGACCGCGGCGCAGCCGAGCTCGCCGGCGTGCCGATCCTGCGCCAGACCGTGCTGGTCTATGTCGCTTCCGGCGTCTTCACCTTCCTCGCCGCCGCGCTGATGGTCAGCCGGGTGCCCGTCGTGACGCCGAACATCGGCGGCACCGGCCTGCTGCTCGACGCGATCGCCGCCGCCGTGCTCGGCGGCACCAGCATCTTCGGCGGGCGCGGCTCGGTCGGCGGCGTGGTGGTCGGCGCCCTGATCGTCAGCCTGCTCACCAACGCCCTGCGGGTCTTCGGCGTCGACCCCTCGTCGATCGACCTGTTCAAAGGCCTGATCATCATGGCGGCGCTGCTCGGCGACGCCGCCCTCACCGCGGCCTCGCTGCGGCTCGACCGGAGGCTGGGATGACCCCCGACTTCAATCCCGGACCGCTCCGCCAGGCCTGGGCGACCTCGCCCGACCTGCGGGAGCCCAGCGAAGGCAGGGGCAGGGCGGTGCTGCTGCCGGTCGGCGCCGTCGAGCAGCATGGCCCGCATCTGCCCCTCGGCGTCGACATCTGGCTCGCCACCGCCGTGTCGCTGGCCGCCGCCGCGGGCGAGGCCGATATCCGCGTCGCCGAGCCCATGCCCTTCGGCGTCTCGCCGCATCACCGCGCCTTCCCCGGCACGCTCAGCCTCCGGCCGCAGAGCTTCATCGCTGTGCTGGTGGACGTTTGCGCCTGCCTCGCCGCCGACGGCTTCCTCCCCGTGATCGTCAACGGCCATGGCGGCAATCGCGGCGCGCTGCAGGTGGCGGTCGCCGAGCTCGGGGCGGCCGGCATCCGCGCCGCGGCCCTGACCTATTTCGACCTGATCGCCGCGGATGCGGCGGCGATCCTGCCGGATGTCGCCCACGGCACGGGCCATGCCTGCGCCCTCGAGACCTCGCTGATGCTGCACCTCTTCGCCGCCGCGGTGCGCCGCGACCGCATCCCCGAGGGCGGCACGCCGCCGGGCTGGCCCGACCCGCATCTCTACGCCGCCGGCGGCCTGGTGGTCTGGCGCGGCTTCGAGGAGATCAACCCGACCGGCGTCATCGGCACGCCGGCCGACGCCAGCCCCGAGCGCGGCGCGGCCCTGTTCGACGCCGCCGTGCGCGAGACCCGCGCGGCGATCCGCAAGCTCGTCGCCACCTATTCCATGAGGACACAGCCATGACCGCTGCGGCGCACCGCCACGATTTCGAGCGACAGATCAAGGGGCTCGCCGTCGTCTCCGACGTGCCGTCGGGGAGCCGCCTCGGCCTCAACCGGATCGGCGACGCCTGGGTGCCGGGGTCGAGCGGCGAGTTCCTGGCCGTCACCAGCCCGGCGACGGGCGAGCCGGTCGGCCATGTCGCCCTGTCGACCCGCGCCGATGTCGGGCGCGCCGTGGCCGCGGCCCGCGCAGCCGGCGCCGGCTTCGCCCGCATGCCGGTCTTCGATCGGGCAAGGCTCTGTCACCGCATCGCCGACGTGATCGAGGCCCGCACCGAGGCGCTGGCGCGCCTCTTGTGCCTGGAGCAGGGCAAGCCCTTGCATGCCGAGGCCAAGGGCGAGGTCGCCGGCGCCGTCCTCGGCTTCCGCAATGCCGGCGAGCAGATCAAGTGGCTGGAGACGGCGGCCTTCCCCCTGCAGGATCCGAACAAGCGCGCCTTCAGCTTCCTGCAGCCCAAGGGCATCTTCGCCATCGTGACGCCGTGGAACTTCCCGCTGGCGCTGCCCGCGATCTACTATCTCGGCCCGGGCCTGGCGACGGGCAACGCCATGGTCTGGGTGCCGGCGCCCACGACCTCGCTCATTGCCGTCGCCCTGATGGAGTGCCTCATCGAAGCCGGCGTTCCCGACGGCGTGGTCAACCTCGTGCTCGGCGACGGGCCGGAGATCGGCGACGAGGCGGTGGCCCATCCCGGCACCGACGCCGTCGGCTTCACCGGCAGCACGGAGACCGGCCATGCCATCGCCCGGCGGGCGGCGGGCAAGCCGCTCCTGCTCGAGCTCGGCGGCAACGGCCCGTCCATCGTGCTGGCCGATGCCGACGTGGCGATGGCCGCGGCGCGGATCGGCGCCGGCTGCTTCGCCAATGCCGGCCAGATCTGCACCGCCACCGAGCGCGTCCTCGCCCATGCCTCGGTGCACGACGCGCTCGTCGAGGGTCTCGCCGCGGCCGCCGACAAGGTCAGGCTCGGCGATGCCTTCGACCCCGCCACGACCATGGGCCCGCTCAACAACGCACCAAATCTCGCCAAGGTCGAGGCGCATATGGCGGATGCGCGCCGGCGCGGCGCCTCGGTCCTGCGCGGCGGCGGCCGGGCCGCGGGCCTGCCGACGGCGCTGCATTTCGAACCGACCGTCGTCGCCGGCCTGACCGCCGACAGCCTGCTCAACCTCGAGGAGTCCTTCGGGCCGATCGCCCCGGTGCTGCGCTTCGAGACGGAGGAGGAGGCGCTGGCGCTCGCCGCCTCGAGCCGCTTCGGCCTCTCCGCCGCGGTGTTCACATCGACGATCCGCAACGCCTTCCGCTATGCCGAGGCGCTCAAGGTCGGCATCGTCAACGTCAACGAGATGAGCTGCTACTGGGAGGCCCACATCCCGGCCGGGGGCGCCGCCGGCACCGGCAGCGGCCTCGGCCGCACCGGCGGACGGCACACCCTCCTGGAAATGTCGGACCTCAAGACCATCGTCTTCGACGCGACGCGCTGACCCCGGCCGCGGTCGCCGACGGCGGCCGCGGCCCGCCCGCGACCGTCAATCCTGGCGGCAGCATTTCTTGTACTTCCGGCCGGAGCCGCAGGGGCAGGGGTCGTTGCGGCCAACCTTGCCGAAGTGCGGCACCGGCATGGACGCGGCCTGGGCGGCGGGCTGCTTCGCCTTCCAGGCGTGCAGCGCCTCGACACAGAGAGGGATGATGTCGGGAGCCGACTGCGTCAGCTCCTCCGCCTTCTCCTCGTCGACAAGGCTTTCGCCGCTGTCGATCGCGGCCAATGCTACCAGCGCGCTGAGGGCGCTTTCTGCCTCCTCGTCGCCGCTCAGCCAGTCTTCCCGTTCCGGCGGATGGACGGCGTAGCCTTTCATGAAGCCCACCACCCATGGCTCCCACAGGACGTCGTCGTTGCGGGGGTCGATATCGAAGATCGGCTCGTAGGACAGGCCTCCCTTGGCGAGGGCGGCAGCGACGGCGTCGTGGTGCTGCATGACGAGGCGCACGACCTTCTCGGCCTGACGGGTGCGCTCGAACGCGGGCTCGTCACCCTCGCCATTCTCGCCGTCCGCACCCCAGACCAGCGGCAGCCACTCGGCGGGTGGGACCGCATTCGGGCTGACCAGCAGGCCGGCGACGAAGCCGTCGAGCTCGCTGATCAGCATCGGCTCCTCGAAGGGCAGGAGCACGAGCTCGCGGTCGAGCTGCTTCAGGCGTCCCGTCAGCTTCCCGGGAAAGCTGCCATTCTCCTCGTCCAGACGGACCCAGGGTGCGGACTCCGGTACGTAGTCCCCGAGCTCGGCGAGAGCCGCCGGCGTTTCGTCCGTATCCTCGAAGGTGGGTTCGGTCCCGGGAGTGCCATTCCGTCCGCGCTCGCCCGTTTGCATCGGCAGGTCTCCGTGAATCGGCCGGGGGCCGGTCATCTCCGCCGATGTCGCACCCCAGGCCCGATCCTGCAATCGCTCGCCGCTCGCGTCCAGCGGCCGGGAGCCATTGGCTCAGGGCGGGGCGGAGGCCAGGCTGCCCGGCGGAGCGCAGGCGGCGCCCAGGATCGGTCGGATATCGTGAAACGCTCCGACGCTGGTATAGAGCGTCTCGCCCGATATGGCCGGCGTCCCCGAGGAGGCGACGTCGATCTTCAGCCTCGGATCCGCGGCCAATGCGCAGAACGCCGATTTCGGCATGAGGGCCGTGAGGCCGGTGCCGGCATGGTCGGCAGCGAGCAGCATGTCCGGAGCGGATGCGGGCCGGACTAGAACCCGCAGGTCGGAAAGCGGAACCTCACCCTGCGAGACGAGAGGTGTCGCCGAGATTTCGACCGAGGCGGAGCCACGCTCCCAGGCGAAGGCGACGAACACCGTGACCGGAGCGCCCTGGAAGCGACCGACTTGCGCCTCGCCCATGGCCGACAGGCGCGCAGGAAGCGGGGCGGCGGCATGAGGCTGCGCCGTCGTCGCTGCAGGCACGACCGCTGGTGCTATCGGCGCGGGCGGGGGAGCGGCCGCTGCGACAGGGCGCGGATGCAGCGCCAGGTTGGCCATCTCCACCACGTTCTGCGGCGCCACCATGCCCGTCGCCAGTCCGCACTGGTCGAGCTCCTCGCGCGTCATCCAGTGGATCGAGGCCGACGGCGTCGCCTCCATGATGGGCATGATGGCCTCGCCGATGCCCATGGCGCGGAAATAGCGCCCGATCCGGTCGTAATAGGCCTGGCTGGTCGGGACCTGGCGCGTCTGGCTGGACACCACCCTCTCGCGCACCAGGCGGCGGCTGACCTCCACCGGCACGCCGCCGACCAGCCGGCGGCGGACCGAGAAGGTCAGCATCTTCCGGACGAAGGTGCCCGTCCGCACCACCTGGTGCACGCCGACGACGGCATCGGCCGGCACGAAGCGGCCCGTTCCGGCGGCCAGGATCTCCGAGCAGGCCGAGGCGCAGAAGGCGCGCCAGGACGAGGTCGAGCCGGTCAGGCCTCGTCCGGCCGCCTCGTCGCAGTCCCGGCTGCCGGGAATGCAGGGCTCGAAGAAGGTGCGCCCGACCACCACGTCGAGCTTGTGGGCGCGGATCAGCCGGCCGATCGCCATGGCCGCCTCGACGTCGCCGCCGCGGGAGCGGATGACGACCGGCACCTTCTCGAAGCCCCTGGCGCCGATCAGGCGCTGGAAGGCGGCCGGAGTCTGCGACGTGATCGTGCCTTCCGCCGAGATCCAGGCGGCGCAGTGCGGCGCGCAGCCCGTCTCGTCGCCGTGCACCAGCACGACGCGCATGGTCTCCGGCGCGGGCTTTGCCGGCGGCTTGGCCGCCCATGCCGGTGCGACGCCGAGGATGAGCGCGGCGAAGGCGACGAGGAGACTGCGCATGGCGAGGATCCGGCCGGAGCACAACCGAGAGGAGATGCCATTCCAGGGCATTTCCCCTGCGGACGCAAGGGCAGGTGTCGATGGGGCAGGGGGCGACGGCGGCGTCGCCTCAGGGCGCCGCCGTCATAGTCCGGATCGGCGCATCGTCCCAGCGGGCGCTCGACACGCCGATGGTCCAGCGCGCCTCCTCCGCGGCGGCGACCTCGAACCGGATGTCATCGAGGAACGCGCCGATCACCGCCAGGTTGGTCGTCGTGTGCGCCGTCGGTTGCACGGTCGAGAACCGCCCGCCGCGGCAGAGCGCCATCGGCAGCAGCAGCTGGTCCGCCAGGAACGGGCCGACCGCCGCGCCGGAGCCGAGATAGGCCGCGGTTCGCCCGGCGACATCCCGGGCGATCGTCTCGGCGGCCAGGCCGCGCTCCCCGAAGCCGGTCACCACCTCGGTCACGGCCTCGAAGACCAGCGTCACCGCCAGGACGTTGCCGGGACCGTCGGCCTGCGTCTCGATCCTCGGCTGCATGGCGCCGACCGGCCAGTCCAAGGCCGCGCGCAGCGTGTCGAGCTCGCGCTGCGCCACGGCGAAGGGCAGGTTGGCCAGGATCGCCTCGGCGCTGCGCCCGCGCGACTCGCCACGCTCCAGGATGTCGAGCGGCCGGAGCGGGTCGTCTGCCGGGGCGATCGCCACCTCGACCTGGCCGCCGCCGGCAGGATAGAAGCCGGGCCGCTTCAGGCCGGCGGTGACGGCGAGGCCGATCCGCCGCAGCAGCGGCAGCAGCGCCCTGTCGACGAACTCGAAGGGCGGCGCATTGCCGTTGTGCGTTCCGCCCCTCAGCACCAGGCTGGAGGGCTGCGAGGCCAGGGCGAGCGGCAGCAGCACCGTCTGCAGCACCAGCGCCGTCGACCCCGCCGAGTTGATCGCGAAGATGTAGTCGCCGGCCCGCACCGGGCCGGGCTCGAAGCGCAGCCGCGTCGAGCCCGGCTCGTCGCCGGCGACGCGGCCGCCGCAGACCGCCGCGGCCGCGCGCACCGCGGCGAGGTGCTGGCGCATCAGGCCCGGCTTGGCGCGGCCGGCGCGAATCCTGTCGATCTGGAACGGCTTGCCCGTCGCCATCGACAGGGTGAGGGCGGTGCGCAGGATCTGGCCGCCGCCTTCTCCCTGGGCACCATCGATCGTGATCATGGTCTCGGCTTTCGTGGTCTTCTTGCCGGCGGAGCCGGCGATCATCCCTTGACGCAGACGACCTGGCGGAGCGTGTGCACGATCTCGACGAGATCGGCCTGTGCCGCCATGACGGCGTCGATGTCCTTGTAGGCCTTGGGCGTCTCGTCGATGACGTCCTCGTCCTTGCGGCATTCGACCCCTTCCGTCGCGGCCACGTGATCGGCCACGGTGAAGCGCCGCCGGGCCTCGGTCCGCGACATCACCCGCCCGGCGCCGTGCGAGCACGAACAGAAGCTCTCGGCATTGCCGCGGTCGCGCACGATGAAGGTCCTGGCCCCCATCGAGCCCGGAATGATCCCCATCACGCCCTCGGCCGCCCGCACCGCGCCCTTGCGGGTCACCAGCACGTCCTTGCCATAGTGGTGCTCGCGCGCGACGTAGTTGTGATGGCAGTTCACCGCTTCGAGATGCGCCTCGAAAGGCGTGGCGATCGCGCTCCGCGCGGCGTCGATGGCGTTCTGCATCATCACCTGCCGGTTCATCATCGCGTAGGTCTGCGCCCATTCCACTGCCTCGACATAGTCGTCGAAATGGGTCGTGCCCTCCGGGAAATAGGCGAGATCCTGGTCGGGAAGGTTGATGTACCAGCGGCGCATGTCGGCCTTGGCCAGCTCGATGAAATACGAGCCGATGGCGTTGCCGACCCCGCGCGAGCCCGAGTGCAGCACGAACCAGACCCGGTCCGCCTCGTCGAGGCAGACCTCGAGGAAGTGGTTGCCCGTGCCCAGCGTGCCGAGATGGCTGGCCGTGTTGGCCCTGGCGAGCTTGGGGTGCTTGGCGACGATCGCCGCGAAACCGGCGTCGAGCCCGGCCCAGGCCGACGCGGTGGCCTCGGGCAGGTCGCCCCAGGCGCCCTTGTCGCGTCCGCCGCGCCCGACCGTCCGCCCGTGCGGCACCGCCTGCTCGATGGCGGACCGCACCGGCGCCAGCGTGTCCGGCAGGTCGGACGCGACGAGCGAGGTGCGCACCGCCATCATGCCGCAGCCGATGTCGACGCCGACGGCGGCCGGGATGATGGCGCCGACGGTGGGGATCACCGAGCCGATGGTCGAGCCCTTGCCGTAGTGGACGTCGGGCATGACCGCCAGCCACTTGTGGATGAACGGCATGCCGGCGGTGTTCAGCAGTTGCTGCATCGAGGATGCGTCGACCGGCACGCCGCGCGTCCACATCTTCACGGGCACGGCCTTGGCCGTCCGCGCCGCGTCGAACGCCTCGCTCAGGAAATCATAGGTGCGCGCTTCGGACATCGTCGTCACTCGCTGTTCGGATCGTCATCGGGTTCGGCGGGCTGCAGGAAGGCCGGGTCGACCCGGTCCGTCAGCCAGACGCCGTTGTCGGCCTGCCAGAACGGCTGGCCGGACAGGTGCAGGGCCCCGGCCTCGACGATCAGGATCGCCGGCTTGCCGTGCCGGAGCCCGACGCGCCGTGCCGTTTCCCGATCCGCCGAGAGGTGGACCTTCTGCCGCGAGCCGGGCTTGAGCCCCTCGGCCAGGATGGCGGCGAGGAAGCGGGTTGCCGTGCCGTGATAGAGCCGGTCCGGCGGCGTCGACGGGGCCAGGCCCAGCTCGACGGCGACGGAGTGGCCCTGCGCGGCGCGGATCCGCGTGCCGTCGGGCGACAGCGTGAACCGCTTCTTGTCGTTGGCCGCCACCAGCTCGGCGAGCATCGCCCGGTCGAAGCGCTGTCCGGCGGCCGCGCTCCTGGCGATGAGCGCATCCACCTCGGCCCAGCCCTGCGCATCCAGCGTCAGGCCGATCGACTGCGGCGCATGGCGCAGGACATAGCTGAGGAACTTGCTGAGGGCTTCTTTCATGACACTCTCCTGCAGGCGGGAAGGCCGCGACGACGAGGGATTGGCGAAACGTCCTGCTCTATCCGTTGAGCTACGGGCTCGCATGGTGAGCCCGGCGGGATTCGAACCCGCAACCCGGGAGTTTGAAGCTCTGTAGTTCCGCCGGCATTCGTCGCGGCCTCCTTCCAATCGGTTTCATTTCATTCGAGCCGCGGGGACGGCATGACGACGAGATCGACGAAACCGGTTGTCATATGCTCACCTGCAGAGCTGCGGTCCCACGCGCATGTCGGGGATGCCGGATTCGAACCGGCTAATATGGAGTTCCGCCGGCATTCGTCATGCCGCAGGGTGCCTCCCTCGAAGGCCATGGCGACGAGGCGTTGCGAGACTGAGCTCCCGGTAACGGTGAGCCGGGCGACGGTTCCTGCCGTCGGCGCTCTGTCGGCGGATGGAGTCCCGCAGGCATTCGCCATGGTCGTTCGAAAAGGCCGGGGGGACGAGGGACCTCGAGACAGCGCTGCGCAAGCAGCCCTTCGCGCGTGTCCGAGGATCGCCACGAAGCCGATGGAGTCCCGAGAGCATTCCCCCCGGCCGTCGTCGTCAGAGCGAGATCTGCTCGATCTCGCCCACCCAGTGCTTTGCGCCGAGCTCGCCCCGGGCGAAGGCCGCGATCACGTCGAACACCGCGTCGGAGAAGCCGCCGACGTTGAGGATGTCCCGACGCTCCTGCGCCTGCGTCGTGCCGTAGGGCTGGAGATCGATGCAGACCAGGCGCGCCTTCGGGTTGTACCTCTTCAGGACGTCCCAGGCCTGCATCATCGCCGTCCCGCGCCGCGGCGTGCTCGTCGCGTCGACCCAGGACTGGTTGTCCGAGACGAACACGACGAGGTCGACCTTGGCGCGCTCCGCCGCCAGCTTGGCCAGCGGCGCCGAGCAGTTGGTGCCGCCGCCGCCGATCGCCGCCAGGCGAGCCGCGTTGGTCATCACCGAATCGCGCGGGTTGAGGCCGATCTCGACCACCTCCTGCTCGAACGGCACGACCCGCGCCGAGCGGTTCGCCCGCAGGAACGCCGCCGCCACCAGGGCCGCGACGTCGATGCAACGCACGCTCGAAGTCGCGCCCTTGCGGGTGCCGGTGACGGGCGAACCCATCGAGCCCGACACGTCGGGGCACACGACCACGCGGCCGGCCACGGCGGGCACGTTGGCCACCGCGACCTCCATCGCGTCCTGCAGCGCCTCGCGCACCGCGGCGGGGACGCCCGTCCCGGCCATGGCATAGGCTGCCATGAGCTGGTACGGGAACACCCGCGCCCGACGGATCGCCTCGGCATCGGCCAGCCGCCGCGCCACGTGCCGGGCGAATCCCTCGACCTCGAACGCGCCGTGGCGCGCGAAGGTGTTGAGGTTCATCCGCAGCATGTGCCACCCGGCCTGCCGCCCGATGGCCGCCCAGTGCTCCCGGGTGAGCGGGAGCGCGGTGAGCATCTGGAACGGCACGTCGGGAACCGGCGCCGTGGCGTCGCGCTTGAAGGCCTCGAACGCCGCGACGACCGCCGGCAGCGCGCCGACGTCGTAGGGCCGCCCGATCAGCCAGGCGTAGAGCGCGGCGCGCTCGGCGTCCCGCGGCTTGGGATGCACCATCTTGATCACGTCGGCGAGCGAGGGATCCTGCCCCACCGCCGCCCGCATGATCTCGATCGCCGAGGCCTGCTCCAGCCACGCCTGCACCAGCTTCTTCGGGCGGGTCCCGAGGGACTTGCGCCCGACGGCGCCCGACCGCATCACCTGCACGAAGTTGCGCAGCATGCGGCCGTTGTCGACGACGCGGACGAAGGCGGCCGGGAACTCCGGCGACGCCAGCGTCGAGAGCAGCGCCAGCAAGAGCGCCGGCATGTCCTTCATGTGCCCCTTCTCGCGGGCATGGACCGCCGTGCGGGCGATGAAGCCCGGCTCGACCGCCGCAGCCGCCGCCAGCACGTCGGTGAGCTGGGCCTCTGCCTCGGCATAGAAGGTGCCGTTGAGCGTCCCGGTCATGGCGAGCTGGGCCAGCCGGTGCTTCGGCGTGAGCGCATAGGCCGGCGCGCCCTCCCGATTGCGGTCGGCGGCGCCGGGCAGCATCCTGCCCACGAAGGATGCGAAGACGGACTTGTTGGCCATGACGTGCCTCCGGGCTTCGATCTCTGGAGCTCGGCGGTCGCCAGGCTCGAACTTCCTTTAGCGAGGAGCGTGCCAACGTCCTTTCGCCGATCCAGATTTTCCAGCAACTATTTGGTGAAGAAGGATAAATTCTTTCGGCCCGTGTCGGAGGCCTGGTCGGACCTGAGTCGACGTCGAGAGAAAATCGATATAAGAATATACAGACTTATCCTATAGGATCAGGTGATGGCGCGGCGGCGGGTGGTGTTCGGCTTCCTCGGCACGACCATGGATGCGGGCAAGCTGGAGGCGCGCTGGGAGCGCTGGCGCCCCACCGTGGCGCTCTGCCAGCACGAGGACTTCGTCGTCGATCGCCTGGAGCTGCTGCACGACACCCGGTCGCAATCCCTGGCCCGTCGGGTCTGCGCCGACATCGCCCAGGTCTCGCCGGAGACGCAGGTGCGCTCCACCGTCATGAATCTCAGGGATCCCTGGGATTTCGAGGAGGTCTACGGCGCCCTGCACGATTTCGCCCGGGCCTATCCCTTCGACCGGGACGGGGAGGACTATGTCGTCAACATCACCACGGGCACCCATGTCGCGCAGATCTGCTGGTTCCTGCTGATCGAGGCGCGCTACATCCCGGCGCAGATCCTGCAGCTCACCCCGCCCAGGGGCGGGCAGGAGGGCGGCGCCGGCGGCTACGGCCTGATCGACATCGACCTGTCGCGCTACGACCGCATCGCCACGCGCTTCCGCGTCGAGGCCGTCGAGGCGACCTCCTTCCTGAAGTCCGGCATCGCCACGCGCAGCGAAGCCTTCAACCGCATGATCGACCGCATCGAGCAGGTGGCCGTCCGCTCGCGCGCGCCGCTGCTGCTGTGCGGGCCGACCGGCGCCGGCAAGTCGCAGCTGGCGCGGCGGATCTACGATCTGAAGCGCAGCCGCCACCAGGTCGACGGCGCCTTCGTCGAGGTGAATTGCGCCACCCTGCGCGGCGACGGCGCCATGTCCGCGCTGTTCGGCCATGTCAAAGGCGCCTTCACCGGCGCCCTGCAGGAGCGGGCCGGCCTGCTGCGCTCGGCCGACCGCGGCATCCTGTTCCTCGACGAGATCGGCGAGCTCGGCCCGGACGAGCAGGCAATGATCCTGCGCGCCATCGAGGACAAGCGCTTTCCCCCCGTCGGCGCTGACCGGGAGGTGGCGAGCGACTTCCAGCTCATCGCCGGCACCAACCGCGACCTCGCCGAGGACGTGGCGGCCGGCCGGTTCCGCGAGGATCTGCTGGCGCGGCTCAACCTGTGGACCTTCGACCTGCCCGGCCTCAAGGAACGACGCGAGGACATCGAGCCGAATATCGAGTTCGAGCTGCGGCGCTACGCCAAGGCCGAGGGCGTGCAGGCGACCTTCAACCGCGAGGCGCGCGAGCGCTACCTCGCCTTCGCCATGTCGCCGGAAGCGGAATGGCGCGCCAATTTCCGCGACCTCGGGGCGTCGATCACCCGCCTGGCGACGCTGGCGCCGTCGGGCCGGATCACCCAGGCCGTGGTGGAGGAGGAGATCGAGCGCCTGCGCCGGCTCTGGGCGCGGCCTTCCACGGGCGGCGGCGAAGATGGTCTCGCCGGGCTGCTCGGCCCGGGGGCGGCCGAGCTCGACCTGTTCGATCGCGTCCAGCTTGCCGAAGTGGTGCGGGTCTGCCGGCGCCATGCCTCGCTCAGCGCCGCCGGCCGGGCTCTGTTCGCCGCCTCGCGGGCCCGCAAGGGCAGCGCCAACGATGCGGACCGGCTGCGCAAGTATCTCGCACGGTTCGGCCTGGAATGGCGGCAGGTCGGACCGACGACGCCCGGCTGACGAGGCTTCGCCAGGCGGATTCGATGGCGTGCCGCAGATGAGCGCGCGTTCTCGTTAAGGTTAACTGCCCATTAAGTGTGCTCAGGCATCTTTTAACCATGAGCGGGCAAGGATTGGGTTCCCGCCTGGGGATTGGGACAACGACATGGCTTCGAATATCACGCTCTCGGCGGGCGTCCGCGCCAATCTGCTCAACCTGCAGCAGACCGCCGATCTGAAGAATCTCACGCAGGGTCGCCTGGCGACCGGCAAGAAGGTCAACTCGGCGCTCGACAACCCGTCGAACTTCTTCACCGCCGCCTCGCTGACCAGTCGCTCCAGCGACCTGACCAACCTGCTGGACGGCATCTCCAACGGCATCCAGACGCTGAAGTCCGCCAATGACGGCATCACGGCGATCACCACCTCGATCGAGTCGCTGCAGGCGACCGTGCGCCAGGCCCGCCAGGACAAGTCGTTCAAGAGCGCGTCCTACGCCCTCGACGGCAACGCGATCGGCACCACGACCCTCAAGTCGCTGAGCTTCGCCGGCGGCGCCGTCGGCTCGACCGGCGTCAGCGTCGCCCTGAACGGCACCACCACGGTGACCGGCGCCAGCGACTTCGCCGCCCCAGCCGCCGCCGGCAACCTGACCCTGCAGGCCGACGACGTCAACGGCGGCAGCGCCGTGACCGTCGCCCTCACCACCAGCGACACGCTCGACACGACCATCGACAAGATCAATGCCGCCACCGGCGGCTCCGGCATCGTCGCCTCCAAGGACGCGGCCGGCACGAAGCTGGTGCTGACCAACGCCTCCGGCAACGACGTCACCGTCGGCGGCGACGCCGCCGCTCTCACCGCCACCGGCCTCACCGCCACCACCACCTCGGCCACGGTCAGCACCACCCCCAAGACCGTCGACCAGATCGTCGATGCGATCAACAACAACTCCAAGCTCCAGGGCAAGGTCCGCGCCTCCAACGACGGCGGCAACCTGCGCATCGAGAACGACTTCACCTCCGGCCTGTCGATCACCGGCTACAACGCCGCGACCAGCAAGTTCGACGGCGGCTCCGGCGTCAGGTCGGTCGCCGGCAACGAAGTGCGCAACAACCTGGTGACGCAGTTCAACAATGTCCGCGACCAGCTCAACAAGCTGGCGGACGACGCCTCCTTCAGCGGCACCAACCTGCTCAAGGGCGACAAGCTGAAGCTCAACTTCAACGAGTCCTCCACCTCGAGCCTGACGATCCAGTCGACGAACGCCAGCGGCATCAACACCACGACGCTCGGCATCAGCGCCGCGACGGCGGACGAGTTCGGGTCCGACTCGGCGCTCGATGCCCGCCTCGACCAGCTCTCCGACGCCCTGACCAAGCTGCGCTCGCAGGCCTCGGCCTTCGGCTCGAACCTGTCGATCGTGCAGAACCGGCAGGACTTCACCAAGGCCCTGACCAACACGCTGCAGGTCGGCGCCGACAACCTGACCCTGGCCGACACCAACGAGGAAGGCGCCAACCTCCTGGCCCTCAACACCCGCCAGCAGTTGCAGACCACCTCGCTGTCCTTCGCCTCGCAGGCGGACCAGGCGGTGCTGCAGTTCCTGCGCTGACATTCGGCAAAACGTCTCGGAGCTCGGAAACGGCGGCCTCCAGGCCGCCGTTTCTGCGTTGAGAAGGACCCCGGCCAACGCTCTGTTTCCCAGGTAACGGACCGTCAAGATTCTCCCGCCCGTCGATTGCGGGCGGCAAGGCCTCCCCTTAGTCTCCCGCCGAACCATGCCGCGCCTGCGCCCAGGGGCGGCCCGGAAGCGTTCGACAGGAGGCCGCCATGATCGCCGCTCGCACAGGCTATGGGCAGGGGAGGCTTCCGCAGGAGAACGCCGCAGGGTCGGCCGCCCGCGGCAAGCCTCGACCCGCGGCGCGGCGGCAGCTCCCCTGGCGCTTCGAGGCGGGCCTGTGGCTCGCCCTGGCGACCATGCTGCTTCTCTTCGGAGCGACCGGCGCCTGGGCGAGGTCCTTCCAGACCGACCGCTGGGACTGGGCCGTCACCGCGTATCAGCGCACGCTCACGGGCCTCGCCAAGTCCGTCACCAAGCCTTTGGCGCAGCTGCAGAAGGACCTCGCCACCACGGAAGGCGCCGGCAACGCCCGCAACACGGCGGTGGTGGTCGAGCAGGTCCTGTCGAAATCGCCGCAGGATCGCGCCCTGTGGGCCAAGCTGGCCGACCTCCTGCTGACGGCCGAGCCTCTCAACGACCAGGACGGCTACGAGCTGCCCAACAAGGCGCTGGGGGCCGCGGTCATGGCCTATCGACTTTCCACCCGCCCGGCCGACCAGGCCGCGAGCCTCGGCGTCCTGGCGCAGGCGCTGGCGAAGAAGGAGGACTGGCGTCCCGCCCTCAACGCCTACAAGGCGAGCCTGGCGCTCGCCCCCGACGACACCGTGCAGAAGGCCTATGAGGACCTGCGCGACGAGCACGGCTTCCGCATCAGCGACTACACCGTCGAGAGCGATGCGGTGCAGCCGCGCATCTGCTTCCAGTTTTCCGATCCGCTCGACGGCACGGTGACCGACTTCGCGCCCTACTTCACCCAGGATCCCGGGCCGGTGACGGCCGTCACGGTGCAGGGCACCAAGCTCTGCGTCGAGGGCCTGAAGCACGGTGCGCGCTACACCATCACCGCCCGCCAGGGCCTGCCCTCCGCCGTCGAGGAGACGCTGCCCAAGGACGCCGAATACGAGATCTATGTGCGCGACCGCTCACCGGCGGTGCACTTCGCCGGCAAGAGCTACGTCCTGCCGCGCACCGGCCAGAACGGCGTGCCGCTGGTCTCGGTGAATTCCAAGCAGGCCAAGCTCGCGCTCTACCGCGTCGGCGACCGCAGCCTCACCGCGACCGTGATCGATGCCAATTTCCTGCAGCAGCTCTACGGCTCGCAGGCCGCCGAGATCGCCCGCTCCAAGGGCCAGAAGGTCTGGGAGGGCACGCTCGACACGGCCTCGACCCTGAACGAGGACGTGACGACAGCCTTTCCCGTGGACGAGGCGCTGGGCAAGATCGAGCCCGGCCTCTATGTCATGACCGCCCGGCCGGCGGAAAAGCCGGCGGACAACGATGCCGAGCAGGCGACGCAATGGTTCGTGGTCTCCGACCTCGGCCTCTCCACGCTGAAGGGCAAGGACGGCCTGCACGTCTCGGTGCGCTCCATCGCCACCGCCGGCCCGCTTGCCGATGTCGAGGTGCGCCTCATCGCCCGCAACAACGAGGTCCTCGGCACCGTCAGGACCGACGCGAGCGGCGCGGCCGCCTTCGACGCCGGCCTGACCAAGGGCACGGACGGGCTGGAGCCGGCCCTGGTCGTCGCCTCCGACACCAAGGGCGACTACGGCTTCATCGACATCACCCAGTCGGCCTTCGACCTCACCGACCGCGGCGTCGCCGGCCGTGACCCGCCCGGGGCGATCGACGCCTTCGTCTATGTCGAGCGCGGCGTCTATCGCCGCGGCGAGACCGTGCACGCCGCCGTGCTGCTGCGCGACGAGAAGGCCAACGCGGTGGCAGCCGCGCCGGTGACGCTGATCGTCGAGCGGCCGGACGGGGTGGAATATTCCCGCACCGTGCTGAACGACCAGGGCGGGGGAGGGCGCACGCTCGACATCCCGCTGATCAAGTCGGCCGCCGGCGGCACCTGGCGCGTCAAGGCCTATACCGATCCCAAGGCCGCCTCGGTCGGCGAGACCTCGTTCCTGGTCGAGGACTATGTGCCCGACCGCATCGAGTTCGACCTGAAGAGCGCGGCAGACCGCGTCGCGCCCGCGACCGGCGCCAAGCTCACCGTCGACGGCCGCTATCTCTTCGGCGCGCCCGCCGCCGATCTCGACCTCGAGGGCGACGTCTCCGTCTCGGTCGACGACACCCCGTTCGATCAGTGGAAGGGCTACGCCTTCGGCCTGACCGACGAGACCGTCGATGCAGTGCAGAACACCATCGACAACCTGGCGCAGACCGACGCCAAGGGCCATGCCGACCTCACCGTGCCGCTGCCGGAGCTGCCCACCACCACCCGGCCGCTGAAGGCGGACTTCGCCATCCGCATGCGTGAGCCCGGCGGGCGCGGCGTCGAGCGCAGCACCAGCCTGCCGGTCGCCTCGGCCAGGCCCATGCTCGCCGTCAAGGCCGGCTTCGGCAGCGAAGGCGTGCCGGACAGCGGGCCGGCGAGCTTCCAACTGATCGCGGTCGACCCGACCGGCGCGCGCATCGCCGCCAAGGGCGTGACCTGGTCGCTGAAGAAGCTGACCACCACCTATCAATGGTTCTCCACCGACGGGTCCTGGAACTACGAGGCCGTGACCTCGGCCCGCAAGATCGCCGGCGGCACCATCGACATCGCCGCGGATGCGCCGCAGACCCTGTCCACGCCGGTCGAATGGGGCGAATACCGCCTCGAGCTCGTCGGCGAGGGGCTGCAGCCCGCCAGCCGGACCTTCTCGGCCGGCTACTACACCGCGTCCAAGGCCGACACGCCGGACATGCTGCCGGTGGCGCTCGACCGCACCAGCGTGAAGTCCGGCGACACCCTCAACGTCAAGATCGACGCGCGCTTCGCCGGCAAGGCCAGCGTCGAGGTGGTCGGCGACCGTCAGTTCCTCGCCAGCCTGGTGGACGTGCCCGAAGGCGGCACCACCGTCCCGATCAAGGTCGGCAGCGACTGGGGCACCGGCGCCTATGTCGTGGTCACCCATTTCCGGCCGATGGACGTCGCGGCCAAGCGCATGCCGACCCGCTCGATCGGCCTCGCCTGGTTCGGCATCGACCGCGACGAGCGCACCTTGAAGGTGGCGCTCTCGCCGGTCGGCACCATGAAGCCGCGCCAGGCGCTGACGGTGCCGGTGAAGATCGAGGGCCTGGCCGCCGGCGACAAGGCCTATGTCACCGTCGCGGCGGTGGATGTCGGCATCCTCAACCTCACCGGCTACAAGCCGCCGGAACCGGAGAAATATTACTTCGACCAGAAGCGGCTCGCCGCCGAGCTGCGCGACCTCTACGGCCAGCTCATCGACGGCATGCAGGGGGCGCGTGGGCGTATCCGCTCCGGCGGCGACGGCGGCGCCGACACGCTGCAGGGCTCGCCGCCGGCGCAGGCGCCGTTGGCCGAGTTCTCCGGCATCGTCGAGGTCGGCGCCGACGGCACGGCGCAGGTCTCCTTCGACATCCCCGCCTTCAACGGCACCGTGCGGGTGATGGCGGTGGCCTGGACGCCGACCAAGGTCGGCCATGCCTCGGCCGACGTCATCGTCCGCGACCCCGTGGTCATTGCCGGAACCCTGCCGCGCTTCCTCTCCGACGGCGACCAGTCGCGCTTCCGCCTCGACCTGCTCAATGCCGAGGCGCAGCCCGGCGACTACACCCTCGCCGTCAATGTCGACGGCCCGATCGCCGCCGAAGCCTCGGCGCTCTACCAGACCGTGACCATCGGCGCGGCCGGCGCGCGCACGCCGGTGATCATCCCGATCACCGCCTCCGGCATCGGCACGGCTCATCTGGTGGCGACGCTGGCCGGCCCCGGCGGCGTCTCCATCGACCAGTCCTTCGTGCTCGGCGTGCTGCCGCCCAACCCGCCGGTGACGCGCCGCACCGTGCGCGACATCGCCGCCAAGGGCGGCTCGATCACGCTGAGCAACGACCTGCTGGCCGAGATGGTGCCGGGCACCGGCGCCGTGTCGCTCTCGGTCGGCCCGCTCACCGATCTCGACGTGCCGGGCCTGCTCAAGGAGCTCGACCGCTATCCCTATGGCTGCTCGGAGCAGCTCGTCAGCCGTGCCCTGCCGCTGCTCTATCTCAGCGAGCTCGGCGGCGCCGAGATCGACCTCGAGGGCGAGGTCGACCAGCGCCTCGCCGACACCGTGCAGCGCCTGCTCGCCCGCCAGGATGCCTCCGGCGCCTTCGGCCTGTGGGACGCCAACGGCGAGGACCTCTGGCTCTCCTCCTATGTCACCGACTTCCTGCTGCGGGCCCGCGAGAAGGGCTTCGCCGTGCCGGAGCAGGCGCTGACCAATGCGGTCGACTATCTCAGGAACCGCGTCGGCAACGCGCCGGAGGTCGAGGACGGCAAGGGCGAGGACATCGCCTATGCCCTCTACACCCTGGCCCGCGCCGGCCGCGCCCCGGCCGGCGACCTCAAATATTTCGCCGACACCAAGATCGGATCCTTCGGCACGGCGCTGGCCCGGGCCCAGATCGCGGCGGCGCTCGGCATGCTCGGCGACAAGCCGCGCGCCGAGGAGGCCTTCGCCGCTGCCGGGGATGCCCTGGCCGCCGAAGCCGACGAGACCGAGCGCACCAGCCGCTCCGATTACGGCTCGCCGCTGCGCGATGCCGCCGCCATCGTGGCGCTGGCCGGCGACACCGACGCGGGCCTGCCCGTGATCAAGGCCGCCGCGACGGTGATCGCGACCGAGCGGGAGAAGAGCCGCTATGCCTCCACCCAGGAGATGACCTGGATGGTGCTGGCGGCCCGCGCCGTGGTGGCGCAGGCGCGCTCGATCCATCTCACCGTCGACGGCGAGGCCCGCCAGGGCGCCTTCTACAAGGTGTTCCGAGAGGCGGGGCTCGCCAGCCCCTTCACCGTGGCCAATCCCGGCGAGGGCGCGCTCAGGGCGGTGGTCGCCGTCTCCGGCTCGCCGAAGGTGCCCGAGCCCGCTTCCGCCAACGGCATGACCGTGACGCGGCAATATTTCACCCAGGGCGGCCAGCCGGTCGATCCGGCGACGGTGAAGCAGAACACGCGGCTCGTCGTCGTGCTGACGGCCGGCCCGACCGGCGACGACAAGGACGGCAACTTCCTGCTGGTCGATCCGCTGCCGGCCGGCTTCGAGATCGAGAACCCGAACCTGGTCGGCTCCGGCAACACCGGCAAGCTCGCCTGGCTCTCCGATCTCACCCAGGCGAGCCATGCCGAGTTCCGCGACGACCGCTTCGTCGCGGCCTTCAGCGACGGCACCGCCAAG
Organism: Labrys wisconsinensis; assembly: GCF_030814995.1. Classification (GTDB taxonomy): domain Bacteria; phylum Pseudomonadota; class Alphaproteobacteria; order Rhizobiales; family Labraceae; genus Labrys; species Labrys wisconsinensis. The sequence goes on along the minus strand of NZ_JAUSVX010000007.1, from coordinate 71,299 downwards.
GTCGCCTACATGGTCCGCGCCGTCGCGCCGGGGAAATATGTCCATCCCGGCGCCAGCGTCGAGGACATGTACCGCCCCGGGCTGTTCGCCCGCGGCGAGACCTCGACGCTGACGGTGGTGGACAAGTGACGAGCTTTCAAGAATGGGCGCGAGACCCCTCTCCCGGCCGGGAGAGGGGCAGGGGTGAGGGTCTAAGCCTCACAGGAGGAGGCGCGCCGAGGTCTTGTCCGATCGGCCCGGGTGTACCCGATCGAAGAGTAGGTCTGAACCATACGACTCCCGAAGCCGGGGCGTCCCGGCCCGGGACGGCACCGTCTAGGCCCTCACCCCTGCCCCTCTCCCGGCCGGGAGAGGGGGGTTATGCACTGGCCCTGCCATGAACGCCCGCCGCTTCCGCATCGTCTGCGCGGCGCTGTTCTCGACCATCGTCGTGGTCAACGCGATCGGCTTCGGCGTTTCGGAACTGCTCCGCCGCCTCGGTCCGCCGCCGCTCGGTCAGGCCATCACCTATTCGCCCCTGGTGGTCGACCGCGAGGGCCGGCTGCTGCGGCCCTTCACCACCGCGGACGGGTTCTGGCGCCTGCCGGCGACGCCCGGCGAGGTGGACAAGCGCTTCCTCGCCATGCTGGTCGCCTATGAGGACAAGCGCTTCTACCGCCATCCCGGCGTCGATGCCCGGGCCCTGCTGCGTGCCGCCTGGCAGGCCCTGCGCCATGGCCGCGTGGTCTCCGGCGGCTCGACCCTGACCATGCAGGTGGCGCGCCTCCTGGAGCCGCGCCCGGAGCGCACGCTCGGCGCCAAGCTCGTCGAGATGGTGCGCGCCATCCAGCTCGAGCGGGCCTTGTCCAAGGACCAGATCCTCACCCTCTATCTCGCGCTCGCGCCCTATGGCGGCAATCTGGAAGGGGTGCGCGCCGCCTCGCTGGCCTATTTCGGCAAGGAGCCGAAGCGCCTGTCGACCGCCGAGGCCGCGCTCCTGGTCTCGCTGCCCCAGGCGCCCGAGGTCCGCCGGCCCGACCGCGGCGCCGCCGTCGCCGCTGCGGCGCGCAACCGGGTGCTCGCCCTGCTCGCCGCCAGGGGGGCGGTCGGCGCCGACCAGGCCGAGACGGCGCGGCTGGAGCCGGCGCCGCAGGGGCGCAAGCCGTTCCCGATGCTGGCCGCCCATGTGGCGGAACGCCTGGCCAAGGGCGACGCCGACGGCACGGTCGAGCGCACGACGCTGTCGCGTCCGCTGCAGGAGCAGCTCGAGGCCCTGGCACGCGGGCGTGCGGCGGCGCTCGGCGGCGGCGTCTCCGTCGCCATCCTCGCCGTGGACAATGTCAGCGGCGAAGTGCGCGCCCATGTCGGCGGCGTCGACTATTTCGACCGCAGCCGGGCCGGCCAGGTCGACCTGGCGCAGGCGATCCGCTCGCCCGGCTCGACGCTGAAGCCCTTCATCTACGGCCTCGCCTTCGAGGACGGCCTCGCCCATCCAGAGACGCTGGTGGACGACCGGCCGGCCCGGTTCGGGGCCTACCAGCCCGAAAATTTCGACGAGAGCTTCCGCGGCACCGTCACCATGCGCCGGGCGCTGCAGCAGTCGCTCAACGTGCCGGCGGTGATGCTGCTGAAGGCGGTCGGCCCGACCCGCCTGGTGGCGCGCCTGCACAATGCCGGCGTCACGGCCGTGCTGCCGCCGGACGCGGCGCCGGGCCTGGCCGTCGGTCTCGGCGGGGCCGGCGTGCGTCTCACCGACCTCGCCACGCTCTATCTCGCTCTCGCCAGGGACGGCGATTCCCTGCCCCTGGTCTGGCGTTCGCAGGACCGGGTGGCGAAGGATGCCTCCACCCGCCGGCTGCTCGAGGCGGCGGCCGCCTGGCAGGTCGGCGACGTGCTGATCGGCGCGCCGCCGCCGGAGAATGCGCTCGGCGGGCGCATCGCCTACAAGACCGGCACTTCTTACGGCTATCGCGACGCCTGGGCGGTGGGCTTCGACGGGGCGAACACCGTGGCGGTCTGGATCGGCCGGCCCGACGGCGCCGCGGTTCCCGGCCTGGTCGGGCGGGTCAGCGCCGCGCCGGTGCTGTTCGACGCCTTCCAGCGCATCGGCGAGCGACGGGTCCCCCTGGCCGCGCCGCCCCGCGGCGTCGTTTTCGCCCGCACCGAGGAACTGCCGGTGGCGCTGCAGCGCTTCCGGCCGGACGGCCTGCCGGTGACGGCGTCGTCGGGCCCGGGCGACGCGCCGCTCAGCATCTCCTTCCCGCCCAATGGTGCGCGCGTCGACATCGGCGCGAGCGGGCCGGACGCCGCGCTCGCCCTCAAGGCCATGGGCGGCGCGCCGCCCTTCACCTGGCTGGTCGATGGCACGCCGATCGTCACCGGCGAGGTCCGCCGCCAGGCGAGCTGGGACGCGCCGTCCAGGGGCTTCGCCCGGCTCTCGGTGATCGACGCCCGCGGCCGGACCGCGAGCGCGCTGATCCGCGTGGAGTGAGGCGGAGGCGGTCCGAGGGTCAGGCCGCGGGAACGGCGAAGGCTTCCGGAGCCTGGCCGTCGAGCCATCGGCGGTACATGCCCTCATAGGCGGCTTCGAGATGCCGGCACGTCGCCGCCGGGGCGAACAGGGCGGATGTCTCGACGGCGTGCCGCAACCTGTCCCGGATCCCGGCAAGGCGGGACGGGTCGCGGGCGAGGGCGAGGGCGAGGGCCTCGTAGTCGCCGGGCCGTTCCGTCACCAACTCGGGCAGGCCGACCGCATGCAGGAGGCTGCCGGCGACGCGGGCGGCAAAGGACCGGCCGGCGCAGGTGACGACGGGCACGCCCGCCCAGAGCGCGTCGCTGGCGGTGGTATGGGCGTTGTAGGGCAGGGTGTCGAGGAACAGGTCGGCATGGCCGATGCGGGCGAGGTGGTCCTCGAGCACGACCTTGTCGGCGAAGACGAGGCGCCCGGGATCGACGCCGGCAGCCTCGGCCTCGCGCCGCAGGTTCTCCCCGGCGGCATGGTTGTCGCGGTAGAGCCAGAGCACGCTGTCCGGCACCGCGCGCAACAGGTTCATCCAGACGGCGAAGACCTCGGGCGTCGTCTTGTAGGTGTTGTTGAAGCAGGCGAAGACGAAGCCGCTCTCCGGCAGGCCGCAGGCCTGGCGCGGCTTCCGGTCCCCCGCCTGCCGCGCATCGGAATTGGGCTGGTAGCACCCCGGCAGATGCACGATCCGCTCGGGATAGAAGGGCTGCTGGTCGAAGGGCAGCACGAAGGCATCGGCAATGACGTAGTCGAGGCAGTCCGTGCCGATCGTGCCGGGATAGCCGAGATAGCCCACCTGCATCGGAGCCGGGCGCAGCGACAGGAGGGCGGGGCGCGCGCCGCGCGTATGACCCTTGAGGTCGACGGCGATATGGATGTCGAGCGAGCGGAGCCTGTCGGCGACGTCGATGTCGGGCGATTGCCGGACCTCGTGGAACTGATGGCAGGCCGCCTTCAGGCGCTTGCGCATGGCGCTGCCGTCGTCCTCGCCCCAGGAGACGAGATGAACCTCGAAGCGCGATCGGTCGTGCGCCTCCAGGACGCCCGCCATCAGCACGGTGGTGGCGTGCACGTGCAGATCGGCCGAGAGGTAGGCGATGCGGATCCGCCGGGCATCGCGCGCGGGCGATGGCGGAGCGCGCGTCGGCAGCCTCTTGCCGACCATGAAATCTTCCGCCGCGCGGCGATGCAGGGCCGGCTCGTCGAGCGCGGCCAGCAACGTGAACGGCATCGTGTTGCAGGAGACGCCGGGTGGAGTGGCCCCGATCCGGTCCCGGAGAGCGGTCCATCCGTCCCAGGCGCAGAGTTTCTGCCGCACGCCGAGCACGGCCGCGGCCGCGCCGATGTCGTTGCCGGCCGTCTCCAGGGCCAGCCCCCGTTCGTTCGCGGCGAGCGCCTCCTCGAGCCGGCCGAGCCCGTCCAGGGCGAGGCCCAGTCCGAGATGCGCGCGTGCGGAGTGCGGCTCGAGCCGCAGGAGGGTCTTGAAGTAGCCGAGACCGGCCTCCGACTGTCCCACGGCGCAATGCAGCTCGGCCAGGTTGTGGTAGGCCGCCGCATGGCGTGGCTGCAGCTGGATGCAGCGCCTGTAGGCGCCCGCGGCCTCGTCGATCCTGCCGACGGCGGCGAGCAGGTTGCCGTGGTTGAAGTGACCGTCGGCGAAGTTCGGCTCGATCTGGATGAGCTTGCGGTAGCACCGTTCCGCCCGGGCATGGTCGCCGAGGCTGCGATGGACGCTCGCCAGCCGCATGAGAGCATCCGGATTGCGCGGCCTGAGCTTCGTGGCCTCCGTCAGCGGCGCGAGGGCTTGCCCTGCGGCGCCGCGCTGGATCAGCAGGGCGCCGAGCAGGTTCAGCGCATCGAAGTCGCCGGGGTTCGCGGCCAGCGCCTTGCGGTAGAGGGCTTCCGCCTGGTCCAATCGGCCCTTGCGATGGTGATCGAGGCCTTGCAGCACGATGACGTTCGCGCTCACCGGCGCTCTCCGGGGACGCAACGGCTTCCGGGCATCGTCGAGATCTCCATTCCTTCCGGGCGGCCCACCCCTGCGTGGGCGAAAGTCTCTCGATCCGCCGCCATCGGCAAGATCTGCCTTTCGGTCCGCGCTCGGAAATCCATTCGGCGCATTGTCCCGGGCTTCGGGCGGCAGGCGCCGGCGACCAGGGCTCAGCGCGTCTTCTTGCGCAATTCCTCCAGAGCGTTCATCCGCGCCTCGGCCATCTCCCACATCGTCTTGGTGGCGCCGGCGACGAAGGCCTCGACCACGGAGAAGAGCGCGGCGTTGGAATCCCAGTTCGAGGGCACGGTGATCCGCGCCGAGATGACGTGCTTGGCGAGCCTGGCGATCGGCGACAGCCACTGGTCGGTGAACAGCACGATGGTCGAGCTGCGCTCGGCCGCCTCCTCGGCCAGCATCACCACGTCCTCCTGGTAGCGGCGGATGTCGAAGACGATCAGCACGTCGCGCCGGCCGAAATCGATGACCTGATCGCGCCAGGTCGCGGCCTGGCCCTCGATCAGCACCACGTCCGGGCGGATGACGCGCAGATGCCGCACGGCATAGAGGGCGATCGCCTCGGTCAGCCGCCCGCCCACCACATGGATGCGCCGCTTGGTGTCGCAGATCAGCGCCAGGATCGCCTCGAACTCGGCCGGTGCGATGGCGTCGAAGGTCTGGGTGATGTTGGCGATCACGGCATTGGCGAAGTCGGCGAGCGGCGAGGCGGACCTGGCGGCCGGCGCCTGCTTCATCAGCGGCGATTGCAGCTGCGCCTCCAGCTCCTCCTTCAGCCGGCGCTGGAAGTCGGCATAGGCGGAAAAGCCCAATCGGGCGATGAAGCGCAGGATCGAGGGCGCCGAGACACCGGCGCGCGAGGCGAACTGCGCCACCGTCTCCAGCCCCGCGAAGGGATAGTTCGACAAGAGCACATGGGCGGCGCGGCGCTCGGTCGGCGTCAGCTCCCCAAGCCGGGCCCGGATGTCGGTCGCCAGCGTCCCGGCGGCGGTGCTTGGGGCTGGAGTGAGCGCCATCATGCTGAACTTTCCTGTGGATAGGTGCCGAACAGCTCGATTCTCCGACGCCGGGGCGGCTCGAGGATCTCGCGCCATCTCAAGGCCTTGGCGGGCAACGCGGCGCGAGCCGCCCCTGCTTCGTTGGTCTGGCACCCTCCCGGCCGGCAATCACCCAGACTGGACGTCACTTTCGCAATTGACAAGATGCAGCACTCTGTACTCAAAATAACGCATGGCGCTCAATCGGCGATTGGCGTAACGAATGTTCAATCCGCAAGGCACCTCGACCAGGACGGGCGGCAGCGACGCGGCGACCGATGCCGCGGCGCGGGTGGAGAACGGCGAGGGGCGTGGGCAGATCGTCATCGCCTGCGACCATGCCTCCAATCATGTTCCCGCCCGCTTCCGCGATCTCGGCCTGGCGCCGGCCGATCTCCTGCGCCACATCGCCTGGGACCCCGGTGCCCTCGGCGTGTCGCGCAGCCTTGCCCGCCGCCTCGATGCCCCGCTGGTGCTGAGCTGCGTCTCGCGCCTCGTGCTCGACTGCAACCGCGAGCCGGGCGTGTTCGATTCCATTCCCGCGGCGAGCGAGGATACGCCGATTCCCGGCAACGCGGGACTGACCGAGGCCGATCGGGCCTGGCGCGCGCGCGAGGTCTACGAGCCCTTCCATGCGGCCCTGACGGCGATCGTCGCCGCCAGGAGCGCGGTCGGGCCGGTGGCGGTGGTCAGCGTGCACAGCTTCACCCCGGTCTATCGCGGCACGCCGCGGCCCTGGCATGTCGGCATCCTGTTCGACCGCGACCGCCGCCTGTCCCAGCCCATCTTGCAGGCATTGCGCCGCGAAACCGGGCTCGTCGTCGGCGAGAACCAGCCTTACAGTCCCGACGACCGGGTTTATCATACATTGGATCGGCACGCGCAGTCGCGCGGGCTGCCGAGCGTCATGGTCGAGATCCGGAACGATCTCGTCGCGACGCCGGAGGCCGAGGAGGCCTGGGGCGAGAGACTTGCGGATGTGATTGCCGATGCGCTTCCGGGCGCGCTCGAACAAGGGCCGGGACAGCCGGCCGACCGGGCGCGTTGAAACAGGGGCGTGTCGTGGACGGGACCCTCGCGGGTCGCAACATCGGGGGACTAGGCAATGAGTGACCATCACAGCGAGGACGTCAAAGTCCTGCACTCCATGGGCTATGCCCAGGAGCTTTCCCGGCGCATGGGCGGGTTCTCGAACTTCGCCATCTCGTTCTCGATCATCTGCATCCTGGCCGGGGGCATCACCTCCTTCCCGCTGGCGATGGGCACCGGCGGCGCTTTCGAAGCCACGATCGGCTGGATCGTCGGCGGCCTCTTCGCGCTGATCGTCTCGGCCTCGCTCGGCCAGATCGCTTCGGCCTACCCGACCGCCGGCGGCCTCTATCACTGGTCCTCGATCCTGGGCGGGCGCGGCTGGGGCTGGGCCACGGCCTGGATCAACCTGCTCGGCCTGATCTTCGTCGTCGCCTCGGTGAATGTCGGCGTCTGGCAGCTGTTCCGCGACCTCGTCGTCAACGGCGTCTTCCATGTCGACGTCACCAGCTGGACCGTGCTGTCGACCGATCCGCTGCCGACGGGCATGACCGCCGACCAGGTCGCCGCCAACAACAGCCACGCGATCTGGGTTCAGATCATCGCGGTCAGCCTCATCACCATCGTTCAGGCGCTGATCAACCATTTCGGCATCAAGCTCACCACGCTGCTGACCGACTTCTCCGGCTACCTCATCCTGGTGGTCGCCGTGATCCTGACCGCCACGTTCCTGATCTGGGGCGCGAGCTGGGACTTCTCGCGCATCTTCGCCTTCGTCAACAACACCGGCGATGCCGGCGGCGGCTACGTTCCCTCGCCGCGCACGGCGATCATCGCCTTCCTCGTCGGCCTGCTCTATCCGCTCTACACCATTACCGGCTTCGACGCTTCGGCCCATACCTCGGAAGAAACGCGCGATGCGCGCCGGGCGGTGCCGCGCGGCATGATCCACTCGGTGTTCTGGTCCCTGGTGTTCGGCTTCGTCATGGCGGTGTCCTTCGTCCTGGCCAGCCCGGACCTCGCCGCGACCGCCAAGGACGGCGGCAGCGCCTGGTTCAACCTGTTCAACAACCTGCCCGCTCCCACCGTGCTGAAGGACATCCTCGCCATCGGCATCGTGGTCGCCAACTTCATCTGCGCCCTGGCCGGCCTGACCTCGACCTCGCGCATGATCTTCGCCTTCGCCCGTGACGGCGGCCTGCCGGGATCGAGCGTCTGGAAGGTCGTCAGCCCGACCTGGCGCACGCCGGTCGCGGCGATCTGGCTGGGCGCGGTGCTGTCGGTGGCCGCGACGCTCTATTCCCCGGCCTTCGCGGCCCTGGCCGCCGGCTGCGCCCTGTTCCTCTATGTCTCCTATGCCATGCCGATCGCCGCCGGCCTCCTTGCCGAGGGCAAGAGCTGGACCGAGTTCGGCCCCTTCCGTCTCGGCGTCTGGTCCAAGCCCTTCGCCGTCATCGTGCTGCTCGGCACGCTGATCCTGATGTATGCCGGCATCCAGCCGCCCTTCGACATCCTGATCAACTATGCCATCGGCCTGATCGTGCTGCTGATCGTGCTGTGGTTCGGCATCGAGGCGCGCCGCTTCAAGGGCCCGCCGATCGGTGCCGAGATCGCCAAGCGCCAGGCCGAGATCGCGGCGGCCGAGATCGCCGTCGGCGAGAAGGTCTGATCCACCTCCATCCGGGGGGCCGCGGGCACGATCCCGCGGCCCCGTTCCATCCAGCCAGAGAGTTCAGGGAGTTGCGCGGACCATGACGAAGCCCGCCAAGCCGAAGACCGTTGCCGAAGCCATCGCCTATGTCCGCGAGCGCGGCGTGCCCGACGTCAAGGTCGGCGCCTTCGACATCGACGGCATCTTCCGCGGCAAGTACATGGCGCGCGACAAGTTCGAGGGCGTGCTGGAGAAGGGCTTCGGCTTCTGCAACGTCGTGCTCGGCTGGGACAGCAACGACCAGCTCTACGACAACACCTCCTTCGCCGGCTGGCACAACGGCTTTCGCGACGCCAATGTCCGCGTCGTGCCCGACACGCTGCGCACCATCCCCTTCGAGGACGACGTCCCGCTGTTCATCGCCGAGTTCGCCGACGAGGCCGAGGCGATCTGCCCGCGCGGCACGCTGCGACGGGTCCTGGCCAAGGCCAGGGATATGGGCTACGCCGTCTCGGCCGCCGCCGAGTTCGAGTTCTTCGTCTTCGAGGAGACGCCGCATTCGGTGCGCGAGAAGCGCTACCGCAACCTCAAGAACATCACGCCGGGCTTCTACGGCTACTCCATGCTGCGCGCCGGCGTGCACGCCGATTTCTACCGCGAGCTGCTCGACACCTGCCGCGCCATGGACATGGAGATCGAGGGCCTGCACACCGAGACCGGCCCGGGCGTGCTGGAGGCGGCGCTGCGCGTCGACGAGGCGCTGGCCATGGCCGACAAGGCGGCGCTGTTCAAGACCTTCACCAAGATCCTGGCGCAGAAGCGCGGCTGGATGGCCACCTTCATGGCCAAATGGTCGCGCGACTGGCCGGGCCAGTCCGGCCATCTCCACACCTCGCTGCAGTCGCTGAAGACCGGCAAGGGCGTCTTCTTCGACAAGGGCAAGCCGCACGCCATGTCGGACGAGATGCGCTGGTATGTCGGCGGCCAGCAGGCGCTGATGCCCGAGCTGCTCGCCATGGTCGCCTGCACGGTGAATTCCTACACGAGGCTGATCCCCGGCTTCTGGGCGCCGACCGATGCGAGCTGGGGCGTGGAGAACCGCACCACGGCGCTGCGCGTCATCCCGGGCTCGGAGAAGTCGCAGCGCGTCGAGTACCGCGTCGCCGCGGCCGACATCAATCCCTATATCGCGCTCGCGGCGGCCATCGGCTCGGGCCTGTGGGGCATCGAGCACCGGATCGAGCCGGACCCGGCGGTGGTCGGCTCGTCCTACGACATGAAGTTCCCGAAGAAGCGGCAATTGCCGCGCAGCCTGATCGAGGCCGCCGCCCGGCTCGCGGGCTCCAAGGCGGCGCGCTCCCTGTTCGGCGACGCCTTCGTCGACCATTATGCCGCCACCCGCGACTGGGAGGAGCGGGAGTTCCGCAAGGCCATCACCGACTGGGAGATGGAGCGCTACTTCGAGATCATCTAAAGGCTGTCCGAGCCGCAGGTTCAGAGCAAAGCGCCGGCGGCGGCACGGCCGCGGCGCATGAGAGACACACCATGAGCGACATCGTCTGCATCTCCCCCATCGACGGCAAGGAGCTCGTGCGCCGCCCGGCCGCGAGCGACGCCGGAATAGAAGCCGCGCTCGCCGCGGCGCGCGCTGCCGAGAAGGCCTGGCGCCGGCTCTCCATCCAGGAGCGCTCGGCCTATGTGCTGAAGTTCCTCGACGCCATGCTGGCGATGAACCAGGAGGTGGTGCCCGAGCTCGCCCAGCAGATGGGCCGCCCGGTGCGCTATGGCGGCGAGTTCCGCGGCTTCGAGGAGCGCGTGCGCTACATGGTGCGCATCGCCGAGTCGAGCCTCGCCCCACTGGTGCCCGACGACGACCGGCCCGGCTTCCGCCGCGCCGTCCGGCGCGAGCCGCTCGGCGTCGTGCTGGTGGTCGCACCCTGGAACTATCCCTTCATGACCGCGGTGAACACGGTGGCGCCGGCCCTGATCGCCGGCAATGCCGTGATCCTCAAGCACGCGTCCCAGACCATCCTGGTCGGCGAGCGCTTCCAGAAGGCGATGGACGCGGCCGGCCTGCCCAAGGGCGTGTTCCAGAACCTGGTGCTGACCCACGAGCAGACCTCGAAGCTGCTCGCCGGCGGCCGGGTCGACCATTGCAACTTCACCGGCTCGGTGGAGGGCGGACGCGCCGTCGAGCGCGCCGCCGCCGGCACCTTCACCACGCTCGGGCTCGAGCTCGGCGGCAAGGACCCGGCCTATGTCCGCGCCGATGCGAGGCTCGACCATGCCGTCGAGAATCTGGTCGACGGCGCCTTCTACAATTCCGGCCAGTGCTGCTGCGGCATCGAGCGCATCTATGTGCATGACAGCCTCTACGACCGCTTCGTCGACGGCTTCGTCGGCCTGACGCGCCACTATGTGCTGGGCAACCCGCTCGACGAGGCCACCACGCTCGGCCCGATGGCGAATGTCCGCTTCGCCGACTGGGTGCGCAAGCAGACCGCGGAGGCGCTGGCCAAAGGCGCCAAGGCCCATGTCGACACCGCGGCCTATGCCGCCGATACCGGCAGCACCGCCTATCTCGCGCCCCAGGTCCTGACCCATGTCGATCATTCCATGTCGGTGATGCGCGAGGAGAGCTTCGGCCCGGTGGTCGGCATCATCAAGGTCAAGTCGGACGAGGAGGCGATCGCGCTGATGAATGATTCGCCCTACGGCCTCACCGCCGCGATCTGGACCGAGGACCTCGATGCCGCCGAGCGCATCGGCGCCGAGATCGAGACCGGCACGGTGTTCACCAACCGCTGCGACTATCTCGATCCCGGCCTGGCCTGGACCGGCGTCAAGGATACCGGCCGCGGCGTCGGCCTGTCGAAGCTCGGCTTCGAGGCGCTGACCCAGCCCAAGAGCTATCATCTGCGCTCGCTCTGACGCACCGGCTGCCTCTCCCCGTGCCGGCAGCGTGCCGGCACTCCCTCGTCCCCCGGCCCGTGCCGGCCATCGGAACCCGCCATGTCTGCGACGAACGCCCCCAGGGCCAACTGGAGCTACCCCACCGCCATCCGCTTCGGCGCCGGCCGCATCGCCGAGCTCGCCGCCGCCTGCGAGAGCGCCGGCATGAAGGCGCCGCTGCTGGTCACCGACCCCTTCCTGGCCACCCAGCCCATGACCCGGGCGGCGCTGGAGAGCCTGAAGGCGGCCGGGCTCAAGGCCGACATCTTCTCCGAGGTCAAGCCGAACCCGGTGGAATCCAACGTCTATGCCGGCATCGCCGTGCTGCGCGAGGGCGGCCATGACGGCGTCGTCGCCTTCGGCGGCGGCTCGGGCCTCGACGCCGGCAAGACCATCGCCTTCATGGCCGGCCAGAAGCGGCCGATGTGGGACTTCGAGGACATCGGCGACTGGTGGACCCGGGCCGACCCCAAGGGCATCGCCCCGATCGTCGCGGTGCCGACCACGGCCGGCACCGGTTCCGAGGTCGGCCGGGCCTCGGTGATCACCCAGGAGAAGACCCACACCAAGAAGGTGATCTTCCACCCTCTGATGATGCCGAAGGTGACGATCTGCGACCCGGAGCTCACCGTCGGCATGCCCAGGCACATCACCGCCGGCACCGGCCTGGATGCGCTCGCCCATTGCCTGGAGGCCTATTGCGCGCCATCCTACCACCCCATGGCCGAGGGCATGGCGGTGGAGGGCGTGCGCCTGGTCAAGGAATTCCTGCCGCGCGCCTACAAGGATGGCACCGACCTCGAAGCTCGCGCCCACATGATGTCGGCCGCCGTGATCGGCGCCACCGCCTTCCAGAAGGGCCTGGGCGCCATCCACGCCCTCTCGCACCCTGTCGGCGCGCTGTACGACACCCATCACGGCCTGACCAATGCGGTGTTCATGCCCTATGTCCTCGCCTTCAACAAGAAGGCGGTGAAGGAGAAGATCGAGCGGCTCGCCGCCTTCATCGGCCTGAAGCCGCGCTTCTCCGCCTTCCTCGACTGGACGCTGGCCCTGCGCGAGGAGCTCGGCGTGCCGCGGACGCTCGCCGGCCTCAAGGTCGACGACGGCAAGTTCGAGCTGATGTCGAAGATGGCGCCTAAGGATCCGACCGCCGGCGGCAATCCGGTCAAGCTGACCAAGGCCGGCGCGCTGAAGCTCTATCGCCGCACGCTCGAAGGCAAGGTCTAGCCGCCGCGAGGTGCGGCGAGGGCCGGGCCGCGTCTGCGCGCGGCCCCGGCTCCCGCCTGCGTCCGAATCGGCAAGACAGGCCATGGCCAGGCGACCCCATCCTCGCTCCACGAATCCCGGCGCCTCGGCCGATGGCGCCATCGAGCGGATCGCCGCGCTGCCCTGCTGGCGCGGGCCGGTCGAGGTCGAGCCGCTGTCCGGCGGCTTGAGCAATCTCAACTTTCGCGTGCGGTGCGCCGGCGAGCGCTTCGTCGCCCGGATCGGTCCTGCCGTCACGCCCCATCCCATCGACCGGGCGGCTGAGATCGCGGCCACCCGCGCCGCGGCGGAGGCGGGCCTGTGTCCCGAGCTCGTCCATGCCGGGGCCGGCGCGCTGGTGCTGCGCCATGTCGACGGACGCACGCTCGCGGCTGGAGACCTCGCCGATTCCGGCATGCTGCGCCGGGTCGCCGACCTGCTGGCCACCTGCCGGGCGCGCATGCCGGCTCTCTATCGCGGACCGGCGCTCGACCGATCCCTGCCGGCGATCCTCAGCCACTATGCCGGCCTGCTCGGGGCGCGGCCGAACCGCTGGCGGGCCGCGGCCCGGCGCCTCGCAGCGGACATCCGGGACGCAGGGGCCCGGCTGGCCGGCCAGACGCGCGGCTTCGTGCACAACGACATCCATGCCGGCAATATCCTGGACGATGGCGAGCGGCTCTGGCTGGTCGACTGGGAATATGCCGGCTTCGGCCTGCCGATCGGCGACCTCGCCAGCCTGGCGGTCAATGGCGGTTTCGACGCGACGGCCGATACGGCCTTGCTCGCGCTCGCTGCCGGGCGGGGGTTCAATGTGGAGTTGTATCCGGCCTTCGCCGCGGCGCGCCTCGCCACCGCCCTGCGCGACCTGCTCTGGGGCTATGCCCAGGATGCCTTCGGCGGCGGCTTTGAGGCGAGCGAGGCCTATATCGCGGTCAACGAGCAGCGGGTCCGTGCCGCCGTGCAGGCCCTCGGGGAAGGTGGCGGCGTATCCCCGATCACGACGGCCTCAAGCATTCGTGATCCCTTGGGCGGAAACAATTGAGAAACAGAACAGTAATGTTGGATACCAATCTGCCATAGTTTCGCGCCAAGTCGCCGACCAGGAATCCGCCGCTGGCCGGATTTCGACAACTTCCGGTGGTCTGACGCGGGGCGTGGCCCGCAGGCGACGTGGTCCAACGCCGCCCCGCTCCGCGCCAGGTTTCGCGCTCGACGGGACGAGCCGACGGAGAAGGGGCACCCGGGCGCCGGGGTGGGGCGGGCGCTGAAAGGAACCGTGTCCTAGACGTCCGCTGAAATCGACGAGGGGAATGAGGGAGCGCGCCGATTCCGGTCGTTTGCGAAGGCTGTGATTCGCATCAGAGACTCAATACGTTACGATTTGTATTGAAATTGAAATTCGATACGTGACGTCGCGTTTTTAAATAAAAGAAGGTAATTTGATGTCGAATTTATAATGTAGTTGCACGAGTTTAGAGAACTGTTAGGGTGATCGTTAGGGTGAGACATGACGATACAGACGAATAGATTGAGTGCTCGCGGCGTCGCGGCCCTTACGAAACCTGGTCGGCACGCGGATGGCGGCAATCTTTACTTGGTCATCGACAAGGCCGGCTCCAAGCGCTGGGTGTTCTTGTTCCGCCATGGCGGCAAGCTCAACGAAATGGGGCTCGGCGGGCTGAGGTCCGTCTCGCTCGCCCGGGCCCGCGAGCTCGCCCGGGGCGCGCGCGAGGTGCTGGTCGACGGCCTCAACCCGATCGAGGCCCGGCGCAGCCAGCGCAGCGTGCCGAGCTTCGGCGAGGTCGCGGACGAGTTCATCGCCTCGATGTCGACGAGCTGGCGCAGCCGCAAGCATGTCGGCCAGTGGACGACGACCCTGACCGAGGAGGCGGCGGCGCTGCGCCCCGTGCCGGTCAACCGCATCACCACCCAGCACGTCCTTGCCGTGCTGAAGCCGATCTGGACCGCGAAGCCGGCGACTGCCGCGCGGCTGCGCGGCCGAATCGAGCAGGTGCTGGATGCGGCCAAGGCGCTCGGCTATCGCACCGGGGAGAACCCCGCCCTGTGGAAGGGCCATCTGCGCAACCTGCTGCCGGCGCCGCAGAAGCTGACGCGCGGCCACCACCAGGCGCTGCCCTATCCGGAATTGCCGAGCTTCATCAACCTGTTGCAGGAACTCCGCTCCGTGCCGGCCCTGGCGCTGGAGTTCACCATCCTGACAGCGGCCCGCTCCGGCGAGGTGCGCGGCGCCACCTGGAGCGAGATCGACCTCGAGGCCGGGCTCTGGATCGTGCCGGCTCAGCGCATGAAAGCCGGGCGCGAGCATCGCATCCCCCTCTGCGATCGAGCGCAGGCAATCCTGCGCGATATGGCCGGCCTGCGTCGGACCGGCGCCCCCGCCGAGCTGGTCTTCGCCAGTGCCCGCGGCGGCCGGCCACTGTCCGACACCACGCTGAGCACATTGCCCAAGCGCCTGGAGGTCGATGCCACCGTGCACGGCTTCCGCTCGACCTTCCGCGACTGGTGCGGCGAGGCGACGAACTTCCCGCGCGAAGTGGCCGAGGCTGCGCTGGCCCACATCGTCGGCGACCAGACCGAGCGCGCCTATCGCCGCGGCGACGCGCTGGAGAAGCGGCGCCGGCTGATGGACGCCTGGGCGGCATATTGTGAGGGGAGGGAAGGCGCCGCCGGTGTCACGGTCCGCCCGTCGGGGGGCGCTGTCGAAGCGCACACCCGCCTGGCGTGAGGCGGCCCGCCGCATCCGTGTCGCCGATGCGTCAAACGAAAAAGCCCGGCTTTCGCCGGGCTTTTCCTTGAGCGGAGATCGCGAGGATCAGAACACGCGACGGATACGAATGCCGCCGTTCCAGGAGTCGGTGTCGCCGTTGACATCAGTGAAGGCGCCGCTGCTGTCGACAGAAACCGGATAGACGCCGTCGCCAAAGTGCTTGTAGTCCTTCTTCTGATACCAGATTTCGCCGCTGACCGTCAGGCCCTTGACGATGGTATAGGTGGCGTTGATACCGGCGATATAGGCAGTGAAGTCATCCTCAAGCGGCGTGATAGGACCGCCGAAGAACGAGCTGTCCACGTCACCGGCATTGTAGTCGACGTAGCTACCGAAGGCCGTGACGTTGAACGCAGGCGTTACATCGACGCCGATTTCACCGGTGATCGACCAGCCCTTACCCTTCTCAGTACCGACCGGGATGCCGAACCCGGTCATAACCGCGTTGCTAGTCGTGTAGTCAGCTTCCGGATCGCTCAGGCCAAGATAGTTGTTGGCACCTTCGGCGTAGACGCCTTCCAAGGCGATATGTGCACCGGCCAGGAACGGCAGCTTCACGCCCACACCGGCGCCGGCCGCCCAACCCCAATCATTGCTGCTGCTGACGCCGGTGGGATAGTTGATCTGGTGGGCCGCAGCGAACACCGCAGCTTCGCCCCAACCCTGGTCGATACGCAGCTGACCAACGATGTCCGGAGCACGGGAGCCGCCATAAGTTCCCGTCGCTCCGATCGTGGCTGCGCCACCACCGACCGAGATCGTCGAATCCCACAGCGACGAGCGATGCTCGATATTGTCTTCGACCGACAGGGTCGCCGAGAAGCCGCCGCCGAAGGTCGCGGTGTAGGCCAGCAGGTTCACCGTGGACTGCGACGTGAAGTACGGCGCGAAGATCGTGTCGCCATAGTCGTTGTCGTAGATGCCGAAGAAGGTATGGGCATAACCGGCAGTGAAGCCGCCGAGCTGGATGAACGCCTTGTCGACGACGAAGCTGTCACGCCCGCCATTGGCTGCGGTGTTGTTGGCATAGATGTCGAGCTGCAGGAAGGAGCGCAGCAGACCCCATTCGGTCTGGGTACGCGCATCCCACATCACGCGGGCTTCGGTCTGGAAGTCCGTCGCGTTGGCATCCCGCTTCGTGCCCGACGCGCTATCCTTCGGCTGGAAGAACAGGTACTTGGCGCGGATTTCTCCCTGCAGACGGAGGCAGGTGTCGGTGCCGGGGATGTAGAAATAGCCCTCGCCAAACTCCGAGCAGACTTTCACATATTCAACCGGTTCCGCCGTATTGTTTATGTAAGCTATTGATATTATTCATCAATAATATTTTCTCTTGAATCTTCTCCCAACAAACAACCCAACACCGTCTTCCGCGCCGCGACTGTGTATCCGCGGAGTGGGTGAGTGACGATACAAATCGGAGATCGGATGTCGTATGTGTTTACTGCTATGCTTCCAATATGTTTCCGACTGATGACTTATCAGTTACATATTGATACACTACTTCGACGCTCGACCGGCGCGAAAGCTGATTCCGCAGACTGTGGTGAGACCGCCGCTCCAGCCAGAATACCATCGACTAATCAATATGTTGAGCATTGTTCCTGTGGATTTCCATCGCGCTCCGCGGAGCGTAGCCCGCCCCGCTCGCTCCTCCAGCGGCCGTTGGGGTGCAGGGACTCGTGCCGTGGGGCGCGCGGCCGTCCGCCCTTTTCCCAATGGCCCGGCGGGGCCCTGCGCGCCTGTCGCGATTGATCCCTCACCCGGCTGTGCGAACGATCAGGCGCGACGTCCCCTCCGACTCGCCGGCAGCCCCCTTTGATCCGGCGGCGCGAGTCGACCGGAACGAGTCGACCGGGAAGGGGAACTCGATCGTCTCGGGCTTCGACCGCCGGGCGGGCCGGCCTCCCGGCACTGCCAATCGAGGCGTCGCCACAATTGCCAGAGGGCGACCTGCCACCCATGCCCGTCTCCGACCCGCCCGCATGGCCTGCGGTCGGCCGCGCCGATCTCGATCCAGTCCGCACCGCAAGGAGATCTCGGTGAAGCGCGCCCTGGGCGGTCGGCCGCGCCGATCTCGATCCAGTCCGCACCCGGCGCAACCGAAGTGCTTGAAAAACCGTAAAGATCCGCCCCTGCTACCGGATCGGGTTAAGGATCCGTTCACCTTTTCCTAACGTTTCGTTAGGAAGTGCCGATCGGTGGTCTTCGATGTTGTGTCCTTTTGGTGACAGGTGGCGCCAAAGCGACTGCAACCGGGCAAAACAAGGGCAATGGCTGTTGTCCCGTCCGCGCCGATGAGTACCCTACATGCATCGATTCACAATGTTGGGTCGTGTCCGGAACGCCGACCGTCAAGTTGGGGAAACCGGGGTCTCGCGAACCGGTCGGAAGCTGAGCGTCAACGCGGTGCTTCGGATCAAATGATAATAGTCTTGGAGGTCATCCTATGACGATGAAGTCTCTTCTCCTTGGCGCCGCAGCGGGTCTGACGACCGTTGGCGTCGCCCAGGCCGCCGATCTGCCCATGACGAAGGCGGAACCGGTTGAATACGTTAAGGTCTGTTCGGAGTTCGGCGAGGGCTATTTCTATATCCCCGGCACCGACACCTGCCTCCGCCTGCAGGGCGAAATCCGCGCCAAGTACCGCTTCTATCAGCCGAAGGACACGGCAGCGGGCTCGAAGCGCGACGCCAATGCGACGGACTTCAGCACCGAAGCCCGCGTGATGTGGGATGCGCGCACCCAGACCGAGTGGGGTCTGCTGCGGTCGTTCTTCCAGATTGACGCGACAGCGAACAACGGCAGCAACAACTTTGTCGTCGACAAGGCTTTCATCCAGCTCGGCGGCTTCACCGCTGGTTATGCCCATACCTTCTTCGGCATCTATGACAACGACTACGGCGATACGATTTACGCTGGTTACTTCACGTCGCAGTCCACGGTGAACTTGCTGGCCTACACCGCCACCTTTGGCGGCGGCTTCTCGGCCACCCTGTCGCTCGAAGACAATATCGAGCATCGCTCCTCGCTGTGGAATTCGACGTTCACGGCAATCAAGGATGACGATGGTATCACGACTGGTGTTGCGTTCGGTGGAGCTGGCACCTACGGCGGGTCTCGCGTCCCGGACATCGTTGGCCAACTCCGCATTGACCAAGGATGGGGTGAAGCTGCCGTCTTCGCTGCTGGTCATCAGATCAATTACCCGGCCGGTGTTGCCGGCGCGAGTGATTGGGGCTGGGCGGCTGGTGCGGGCGTCGGTGTAAAGTTGCCGTTCCTCGCCGGTGCGCATGTTGCCTTGGAAGGCGTGTATGCCGATGGAGCGGCCAATTATCTCGGGCTTAGTGATCCGGAAGCGGCTTATTTCGCCGGGTTCGGGAAAGAAAAGGGCAAGGGGTGGTCGATCACCGGTGAAATCGGTGTCGACGTCTCGCCGGCGCTCAACATTACTGTGTTCGGCAGCTATGTTGACTATAATGCTGGCGACCCACTCAAGAATACCATCTTCGCGGACCTCACTCCCGGTGTGGATGACTTTACGGCATATGTCGCGGGTATCAACGCGACTTACACCATCGTTAAGGGTCTGACGGTCAGCGGTGAAGTGTGGTACCAGAAGAAAGACTATAAGAACTTCGGTAGCGGGACTTTCCCGACGAACTTCAACAACGGTGCCCTCGGTGGCTCCGTTGATGGTGATACGAGCTCTTGGAACGGTGGCGTTCGTATTCGCCGCGTGTTCTGATCTTTATCTCTCATGATTTACAGAAAGACCCAGCGAAAGCTGGGTCTTTTTGTTATGTGCGCCCGGCATGGGCGCACTCTTGCGGGTGAGAGCCCCGCCGTGAGCTGGTCACAGCGAGTGAGGAGAAGCGCAACTGCGTGAGGGTGACCGAGTGTGGGGAGGATGCGTGGATCGAAGCTGCGGGCCGATGGAGAAGAACGGGATAGAAGGCGACGCCGACCGGGCGAGCGGGCAGAAACCGCGAAGCTCTCGTGACCAACGGTCGGCGGCGTAAATCTGGCGGTCATGCAGAGTGCGTTCTTACCTGGGGAGATCTCGCCTTGCGCCTGAAAGGGCGACGATGGCTGTGAGGCCGGCGGAGCGAGAAGTCAGCAGAGGCCGTGGTAGCCGTGACGGCTAAGGGCCGAACGAGGAGAGCGCGTTCACCGTGCCGCTTGGCCCCGCCTGCATCAGAAGTCCGATGAATTGGCATCGGAGCACGCCATGACCGGGAGAATTGAAGCCGGTCCAGGGGCGGTTTTGTGTGATGAAGCGGGTCTGGTGCGGCAGGGATGGAACGGCTCGGGCCCAGGTCTGCTGAAGCAGCTTGCATGCGACAACCTGCTCCGGGCCTGGAAGCAGGTTGCGGGGATGTCTGGCAGTGCCGCATCAACGGATTGCGATTGCGGACACGCGAGCGGAAGATCCATACGCGACGCCCCCGTGCGGCATTGACGGGCAGCCATTTCCGGACGTGTTTGTTGCTGTGCCTTTGAGGCGAGCGGGGACTAGGGGGGCGAATGGTTAGTGGTTCGATGGGACTGTCAGGAATTTCGTGTTCGGGGCGGGCGGATTTCTTCTCAGGCGCGCATTGCCAATGAGAAGCGCTCGCCGAACATGACGGCCATCTGGGCCTTGGCAGCCGCCCACTCGCGCGGGGGCATCTTCCACTCCTTTTCCGAGCGATTCAAGACCAGGAAGAGGAGCTTCAGCGCCGCCTCGTCGTGGGGAAAATGGCCCCTGGCCCGGACTGCTCGGCGCAGCTTGGCGTTCAGCGCCTCGATGGCATTGGTGGTGGAGAGGATGCGGCGCACCTCGCGCGGAAAGGCAAAGAAAGGGAACCTCCTGCCAAGCCCGGCGCCAGGCCTTGCCGATCGCCTCGTATTTGCGGCCCCAGGGGCCAGCCTCGAAGGCCGTACGCCATCCGCCGCCCTGTCGTCCATGGCGTCGTAGATCGTCTTCAGCGCCGCCGCGACGGGCTTGCGATCCTTCCAGGAGGCGAATTCCATGCTGTGGCGCAGGAGGTGGACGATGCAGGTCTGGACGATCGTCTCGGCGACAAACGCTGCGCGTTTGCGCTGGGATAGGCCGCACCGATCGCCTCGGGAAACCCCTTCAGGCCGTCGACGACGGCGATGAGGATATCTTCCACGCCGCGGTTCTTCAGCTCGTTCAGCACGCGCAGCCAGAACTTGGCGCCCTCATTCTGCTCGATCCACAGGCCGAGCACTTCCTTGGCGCCGTCGGCGCGCACGCTGATCGCCACGTCGCGATAAACGCTTTGCGTTTACGCTGGAATGGCCTTGTTGCGCACCAAGCTCTCGTCCCGGATCTTGACCCGGATCGCGTCGAGGAAAACCAGGGCGTAGGTGGCCTCCAACGGCCGGCTCTGCCAAGCCGTCACTTCCTCGATCACGGCGTTGGTCACCGTCGAGATCAGCTCGGCCGAGACCTCGATGCCGTAGAGCTCGCGCAGATGGCCGGCGATCTCACGCATGCTCAACCCGCGCGCATACATCGAGATGATCTTCTCGTCGAAGCCGGGAAACCGGCGCTGGTATTTGGCAATCAGCTGCGGATCGAACGTGGCTGACCGATCCCGTGGAACGGAAAGCTCGAGCGCCCCGGCGTCGGTCAGCACCGTCTTCTTGCCGTAGCCGTTGCGGGTGTTGCCGCTCTCGTCACCGGCCAGGTGAGTCCAGCTCCGCCTTCAGCGCCCGCTCGGCGAGCGCCTTCTTCAACTGATCGAGCAGGCCGTTCTGATCGAAGGCCGTCTTGGCATCCGCCTCGCCCAGCAATTGGTCGAGGATCGCATCAGGGACAACAGGCTCTCTGCGGCGGGCCATAAGGGATCTCCATTCTTCCCATTATGCCCACCCCGAACACGAAATTCCTGACAGTCCCGCTTCGATCGTCAGCCCTCTACGCCAGCGATCGTCCCCTCGGGTCCGCGCGGGACTTCCGCCGCGATCCCTTCCACAAACCCTACGACCCTCCCCACCACCTCCGCCTCCCACAGCACCGGTGCGTGCCCCTGTCCCGCCACCGTCAGCACGTCGGCATCCGGCCGCCGCTCTGCCATCGCGGCAAGGGTCTGCGCCGACAGGATGTCCGAGTGTTCGCCGCGGATCAGCATCAGCGGCACGTCCTTGAGCGCGTCGAAGAAGGGCCAGAGTGGTGGCAGCGGCTTGTCCGGCGCCAGGGCCTCCAGCGAGGCGGTCAGGGCCGGGTCGTGGTCGGCGACGAGGGCGCCGCCGCGCTCGATGAAGCTGCGCGCGGCGAGGCGGGCCCAGTCGGCGGCGCCGAAGGCGGGGAAGCCGGGGCCGGCGATCCCCTGCAGCAGCGCGGCCGCCTCCTCATAGGTCTTCGGCGTCGGCATCTGCCCGACATAGCCCTTGATGCGCATCAGGCCGGTCATCTCGATCACCGGGCCGATATCGTTCAGCACCGCGCCGGCCAGCACGTCCTTGTGCGTCGCCGCCAGCAGCATGACGTGCATGCCGCCGCGCGAGGTGCCGACGAAGACGGCGCCGGCGAGGCCGGCGGCGGCGAGCAGCGCGAGGATGTCGGCGCTCTCGACCGGCAGGTCGTAATTCCTGGGGTTGGGATCGTAGTCCGAGCGGCCGCGGCCGCGATAGTCGAGCGCCAGCACCCGCCGCGGGCCCCCGTCGGCGGTGGCGAGCGCCGAGGCGAGCTCGTGGAAATCGCCGGCGCTGCGCGCCAGGCCCGGCAGGCAGACGACCGGCGGGGCCGCCGCATCGCGCGGGCCGTAATCGCGGGCATGGAGCTTCAGGCCATCGGCCGAGGCGTACCAGAGATCGGTCCAGGGAGCATCGAGCGAAGCATCGATCGTCATGGGCAACCCTCGAGATGACGGCGGCCTCGCGGCGAGCCCGCCGCAGGGCTAACGGATCGTCCCGCGCCGCAGGTCCTTCTCGATCAGCAGCGCCGACTTGGCGCCGAGGCGGGCACGGTAGACCTGGACGTTCTCCATGACGCGCTGCACGTAGTTGCGCGTCTCGGTGAAGGGGATGCGCTCGACCCAGTCGATCGGATCGATGCGGGGGTCGCGCGGGTCGCCATAGGTGCCGACCCATTGGGCGACGCGCGAGGAACCCGCATTGTAGGCGGCGAAGGCCATGATGTAGGAGCCGTTGAACTTGCCGATCAGCTCGCCGAGATGGGCCGAGCCGATCTGGGCGTTGTAGGCGGGGTCGCGCGTCAGGCGGCTGGCGTCGAAGGCCAGGCCGGCCGACTTGGCGGTGGCGCGGGCGGTCGAGGGCATCAGCTGCATCAGGCCGCGGGCGCCGGCATGGCTGACCACGTCGTGGCTGAACTCGCTCTCCTGGCGGGCGATGCTGTAGACCACGGCGCGCTCGACATCGGCCACCGAGCGGTAGCTCGGGATGGCATCGGTCGGGAAGGCGATGGCGTCGAGCGGCAGCCCGCGCTGGGTCGCCGACTTGCCGATGCTGAGCAGCGCCTTGGAATCGTCGTTGCGCGCCACGAGGCTGCCCAGCAGCGCCAGCTGCTCGGTATCCTGCAGGCGGCCGGCCATGTCGCCCACCAAGATGCGGGCGAAGTCGCGCTCGCCGAGGTCGTAGAGCATCGAGATGGCGCGCGGCGCCAGGAGGCTGTTGAAGGCCGCCCGCGTCCCGGCGGTGATCTCGGGCAGCGGCTTCAGGTCGAGGCTGGAAAAGCCGAGCTTGGCCCGGGCGATCTGGCCGTAATAGGTGGTGGAGTAGCGGGCGGCGGCGGCATAGAAGCGGCCGGCGCCGGCCTTGTCGCCCAGGGCCTCGGCGGCGCGGCCCTGCCAATAGGCGCCGCGCGCCAGCGAGATCGGCCGGGTGGCGATCTCGCTGACCTTGGCGAAATGGCGCGCCGCGGTCTTGGCGTCGCCGATGAAGCGCAGCGCGATCCAGCCGCAATGGAACTCGGCCTCCATGCCGGTCTGGTCGCTCTCGGCGGTATAGCCGGAGGCGACGGCATAGGCGGTGCGGATATCGCCCTTGTCGAGGAGATCGCGCGCCACCAGGCGGCGCTCGGTCCACCATTCGTCTGGGCGCACCAGGGCCTCGGCGCCGCGCGGCGCCTTGAGCAGCAGCGCCGCCGCCTCCTTCGCCTTGTCGTTCCGCCTGAGATAGCTGATGCGGGCGAAGAGATAGGCGGGGTCGGAGCGCAGGCTCGCCGGCACGGCGGCGAGCAGGGCGCCGGCATTGCCGGCCTTCTTGGCCACGGCGATGCGCGCCTTGGCCAGGGCCGTCATCTCGGCCCCGGCCCGCTGGGCCGCGCGCAGGCCCTCGACGGCATTGCCGTCGTAGATCATGCGGTCGACGCGATACTTCATGTCGGCCCGCGTCAGCAAGGCGCTGAAATTCTTGATGATATCGCCTTCGAGGCCGCCCGACAGGCTGTCGTTGCGATAGGCGTCGCGGATCAGCGCCGTGGCGCCGGCGCGATCCCCGGCCTTGAGCAGCACGCGGGCGAGGGCCACCTTGCCCTCGTCCGTCTGCGGCGCCTGGGCGGCGAAGGAGGCGCGCACCGTGCCGTCGTCGATATTGTCGTTGTAGAGCGCTTCCTCGCCGCGGGCGCGCACGCTCCTGGCCGAAGGCCAGTTCGGGAGGCTGGTCAGGAAGCGGGCGATGCGGGCATAGCCGATCTGGCGCGGCGCCGTGCGGATGGCGATCCATTCGGCCGTGGCCCGGGCCGCCGGGTCGCTGATCGAACGGGCGCTGGCATCGCCGCCGGACAGGTCGCCGCGCTTGTAGGCGGCGATCGCCGCCTTCAGCATGGCGAGCTGGGCGCTGGGCGCGCTCGGCACGGTGCTGCCGATCGAGCCGGTGATGTCGCTGTTGCGGACCGCGATCACGGGTGGGGGCGGGCGCGTGCCGTCGCCCACCGGCGCCAGCGGTGCGGCCACCGCGGCCGTCAGGATCAGGGCGTACAGGGACGAACCGGACAGGATGCGCAACAGCATTATCGAGACGGCCTTCTCACTGGATCCTCGAAAGACCGTTTTCTCGCCTCCGCGTTGACGATCCGTAAACCAATCGGGCGCAAGCCGGGCCGGTCGATGGCGTGGTTAACCCAGCGTGAATCCGGCGGACGGCTCCGCACCCTGACACGTCGGACCGGCCGCGCCTGTTGCGCCGGTCACTGGCCCATCCCGCCGCAGCCGGCGGCGGCCGGCCGGGCGCGCACGATCGGCCGCTTGCGTCCATGCCGTTGCTGTGCCCGGAAATTGCCGCGGAAATAGGGCGTGGGCTCAACGGGTTGCCGCGGCTGGTGCAGGATGCGCACGAAGCCGCCGGATCGGTGCGAAGGCGGCGGCCGGCCGCCGCGTCTCAGCCGGCGGCGAGGGCGCGCCGGCCGAGGCCGGTGCGATAGAGGATCAGCGTCGCCGCCAGGCTGAGCGCCGCCGCCAGCATCAGCCAATAGCCCGGCGCCGCCTTGTCGGCGGTCTCGCGGATCAGCCAGGTCGAGACCGCCGGCGTGAAGCCGCCGAGCGCCGTCGCCAGGCTGTAGGCCAGCGAAAAGCCCGAGGTGCGCACATGCGCCGGCACCACCTCGGTCAGCGCGACGACCATGGCGCCGTTATAGCTGCCATAGAGGAAGGAGAACCACAGCTCCACCGCCAGCATGCCCTCGAAGCTCGGCGCCGAGACGAGCTCGGCCAGGGCCGGATAGGCCGTGCACAGCATCAGGGCCGAGAACAGCGCCAGCACCGGGAAGCGGCCGATCCGGTCGGAGAGAGCCCCCATGATCGGCAGCCAGAGGAAGTTCGAGGCGCCGACGCACAGCGTCACCAGGAGGCTGTCGGCCTCCGATAGCTTCAACACCGCCTTGCCGAAGGTGGGGGTGTAGACCGTGATCATGTAGAAGGAGATGGTCGTCATCAGCACCAGCGCCACGCCGAGCGCCACCACGCGCCAGTTCTCGGCCAGCGAGGCGGCGACCTCGGGAAGGGACGGCCGGCGCGTCTGCGCCTCGAAGGCCGCAGTCTCGCGCAGCTGCCGGCGGATCAGGAAGATCAGCGGCACGATGAGGCAGCCGATGAAAAAGGGGATGCGCCAGGCCCAGTCGGCGATGGTCTGCGGCAGGAACAGCTTGTTGAGGGCGAAGCCGATCAGCGCGCCGACGATGATCGCCACCTGCTGGCTGGCCGACTGCCAGGCGACGTAGAAGCCCTTGTGGCCGGGCGTGGCCATTTCCGACAGATAGACCGAGACGCCGCCGAGCTCGACGCCGGCGGAAAAGCCCTGCAGCAGCCGGCCGATCAGCACCAGCAGCGGCGCCAGCACGCCGATCGTGCCATAGCCCGGCACGAAGGCGATCAGCACCGTGCCGGTGGCCATGATGCCGAGCGTGACGATCAGGCCCTGGCGCCGGCCGATCCGGTCGATATAGGCGCCGAGGAACAACGCACCGATCGGGCGCATCAGGAAAGCGGCGCCGAAGGCCATGAAGGTGGCGAGGAGCGAGGAGGTCTCGTCGGCTGCGGGGAAGAAGGCCGCGGCGATCTGGTTGGCGAACAGGCCGACCAAGAAGAAGTCGAACATCTCCAGGAAGTTGCCGCTGGTGACGCGCAGCACGGTCGCAACTTTCGATTGGCCTGGGCTAGCCATGGGTCGCATCCTCGCATGGGCTGCGGCGTCGTCGCTCGGAACGGGCGATGCGGGGCGGCCTGCGATCGTGCCGATAGGCCCGTCCAGGTCCGAGCGCAAGGGCGAGGCGGCCGGGGAGCGCGACCAGCCCGGCGCTTGCCCTGCGAATGCCGCGCTTTGCGCCGTCCCCGCTCTTTCGTCCGGCGTCCGGCTCGTATATGCCTGCCCGTTCCGGACAAGCCTCGAGATCGATCCGGACGTGGAGCATTGAGATGTCGACGGCACGCTACAAGGGTTCGTTCACGGCGCTGATCACCCCCTTCCGGGACGGTGCCGTCGACGAGAAAGCCTTTCGCGAGCACGTCGCCTGGCAGATTGCCGAGGGCACGCAGGGCCTCGTCCCGGTCGGCACCACCGGCGAAAGCCCGACGCTCAGCCATGACGAGCACAAGCGCGTCGTCGAGATCTGCGTCGAGGAGGCCCGCGGGCGCGTGCCGGTCATCGCCGGGGCCGGCTCCAACAACACGGTGGAGGCCGTCGACCTCGCCCGCCACGCCGAGAAGGCCGGCGCGGATGCGGTGCTGGTGGTCACGCCCTATTACAACAAGCCGACCCAGGAGGGCCTCTACCGGCACTTCAAGGCGGTGAACGATGCGGTCGGCGTCCCGATCTTCATCTACAACATCCCGCCGCGCTCGGTGGTCGACATGTCGGTCGACACCATGAAGCGGCTGTACGAGCTGAAGAACATTGCCGGCGTCAAGGACGCCACCGGCAATCTCGCCCGCGTCAGCCTGCAGCGTGAGGCGCTCGGGCCGGACTTCATCCAGCTCTCCGGCGAGGACATGACGGCGCTCGCCTTCAACGCTGCCGGCGGCGTCGGCTGCATCTCGGTGGTCTCCAACGTCGCACCGCGCCTCTGCGCCGAGCTGCAGAGCCTGAGCCTCAAGGGCGACTATGCCGCGGCCCTGACGGTCCAGGACCGGCTGGTGCCGCTGCACGCGGCCACCTTCCTGGAGCCGGGCCTCGCCGGCGCCAAGTGCGGCCTCGCCCATCTCGGCCGCGGCCGCGAGGACGTGCGCCTGCCGCTCCTGCCGGTCACGGAGCCGACGCGCGCGGCGATCAAGGCGGCAATGACCCATGCCGGCCTGATCAACGGATGAAGCGATGACGGAACGACAGGCCGCCCAGAAGCTGGTCGCCGACAACCGCAAGGCGCGCTTCCACTACGAGCTCCTCGACACGTTCGAGGCCGGCATCGCGCTGACCGGCACGGAGGTGAAGTCTCTGCGCCTCGGCAAGGCGACGATCGGCGAGAGCTATGCCGGCCCCTCCGGCAACGAGCTCCTGCTGTTCAACGCCGACATCCCCGAATACCTGCAGGCCAACCGCTTCAACCACGAGCGCAAGCGGCCGCGAAAGCTCCTGCTGCACAAGCGCCAGATCAGCAAGCTGATCGGCGCCGTGCAGCGCAACGGCCTCACCATCGTGCCGACCAAGCTCTATTTCAACGAGAAGGGCATGGCCAAGATCGAGATTGCCCTGGCGCGTGGCAAGACGCTCGGCGACAAGCGCGAGACCGAGAAGAAGCGCGACTGGGACCGCGAGAAGGGCCGCCTGATGCGCGACAAGGGCTGAGCAGCGTGCAGGCAGGTTCGGGAGAACCTGCTTGGGCCCCGCCGCTCGCGCTCCCCAAATCGTGTTCGCCGCCGGTGCGACAACTTGTCCTCCGCCGTGTATAACGGGCCGGCATGAAGCAAGGCTCGACGCCGAGGGCGGCCGGCCGTGTGGTCCCGGTGCCGCCTTCGTCGCGGCCGCTCGAACGGGCGGGACGATTGCCATGGCCAACGCGCATCTCCACCTTTCCGACTATCTCGTTCCCAATGCCGGAGCGACCCTCGCACCCCTGCCGGTGCGCCGGATCGGGCTTGGCGACATCGAGGACGCCCTGCGCCAGGGGCTTGCCGATTTCCTGGCGCAGCCGAGCCACCTCCTGTTCCTCGGCTTCATCTATCCGCTGGCCGGCGTGTTCCTCGGCCGGCTCGCCATCGGCTACGACGTGCTGCCGCTGCTGTTCCCGCTGATCGCCGGCTTCGCCCTGATCGGCCCCTTCGCCGCGATCGGCCTCTACGAGATCAGCCGGCGCCGCGAGCTGGGGCTCGACACCGCCTGGTCGCACGCCCTCGATGTGCGCAACTCGCCGGCGATCGGCAGCATCGCCATTCTCGGCCTGGTGCTGACGGTCCTGTTCGTGGCCTGGCTGGTGGCGGCGATGCTGATCTACCAATGGACCATGGGCGATGCCATGCCCGCGACCATCGGCGGCTTCCTCGGCGACGTCCTGACCACGCCGGCGGGCTGGGCCCTGATCATCTTCGGCAACGGCGTCGGCTTTCTCTTCGCCGTGGCGGCGCTGCTGATCAGCGTCGTCTCCTTCCCGCTGCTGCTCGACCGCCACGTCAACGTGATCGCGGCGATGCGAACCTCCATCCGGGCGGTGCGGGTCAACCCCGGCATGATGATCCTCTGGGGCCTGATCGTCGCCGCCGGGCTGGTGGTCGGTTCGCTGCTGTTCTTCGCCGGCCTGGCCATCGTCATGCCGGTGCTCGGGCACGCCACGTGGCATCTCTACCGCAAGATTGTCGAGGCCTGAGGCGGGCCGGGCGCCCGGTCACGGCAGCCGCGACAGGCGCTCCAGCATCAGGGCGTAGAAGGCGGGATTGTCGAGGTCACGCAGCACCAGGCAGTTGGGCGCCTGCTTGGTGACGTTCCACCAGTCGACCACGGTCATGCCCGCCGTCAGCGGCGAGACCAGGTCGATGGCGACATGGCAGCGCCGGCCCGAGAACAGCTCGGGCCGCAGGAGGTAGCCGATCACGCAGGGGTCGTGCAGGGGATAGTCGTCCGTGCCGAACTTGGTGTTGCCGTAGCGCTGGTAGAACTCGGCCATGCCGGCGGCCTGGATCGCGGTGCGGGTGCCGACGGCGCGCAGCCGCCGCAGCCAGTCCGGCGTCATCACCGCCCTGTAGGTGCAGTCGATCGGCACCATGGTCAGGGGTACGCCCGAGGTGAAGACCACATGGGCGGCGTGCGGGTCGACGAAGATGTTGAACTCGGCCGCCGGCGTGGTGTTGCCGCCCTCGAAGAAGCCGCCGCCCATCAGCACCACCTCTTCGAGGCGGCCGGCGATGGCCGGCTGCTTCACCATCGCCATGGCGAGGTTGGTCATCGGTCCGAGCGTGCAGACCGTGACCGAGCCGGGCTCGGCCGCCATCACCGTGTCGATGATGAAGTCGACGCCGTGCAGGCTGCCGAGCGGACGTGAGGGCGCGGGCAGCTCGCAGCCGTCGAGGCCGCTGTCGCCGTGCACGTACTCGGCCGTGAACAGCGGACGCACCATCGGCCGGGCGCAGCCGGGATAGACGGTGATGTCGGGCCGGCCGGCGAGCTCGACCACCCTCTGGGCGTTCTCGGCCGTGCGCGCCAGCGGCACGTTGCCGGCGACGGCCGTGATGCCCACCACCTCCAGCTCGTCCGGGGAGCCGAGCGCGAGCAGGATGGCGAAGGCGTCGTCCTGGCCGGGGTCGGTGTCGATGATGATCTTGCGCGGCATGGGCATGCTCCTCGATCGTGC
The DNA here is from genome assembly GCF_030814995.1 of Labrys wisconsinensis. Classification (GTDB taxonomy): domain Bacteria; phylum Pseudomonadota; class Alphaproteobacteria; order Rhizobiales; family Labraceae; genus Labrys; species Labrys wisconsinensis. The sequence goes on along the minus strand of NZ_JAUSVX010000007.1, from coordinate 41,838 downwards.
CGGGCTCAGGCCATGCCTTCGGCGGCGAACAGCGGCTGCGCCCGCTGCCAGACGTCCTCGGCCACGTGCTGGGCTTCGCGGATCACCTCCGCCTCGTCCATGCGGGTCAACCGCTGGTCGTCGACCAGGCATTCGCCGTCGACGAACACATGGGTCACGTCGCGGCCGCAGGCGTTGTAGACGATGTTGGTGACGAGGTTCTCCGGGCGCAGCGGATTGGCCCAGGCGGTGGAGACGTCGAGCAGGATCACGTCGGCCTTCTTGCCCGGCTCGAGCGAGCCGACCTCGGCCTCCAGGCCGAGGCAGCGCGCTCCATCCAGGGTCGCCATGCTCAGCACGTCGGCGGCGAGGCGCACCCCGACCTCGCCATAGAGCACGCGGGCGATGACGATGGCCGAGCGCATCACGTTGAACATGTCGTTCGACAGCCAGTCGCTGCCGAGCGACACTTTCATCCCCGACTGGTAGACCTTCTGCATCGGCGGGTAATAGCCGCGCTTGCCGACCAGGAAGGCGGTGTGGCTCATGCAGGAGCCGGTGTCGACCATCAGGCCGATATCCTCGTCGTCCATGTAGACGCAATGGGCGCCGATGAAGCCGGGCCCGAGCATGCCGAGGTCCTGGAGCAACGGGATCGACTTCTTGCCCCAGAGCTTGAGCATGAACTCGTTCTCGCCCGGCACGGCGCACAGGTGCGTGTGCAGCCCGACGCCATATTTGCGGGCGAGATCGCCGAGCCGGCCCATGGTCTCCGGCCGCAGCCGGTCGGGTCCGTCCGGCGCGACCCGGCAGGTGATGCGCCCGTCCGCCTTGCCGTGCCAGTTTTCGAGGAGGTCGATCGCCTGGTCGATGCCCTCCTCGACCAGGCGCTGGTCCCAGGTCCGCTCGAAGCGGCCGAAGCCGATCTTGGAGGAATCGACTTCGCGGATCTCGGCGGCGACGATGCCGCGCAGGCCGACCGCCTCGATGATGCGGGCGGACTGGGGCTGGTGCCACCAGCATTCGTTGATGGTCGTGGTGCCCGTCTTCAGCATCTCGATGCCGTGCACCAGGCCGGGCAGGTAGACGTCTTCGAATGTGATGATGTTCTCGTGCATGCCGAGCGCGATGCGGAACGGCCCGCCGAAGGTCGGCACATCCTCGGTCAGCGCCTTGGTCAGCGCCCCGGCGAGATGGGTATGCGTGTTGACGAAGCCCGGCAGGATCGCCCGCCCCCTGGCGTCGATCACGCGATCGGCCGTCGCCTTGTGCGGAGCGAGATCGGCCGTCGTGCCGACCGCCGCGATGCGGCTGCCGTCGAGCACGATGGCGCTGTCGCTGACCACTTCCGGGCCCTTGCCGCTCATCGCGATGAGATAACCGCCGCCGATAAAGGTTCGCATGGGAGGGCTCCGATCCTGGTCAGGGTTGAGATGGTCCGCCGGCACCGACGCTGCCGTCGAGGAAGAGGGCATGCAGGTCGCCCGATGTGACGGCGCCGACGGGCATGGTCGCCGCGGCGCGGCCGCGCACCATCACCACGACGCGGTCGGCGAGGGCGAGGCCGCGCGCCACGTTCTGCTCGACCAGGAGCACGGGGATGCGGCGCTCGCGGCGGATGCGGTCGATGGCGGCGAAGACGAGGTCGATCGCCGCCGGCGCCAGGTCGCTGGAGGGCTCGTCGAGCAGGAGCAGGCGCGGCTCGGCCATCATGGTCAGGGCGATCGACAGCATGCGGCGCTCGCCGCCCGAGAGCGCGCCGGCGCGGGCTGCGAGCCGCTCGGCCAGGCGCGGGAACAGGTCGAGCACCGCGGCCTGCGCCGCCGCCTGCGCTGCCGGGCGCAGGAAGGCGCCCATCCTGAGATTGTCGCGCACGCTGAGCCCGGCGAAGACATTGCCGGTCTGCGGGACATAGCCGATGCCGGCTGCCGCCCGCCGATGGGCCGGCCAGGCGGTGATGTCCTCACCCGCCAGCGCCAGGCGGCCGCCGGCAAGGCGCGTCAGCCCCATGGCGGTCTTCAGCAGCGTCGACTTGCCCGAGCCGTTGGCGCCGAGCACCAGCAGGATCTCGTCGGGCTGGAGCGCCAGGCTCAGGCGGTCGAGGATGACGAGCGGGCCGTAGCCCGCGGTCACCGCGTCGAGCTGCAGGGGCGGGGCGGAGGCGGTCATCCGATCTCTCCGAGGTAGGAGCGCATGACGCGCGCGTCGCGGCGGATCTCGGCCGGCGAGCCGCGGGCGATCACCGCGCCGGCGTCGAGCACAACGACCTCGTCGCAGACATCGGCGACCATCTCCATGTTGTGCTCGATCAGCATCACCGTGCGCCCCTCCGCGGCCATGGCCTTGAGGAAGACGACCTGATGGGCCACCAGCACCGGATTGACGCCGGCGGCCGGCTCGTCGAGCAGGATGAGCCGCGGATCCGCCATCATCGCCATGCCCATGGACAGGAGCTTCTGCTGGCCGCCGGAGAGGCTGCCGGCCGGATGGTCGGCGAGATGGGCGAGACCGAGGCGATCGAGCATGTCGAAGGCGGCCCGGACGGCGGCGGCCTCGGCGCGCTGGGCCCGGCCCGGCCGGAACAGCAGCGTCGCCAGAGCCTCGCCCGGCTGCCGCCGGGCGCCGGCCAGCATGTTCTGGGCCACCGTCAGCCGCCGGGCCAGGTTCGGGATCTGGAAGGTCCGGGCGACGCCTTGCGCCGCGACCGCGTGCGGCGCCCCCGCCGGCAGCGGCCGGCCGTCGAGCAGCACCGTTCCGGCCTCCGGCGCGATCACGCCGGCGACGACGTTGAGCAGCGTCGACTTGCCGGAGCCGTTCGGCCCGATCAGGCCGAGGATGCGGCCGGGGTGCGCCTCCAGGCTGACGCCGTCGAGCGCCCGGACCCCGGCGAAGGAGACGGCGACGTCACGGATCGACAGCACGGGTAACGACCTTGCGTTCGGGGCACAGGCCCTCACGGCGGAGGAGGAAGACCAGGATCAGCGCCAGGCCGAACACGGCGAGGCGCAGATTGGCGACGAGATCGAAGGGAAGGCCGCTCCAGGCGGCGACGAAGCGGGTGGAGACGCCGAGCAACTGGACGAAGGCCGTGCCGACCAGCGGACCGACCAGCGAGCCCGGACCGCCCAGGATCAGCGCCGTCCAGACGATGAAGGTCTCCGCGACGGTGAAGCTGGAGGGGGCGACATAGCCGACGATATGGGCGTAGAGCGCGCCCGCCGCCCCGGCCATGGCCCAGGACACCAGCACGACCAGGGCCTGGAAGCGGAACGGGTTGCGACCGAGCGCGGCCGCGAGCATCTCGTCCTCGCGGATGACGCGCAGCATGCGCCCGAGCGGCGAGCGGTCGATGCGCAGGCAGAGCAGGGCGGCGGCACCGAGCAGCGCCAGGGCGATGGCCATGGCCGCGAACGGGTCGGCAATCCGGGCGACGGTGGTGCCGTCGGCCCCGCCCGCCACGGCCGGCAGGTTGACCATCATCAGGCGGAAGATCTCTGCGACGCCGAGCGTGACCAGCGCCCAGTAGTCCTGCGTCAGGCGCCGCACCGGCGCCAGCACCACGAGGCCCGCGGCGGCGGCGAGCGCGAGGCCGAGGGCGATGCCGGCCGGGATGGGCAAGCCGTGCTGCGCCGCGATGGCGGGCCCGAAGGCGCCGAGGCCGACCGGCAGGATCTGGCCGAAATTGACCAGGCCCGTCAGCCCGAACTGCAGGTTGAGGCTGAGCGCCACCACGGACCAGACCGCGATCATGGTGACGGCGAAGACGAGGAAATCGACCATCAGCGCAGCCCGCTGCTGCGATGATGGCGCGGGCGCAGGCAGAGCACCAGCACCATGGCGGCGACGGCGATCGTGTCGCGGAACTGGCTGGGCAGGAACCAGGATCCGCTGGTGAACAGGGCGCCGAAATCGACGCCGATGGCGATGTTCTGGGCGAGCGACAGGATGCAGGCGCCGAGCACGGCGCCGCCGACGCTGGTCAGGCCGCCGAGCGTCACGGCCGCGAACACCGGCAGCAGGATCTGCAGGTCCATGTCCGGCTGCAGCCGCGTCTCCAGGGCGAACAGCGTGCCGCCCAGGGCGGCGAAGGCCCCGCTGACGAACCACATCAGCGCGGTCAGCCTTTCCGGGGCGATGCCGCGCGTCCGCGCCAGGTCGCGATTGTCGGCGAGCGCGCGCAACGCCGTGCCGATGCGGGTGCGGGTCATGGCGAGGTGCAGCGCCGTCATGGCGAGGATCGTCGTGGCGACGACGGCGATGTCGAGGCCGGTGACCACGGCATCGCCGACGAGATGGCTGTCCGTCTCGACCTCGAAGACTTGCGCCGCGCCGCCGAACACGGCGGCGACCAGCGAGCGCAGCAGGAGCGCGACGCCCCAGGACACGATCATCTTGGCTTCCGGCCTGAGGCCCTGGAGCGGCGCGAACACCAGGCGCTCGACGGCGATCGCCAGGAGGCCGGTGAGCGCCGCCGAGACGGCGACGGCGAGCGGCAGCGGCAGGCCGCACCGGTCGAGGGCGAAGCTGGCATAGGCGCCGATCACCGCATATTGGATATGGGCGAAATTGGCGAAGCGCACCACGGAATAGGTCAGCGCCACGCCGACTGCGATGATGGCGATCTCGCTGGCATAGACGAGGGCATTGACGAGCACTTGCAGCACGGGCGAGGGTCCTGCGGATCCCAAGGATCCGCTTAACTGATGAATTCAGAGCGCGGAACCCCTCTCCCGGCCGGGAGAGGGGCAGGGGTGAGGGACTAGACTTTGCAGAAAGGGGCGGGGTTTCCGCGCCTATTGCTTACCAGTATTTCACAGGGCAGTCGTTTAGGCCCCCACCCCTGCCCCTCTCCCAGCCGGGAGAGGGGTATGCGCGTCTCATCTATGGCATTTACTCGACGCGCTTCCCGAGACTGCGGGACCAGGGACGTCGCGGGACCTATTGGTGGCCGATGGTGGCGAACTTGCCGTCCTTGTAGGCGATGATGTCGATCGGCGGGTCGATGCGCTGGCCGTTGGCGTTCCAGACGATCGGGCCGGTCGCCCCGTCATAGCCTTTCACCGCCGCCTCCAGCGAGGTCGGCCCGAGCCCGGCCGGCATGGCCGCGGCCTTGGCGATCAGCATCAGGGCGTCGTAGCCATAGAACACGTGCGGCGTCGGCTCGCCGTCGTCGTGCTTGGCCTTGTAGGCCGCGGCAACCTTGGCGGCCGTCGCGCCGGTCAGGCCGCCGTCGTCGACGCCGAGGAGGCGCCCGTTCATCCACGCCTCGTTCTCCACCGTCAGGATGGAGGGATAGGCGGCATACCAGCTCTGCTTCAGGCCGAGGCCGCGTGCCGCCTTGAACACGGTGCGGGAGTCGTCGCCGTAGCCGGCGGTGATGATCGCGTCCGGCTGCCTGGCGAGGAGCTGCTGCAGGTCGGTGCGGTAGTCGGGCTGGCCCTCGCTGTAGACGATCTTGGTCAGGACCTTGCCGCCGGCCGCCTCGAAGGCCGCGGCAGAGGCGTCCATCAGGCCGATGCCGAAGGTGTTGTTGGGCACGACAAAGGCGACGCTCTTGACGCTCTGCGTCGCCACCCAGGCGCCGAGCGCCTTGCCGACGATGTCGTCGAGCGGCAGGATCGAATAGAGCGTGCCCGGAAACTCCCCGAGCTTGGGCGAGCTCGACGACGTGTTGATCAGGAGCTTGCCCTTCGCCTTGGCGATCGGCGCCACCGCCAGCTCCAGGCTGGAGCCGCCGAACATGATCACCGCCGGCACCTTGTCGACGTCGAACAGCTTGGTGGCGGCGTTGAGGGCTTCCTGGGTCTTATACTGGGAATCCTCGACGATCAGCTTGATCGGATGGCCGTCGGCCCCGCCGGCGGCGTTGACGGCCTCGGCGGCGAGCTCGACGCCGCGCACCATCGCCGTGCTCGACTTGACGTCCGTGCCGGTGAGGTTGGCGATCACCCCGATGGCGATCGGCTCCTTGGTCTGCGCTGGGGCCGCCCCGGCCGCCAGGGCCGCCAGGGCGGCGAGGCCGGCCGTCGCCGCCCGGCCGAAGAAGCTTCGTGTCGTCCGTGTCATGAGAGGCTCCTGTTCCGATCTGGATGGTCTTGTGCTTGTTGAGCCTCGGTGCGTTTCCCCGTTCCGCCCCGCGGGCGGTGCATGTCCGCCTTTGCCGGCGGATCTCCTCTTCCTCCGGGCGGCCGTCAGCTCCGCGGTCGCCGGGATGTGTCGTCGAGCTCGCGGGTGATCGCGGCGCGGATGAGCTGCCAGGACCGCGTCACCAGGTCCTGCGTGACGGCGCCGGCCTGCTCGGGCGCGCCGGCCTTGATGGCGGCCACCATGGCCGTGTTGGCCTCCAGGCTGGTCAAGACGATCTCGCGGCTCTCCCGATAGCAGTAGAAGCGGTAGCGCAGCGCCTGCTTGTCGAGCGTCACCAGGATCTGGCGCAGGGTCTCGTTGCCGCATTCGGCGTGCAGGATGTCGGTGAGCGCCACATTGGCGGCAAAGGCATCGTCGCGCCGGTCGTCCTGGTCGGCGCGGACCATCTCCGCCAGGCGCTGCTCCAGCGTGGCGACGATCGCCGGCGTGGCGCGGCGCGCGACCCCGGCCGCGGCGAGCGCCTCGAGCACGGCGCGGCAGGCATAGATCTCGTCGAGCTTGGTGACCGAGAGCTCCGTCACCACCATGCCGCGCCGCGGCCGGCGCTCGACCAGGCCGTAGGAGGCGAGGATCTGCAGCGCCTCGCGCACCGGCGAGCGGCTGACGCCGAAGCGTTGGCAGATGTCCTCCTCCACCAGCTTGGTGCCGGGCGCCAGGCGCAGGCGGACGATCTCCCGCTCCAGCGTCCCGACCAGCTCCTGGCCGAGCAGGGCAGGGAGCCGGACGATCTCGGTGTCCGGGTCTGGATCGAACATCGTCACGGCCGCATGCCGAAACCGCCGGGCCGCGCGGGATGGCCTGGTTCGCTTTGCCTTGCCGGATGATCCGAAGCTCTGGACACGCTCGTCGATCTCTGCTCTGTTTTGTATACAGTCGACGGTACTGTGGAACAAGTCAAGTCTGCAAGCGGGGCCGGCCCGCACTCAACGCCGCCCAGAAGGTGATGCCCTCATGTCTTCCGTCACGCCCTCCGTCAGTCCGCAGCCCGCGCCGCCCCCGGCGGACGAGCCCCTGCAGCAGCTGCCGATCATCGATCTTCAGAACTTCGCTTTCGACGAGGCGGGGCTGGACCGGATCGCCGGCCATGTCGATCGGGTCTTCTCCGATATCGGCTTTTGCTATCTCGCCAATACCGGCGTGCCGATCGAGCAGATGCAGGCGGTGTTCGCCGCGTCCAAGGCCTTCCACGCCCAGCCGCAGGCGGCCAAGGACACCCTCGCCATCAACGACTTCCATCGCGGCTACATGGCGCCGAAGACCTCGGTGATCGTCACCTCTTCGGTGGCCAAGGTCACCAAGCCCAACAACAGCGAATCCCTGATGGTGATGCACGAGGTCGCCGAGGACGATCCGCGCTTCGGCCAGGCCCTGCAGGGGCCGAACCAGTGGCCGGCCGACCTGCCGGGCTTCCGCGATACCGTCGCGGCCTACAACGCCGCCCTGCAGGGCCTGGCGCAGCGCTTCACGCAGATCATCGCCCGGGCGCTCGGCTTCGCGCCGGAGGCGCTCGACCGCTTCTTCGAGCGGCCGACCACCTTCCTGAGGCTCCTGCACTATCCCTCGCATCCCGACGCGGCGGAGGACGAGTTCGGCTCCGCGCCGCACACCGACTACGGCTTCATCACCATCCTGCTGCAGGACGGAGTCGGCGGGCTGGAGGTGCGCCGGCGCGGCGGCGGCTGGATCCGCGCGACGCCGATTCCCGGGACCTTCGTCGTCAATGTCGGCGACATCCTGTCCCGCTGGACCAACGGGCGCTGGCAGTCGACGCCGCACCGCGTCCAGAACAAGGCGACGATCGACCGCTATTCCGTGCCGTTCTTCTTCGATCCCGACATGGCCGAGACCATTTCCTGCCTGCCGGGCCTGGTGCCGGCGGGCGAGACGCCGCGCTTCGAGCCCGTCATCTACGGCGACTATCTCATGGAGCGCATCGACAAGAACTACCAGTACCGCAAGACCGCCGGCTGAAGCGCCGACGGTCCCGCGCCCGCGCGAAGCGGCCCGGGCGAGCTGGGCCGGTTTCAGCAGGCCGTCGAGGCGAGGGCACGCCGCTGCCCCTCCAGGCGCATGGCGACGACGGCGATCCCCAGCCCCAGCACCGGCGCCAGCGCCGCGACCAGGGGCAGGGCGGCGAGGCCCGGCCCGTGGTCGATCACCGCTCCGCCGGCCCAGGCGCCAAGCGCGTTGCCGAGGTTGAAGGCGGCGATGTTGAAGCTGGAGGCCAGGCTCTGCCCGGCCCCCTCGGCCTTGTCGAGCACCCACATCTGCAGCGGCGCCACGGTGGCGAAGGCGCCGGCGCCGAGCAGGCCGACGAAGACGATCGCCGCGACCTTGTCGTGCACCCCGAAGGTCATCAGCCCGAGCACCAGCGCCAGGACGGCGAGGCTGCCCAGCACGGCGGCGGATAGGTTCCAGTCCGCCAGCCGGCCGCCGACGAGGTTGCCGACGATCAGGCCGCCGCCGAACACCAGCAGGATGGGCGAGACCGCCGCCTCGCCGAAGCCGGTGATGCCGGTCAGGATCGGTGCGACATAGGTGAACACCGCGAAGACGCCGGCATAGCCGAGCACGGTGGTGGCCAGGCCCAGCAGCACCGGCCGCCGCGCCATGGCCCGGACGTCGGCCCGCCAGTCGCCGGCCTCGGGCGCCGCCCGGTCCATCGGCACCGCGAGGGCGATGACGGCGAGGGCGACGAGACCGACCAGCGCCACCGCCCAGAAGGTGGCGCGCCAGCCGAGCTCGAGGCCGAGCCAGGTGCCGAAGGGCACGCCGAGGATGTTGGCGACGGTGAGCCCGGTGAACATGACGGCGATGGCCGAGGCCTTGCGGTCGGGCTTGACCAGGCCGGTGGCCACCACCGAGCCGACGCCGAAGAAGGTGCCGTGGGCGAAGGCGGTCAGCACCCGCGCCGCCATCAGGAGGCCGTAGCTCGGGGCGAGGGCGCAGAGGGCGTTGCCGAGGGTGAAGATCGCCATCAGGCCGATCAGCACGCGCTTGCGCGGCCAGTGCCCGGTCGCGGCGGTGAGAAGCGGGGCGCCGACGACCACGCCCAGCGCATAGCCGGAGATCAAGAGGCCGGCGCCGGCGATGGTCACGCCGAGGTCGGCCGCGACCTGGATCAGCAATCCCATGATGACGAATTCGGTGACGCCGATGCCGAAGGCGCCGGCGGTGAGGGCATAGAGGGCGATGGGCATGTCTGGCTCCGCAACGATCATCTCGTGCCGGAGATGGCCGGCGGCCAGCTTTTGCGTTAGCCTGACGGAAGGCACATCGCTTGTGAGATCAAGTCACCATGGCCAGGCTGGATGTCAATCGCTCGGGCGAGATGGAGGTGTTCGCGCGCGTCGTCGAGCTCGGCGGCTTCTCGGCGGCGGCCCGCGCCTTCCGCATGACGCCCTCGGCGGTGAGCAAGCTGGTCGCCCGGCTGGAGCTGCGCCTCGGCGGGCGGCTGATCAACCGCTCGACGCGCCGGCTGCAGCTCACCCCGGAGGGCCGCGCCTTCTATGAGCGCAGCACCCGCATCCTCGCCGACCTCGACGAGGCCGAGCGCGCCGCCGGCGCGGGCGAGCGCCCGGCCGGGCGCATCCGCCTCAACACCAACGCCTCCTTCGGCACCCATATCCTGGCGCCGCTGGTGCCGGAATTTCTGCAGCGCTATCCCGGCGTGAGCCTCGACATCGTGCAGACCGACGCGGTGATCGACCTCCTGGAGGAGCGCACCGACGTGGCGGTCCGCGCCGGCCCGCTGAAGAGCTCGCGCCTCCTCGCCCGCAAGCTCGGGGCGACGCGCATGGTGATCGTCGGCGCGCCGTCCTATCTCGCGCGGTGCGGCGAGCCGCGATCCGTCGCCGAGCTCGAGGCGCACGACCGCCTCGGCTTCTGCTATGCCCGCACCATCGAAGGCTGGCCGCTGATCCGGGACGGAGCGCCGATCAGGCTGCCGACCGTGGGCAGCATCCAGGCGAGCGACGGCGAGGCGCTGCGCCATCTCGCCGTCGGCGGAGCGGGCCTCGCCCGCCTCGCGGCCTTCACGGTGCGCGAGGACATCCGCGCCGGACGGCTGCGCGCCGTTCTGGAGGACGCCAATCCCGGCGACCTGGAGGAAGTGCACGCCGTCTATCTCGGGCAGGGCGGGCCGCTGCCGGCACGGGTGCGCGCCCTGCTCGACTTCCTGGCCGAGCGGGCGCGGGTGCGCTGAGCGGCGATCAGGCCGCCCGCACCGCCTGCAGGAACCGGCCGACCTCGCCGTCGAGGCGCTGGGCCTGGCCGCCGAGCGTATCGGCGAAGCTCGCGACATCCTGGGCGGTGCCGAGGGCGCTCTCGGCCGATTTCTCGGCCGAGGCCATGGCGGCGGCGCCGGTGCGCGCCTCGCCCGAGGCCATCTCGACGCCCTGGGCGATCGAGCCGACCGCGGCGCTCTGCTCCTCCACCGCCGCGGCGACGGAGCCGGCGATGGCCGACATCTCGTTGATGGTCTCGCTGACCTTCTCGATCGCCACCACCGCGTCGCCCGAGGCCTGCTGGATGGCATTGATCTGCGCGGCGATCTCCTCGGTGGCGCGGGCGGTCTGGGTGGCGAGGTTCTTCACCTCCGCCGCGACCACCGCGAAGCCGCGTCCGGCTTCGCCGGCCCGCGCCGCCTCGATGGTGGCGTTGAGGGCGAGCAGGTTGGTCTGGCCGGCGATCGCCTGGATCAGGCCGACGACCTCGCCGATGCGGGTGGCGGCGGCGGCCAGGCCCGACATGGTCTGGACGGTGCGGGCGGTCTCGTCGGCGGCATGCCTGGCGACGGCCGTGGACTTGGAGGCCTGGCCGGCGATCTCGCGGATCGAGGCGGCGAGCTCCTCGGCCGCACCTGCCGCGGCGGTGACGTTGCTGGCGGCGCTGCCGGCGCTCGCTCCCGCCTCGCGCGCATCCTGCGTCACCTGCGCCGCGACGCTGTTCATCGTGCCGGCGGCCTGGCCGAGCCCGGCGGCAGCGCCGCGCAGCTCCGCCAGGACCGCGTCGACGGTCTGGCCGAAATCGGCGACGAGCCCGTCGACCGCCTGCGTCCGGCGCTGGCGCGCATCGACCTCGCTCGCCTCGGCAGCCGCCAGGCGCTCGCGCTCCACCGCATTGTCGCGGAACACCAGCACGGTGCGGGCCATGGCGCCGACTTCGTCGCGCAGCGCCGCCTGCGGCACCTCCACCGCCGTCTCGCCGGCGGCCAGGCGCTGCATCGTCGCCGACAGGCGGCCCAGCGGATTGGTGATGCTGCGCCCGACCAGGAAGCTCAGGAGCGCGGTCAGCACCGCCGCGATGCCGATGGCCGCGAGCACGGTGACCAGCACCTGGAGCTTGGCGGCGTCGAGCGCGTCGGTCGCCCGGCTCTGGGCGAATTCGGAATTGCTGCGGAAGCCCTCGAGCGTCGAGAGCAGCGTGGCGAACTTGGCCTCGATCTGCATCGACTGCATGACGATGTCGGCGATGTCGTCCGCCCAGCGCTGGAAGATCTTGGCATAGGTGTCGAGCGCCGTGCGGACGGCGTCGCGCGCTTCGCCCGGCAGCAGCGCCACGACCGTCCCCTCCTGCAGCTCCTTGACCTTGGCCGCCAGCGCGGTGGCGGAGGCGCTGGCCGGGGCGATGCGCATCTGCAATTCGAGCTGGCGGATGCCTTGGAACGCCAGCAGAGCCGCCTGGTGCCCGCCGTCCGCCGCGAGGAGGCCCTCCACCTTTGCCGCCGCGGCCTCCAGGTCCTTGGTGCGGCCGTGCTTCTCGTCGCTGCCGAGATCGGCGACCGTGGTGATCAGGGTGGCGAACAGGGTGTTGCTCTGGCGCACCAGGCTGTCGATCGGCGCGAAGCGGGCGCTCGCCATCCGGTCGGCGACGCTGAGATCCTTGAGCGTCGAGAAGTTCTTGCCGAACCGGCCGGCGGCCGCCTGGAATTCCTTGGCGGCGTCGGGCTCCCGGGTCTGGGCGAGGCGCCGGGCCTCGTAGAGCATGGTGACCACCTCGGCCCTCATGCTCAGGGCGAGGCGGGCGGTGCTGGCCTGCTGCTGGAAGGCCGCGACGGCTTCGTCGACCCTGGTCTGGCCGATCCAGGTCGTCGCCGCGATCACGCCGAAGGCGATCAGCGGCACCAGCGACAGGGCGGCGATGCGCGCCTTGATCGACAGCGACAGTCGCGGAAGCCGGAACGAACGGAGTCTCATGGCGACGTGCCCCCCGGGCCGCCTTTGCGGCATCGTTAATGCAAGGTCAAACCTTGGGAGCAGATTGGCGATATCGCGTTAAGGACTGATTATTGGAGAGGCCTGCCGCAGGGGCGGCGCGGCGAAATCGTCACGCCGGCGCAGCGAGCGCGTCGAGGTCCCGACGGATGTCGGCAAAGACGTCGCGGAACATCTGCTCGGTCAGCCGGCCGGTGTTGGTGTTGTAGCGCGAGCAGTGATAGCTGTCGTAGAGCCGGATGCGCCCGATCTCGTGCCGGGCCCGATGGGCGAAGGCGTGTCGCGCCGGCCTTGCGCCGAGCGCGGTCACGGCGCTGTCATGGGCGATGCGGCCGAGCGCCAGCACGACGGTCAGGCGCGGCATTCCCGCCAGCGTGGCGGCGAGGAAGCGGCGGCAGGTGGCGATCTCCGCGCCGGTCGGCTTGTTCTCCGGCGGCACGCAACGCACGGCATTGCTGATCCGGCAATCCACCAGGGTCAGCCCGTCATCCGGCCGCTCGTCGTAATGCCCGGCGGCGAAGCCGTATTCGAGCAGCGTGGCATAGAGCAGGTCGCCGGCATAATCGCCGGTGAAGGGCCGCCCGGTGCGGTTGGCCCCGCGCAGGCCGGGCGCCAGGCCGGCGATCAGGAACCGCGCCTGACGGTCCCCGAAGCTGCGCACCGGCGCGTTGAACCAGTCCGGCTCGGCGGCGCGCCAGCGCGCGCGGAACGCGGTCAGGCGTGGGCAGAGCGGACAGTCCCGGCCCGCCTCTTCCGGCGTGTCGGACGGCGCGGTGGCTTGCACGGACGAGAGGCTCCCGGCTCGGCTCAGCTCGACCCGTCCTGCGGGGCGGGCGCAGCGGTTCCCATGAAGCCCGGGGTCTGCCCGCCGAAGCCGGGCGACTGGCGCAGGGGTGCCGGGCTGCCATTGTGCGGCCGCATCGCCCGCTCGCCGGGGTCGCGGCCGACCCGCGACTGCAGGGTGGTGAGGTCGACGAACTCGTCGGCCTGGCGGCGCAGCTCGTCCGCGACCATCGGCGGCTGGGTCGAGATGGTCGAGACCACCGAGACCCGCACGCCCTTGCGCTGCATGGCCTCGACCAGCGAGCGGAAATCGCCGTCGCCGGAGAACAGCACCATGTGGTCGATATGATCGGCCAGCTCCATGGCATCGATGGCCAGTTCGATGTCCATGTTGCCCTTGACCTTGCGTCGGCCGGTGGAATCGACGAATTCCTTGGTCGGCTTGGTCACGACGGAATAGCCGTTATAGTCGAGCCAATCGATCAACGGTCGGATCGACGAGTACTCCTGGTCTTCGACCAGGGCTGTGTAGTAGAAAGCCCGGACCAGATAGCCCCGGCCCTGATACTCTTTCAACATCTTCCGGTAGTCGATGTCGAAGCCCAGGCTCTTGGCCGTTGCATAAAGATTCGCGCCGTCAATGAACAGCGCAATGCGTTCTTGCGAAGTGGGCATGGCCCGTTGTTTCCTTGGGTCTGTCAGTAGTCTTTAAGGAATACACCAAAGCTCGTCGATCGTGGCGCCGAAGAAAAAACAATCAGGAGCGATCTATATTTCGCCACTCGTAATTCGACCAGAAACGAAGATTGATGGCTGGATACAATCGGATATGTTTGTTTTGTCTGTCTGTGCGCTCGCGCCGCGCGCGTGTCAAGTCTAGATCTGGGGGCGCCGGCTGAAAATTCCAGAGGGTTGGTGGCGGGCGCAAGAGGTCGCGGCGGTTCGGCAAGTGGATTGTCGATGAGGCCGCTGGATGATCATGGCCGGTGTGAGTAACGGGGCCTGGCCGGACATTGACGGTTGCGCGCGTCTCGCCGGCGGTGTATTGCGCTGGCTTGATCCCGAAATCTGGTAAGGAGATGCTTCGCCATGGCGCGCGTCACGGTGGAAGATTGCATCGACAAGGTCGAGAACCGCTTCGAGCTGATCCTGCTCGCCAGCCACCGCGCCCGCATGATCGCCGGCGGCGCGCAGCTCACCGTCGATCGCGACCGCGACAAGAACCCGGTCGTCGCCCTGCGCGAGATCGCCGACTCGCATCTGACGCCGGCCGATCTCAAGGAGGATCTGATCCACTCCATGCAGAAATATGTCGAGGTGGACGAGCCGGAGGCCGAGCCCGTGGCCCTGATCGGCGATTCCTCCGACGACAACGTCTCCTTCGACCGCATGTCGGAGGAAGACCTGCTGCGCGGCCTGGAGGGCCTGGTGCCGCCGGCCGACAACGGGTCCGACGACGAGGAATAGGGCTGTCCGCCATCCCGGCACCCGACGGCGGGCCGCAGCCATCGGCCCGCTTTTCTTTTGTCTTTTGCGTCGGTGCACGATTGAATGGCGAGGCAGGAGACCGTGGTGAGCCTTCGTGAGTGCGCCTTTCCGATTGATGCGGCAATATGAGCTCGTCGACAAGGTCCGGGCCTACAACCCGGCGGTCAACGAGGACCTGCTCAACGCCGCCTATGTCTATGCCATGCAGCAGCACGGCCAGCAGTTGCGCGCTTCGGGCGATCCCTATTTCTCCCATCCCCTGCAGGTGGCCTCGCTCCTCACCGACCTGAGGCTCGACGACGCCACCATCGCGGCGGGCCTGCTGCACGACACCATCGAGGACACCGACACCACCCGCGGCGAGATCGAGAAGCGCTTCGGCAAGGAGATCGCCGCGCTGGTCGAGGGCCTGACCAAGATCAAGAAGCTCGACCTGGTCTCCAAGGAGGCCAAGCAGGCGGAGAACCTGCGCAAGCTCTTGCTGGCCATCGTCGAGGACGTGCGGGTGCTGCTGGTCAAGCTGGCCGACCGCCTGCACAACATGCGCACCCTGCACTTCATGTCGCCGGACAAGCGCGCCCGCATCGCCCAGGAGACGCTGGACATTTACGCGCCGCTCGCCGGCCGCATGGGCATGCAGGACATGCGCGAGGAGCTGGAAGACCTCGCCTTCCACGAATTGCAGCCGGCCCATTACGACACCATCGTCAAGCGCCTGGAGGGCCTCAAGCGCAAGAACGGCGCTCTGATCGCCGAGATCGAGCGCGACCTGGCGGCGCACCTGGCCGAGCGCGGCATCGAGGCCAAGGTGAAGGGGCGGGAGAAGCGGCCCTACTCGATCTTCAAGAAGACGGAGCGCAAGCAGGTCGCCTTCGAGCAATTGTCCGATATCTTCGCCTTCCGCATCCTGGTCGGCGCGACCGAGGATTGCTACCGCGCGCTCGGCCTGGTCCACACCAAATGGCCGCTCGTGCCGGGCCGGTTCAAGGACTACATCTCCACGCCCAAGCAGAACGACTACCGCTCGCTGCACACCACGGTGATCGGTCCGGGCCAGCAGCGCGTCGAGCTGCAGATCCGCACCGACGAGATGCACCGCATCGCCGAGTTCGGCATCGCGGCGCACGCGCTCTACAAGGACAACAAGGCCGGCGACACCGCGCGCATGGAGGCGGAGAGCCGGGCCTTCGCCTGGCTGCGCCGCACCATGGACGTGCTGGCCGAGGGCGACAGCCCGGAGGAGTTCCTGGAGCACACCAAGCTCGAGCTCTTCCAGGACCAGGTGTTCTGCTTCACCCCGAAGGGCAAGCTGATTACCCTGCCGCGCGGCGCCAATGCCATCGACTTCGCCTATGCCGTGCACACCGACATCGGCAACACCGCGGTCGGCTGCCGCGTCAACGGCCGCCCGGCCTCGCTGGTCTCCGAGCTGTTCAACGGCGACGAGGTGGCGATCATCACCGTGCCGGGCCAGGCGCCGCCGGCCGCCTGGGAGACGCTGGTGACGACGGGGCGCGCCCGCGCCGCCATCCGCAAGGCGACCAAGGCGGCGACGCGCGCCCAATATGCCGGGCTCGGCCAGCGCATCATCGAGCGGGCCTTCGAGCGCGCCGGCAAGACCTTCTCGCCCGATGCGCTCAAGGGCGCCCTGAAGCGCCTCGCCCGCAAGAGCGTCGAGGACGTGGTCACCGCCGTCGGGCGCGGCGAGATGCGCTCGCACGACGTGCTGCGCGCCGTCTATCCCGACTTCAAGGTCGAGCAGTCCGCCCATGCCGCGGCCGGGCTCGACGACAGCTGGTTCGGCCTGTCCTCCGAGCAGAACGTGCGCTTCAAGGTGCCGGGCGGCGACCCCGCGAGCAACGCCATCCCGATCCGCGGCATCAATGCCGACCTGCCGGTGCGCTTCGCCGAATGCGGCGCCGTGCCGGGGGACCGCATCGTCGGCATCCTCACCCCGGGGGAGGCGATCACGCTCTATCCCATCCAGTCCTCGGCGCTGGCCAATTTCGACGACCCGCACCAGCTCTGGCTCGACGTGCGCTGGGACGTGGAAGCCTCGCGCGGCGAACGCTATCCCGCCCGCATCCAGGTGGTCTCGATCAACGAGCCGGGGACGCTGGCCCAGATCACCCAGGTGATCGCCGAGACCGACGCCAACATCGACAACCTCACGATGCGCCGCTTCTCCTCCGACATGACGGAGCTGACGATCGACATGGAGGTCTACGACCTCAAGCATCTCACCGCGATCATCGACGGCCTGCGCGCCCGCAAGGTGATCAGCGACGTGCAGCGCGTGCTGTGAGGTGCTCCCGACCGCCGGCGCCGCTGCGCCACCGACAATCAGGAATCCAGGCATGACCGAAGACGAGGTTCTCGCGGAATTCCGCGCCGCCGGCGCGCTGCTCGAGGGGCATTTCGTCCTCTCCTCCGGCCTGCACTCGCCGGTCTTCCTGCAGAAGATGTTCATCTTCATGGACCCCGTGCGCACCGAACGCCTGTGCCGGGCCCTGGCCGAGAAGGCCCGGGCCCGCTTCGGCCCGATCGACATGGTGGTCTCGCCGGCGGTCGGCGGCATCGTGCCGGGCTACGAGACGGCGCGGGCGCTGGGCGCCAAGGCGGTGTTCGTCGAGCGCGAGGGCGGCACGTTCCAGCTGCGCCGCGGCTTCGAGATCCCCGAGGGCGCCCGCGTGCTGATGGTGGAGGACATCATCACCACGGGCCTGTCCTCGCGCGAATGCCTGGAGGCGATCGCCCGCCACCCCGGCGAGGTTGTCGGCGCCGCCTGCCTGATCGACCGGTCCGGCGGGCGTGCCGACATCGGCAAGCCGCTGGTGACGCTGGCCACGCTCGACATTCCGGCCTACAAGGCCGACGAGCTGCCGCCGAGCCTGGCGGGAACGCCGGCCGTCAAGCCGGGCAGCCGCGGATTGAAGGTCTGAGCGCCTTCCCGCAAGGCCCTGATCGTTCTGGAATTCTTCATTCTTCGCAGATGTCCGCCATGTCCAGCCAGCCGCTCCGCCTCGGCTTCAACGTCGATCACGTCGCCACGGTTCGCAACGCCCGCGGCGGCGCCGGACCCGATCCGGTGCGCGCCGCGCAGCTCGCCATCGAGGCGGGCGTGGACGGCATCACCGCGCATCTGCGGGAGGACCGCCGCCACATCCGCGACGACGACATCCGGCGGCTCAAGGCCGAGATCGCCCGGCCGCTCAACCTGGAGATGGCGGCGACCGGGGAGATGCTGGCCATCGCGCTCGCCGTGCGCCCGCACGCCGCCTGCCTCGTGCCCGAGAAGCGCGAGGAGCGCACCACCGAGGGCGGGCTCGACGTGGTCGCCGCCAAGGCCCAGCTCGAGCCGGTGGTCGCGCGGCTGACGGATGGCGGCATCCGGGTGTCGCTGTTCATCGAGCCGGACGCGCGGCCGATCGAGACGGCGGCGATGCTCGGCGCGCCGGTGGTCGAGCTTCACACCGGCACCTGGTGCAACGCCGTCGAGGCCGGCGAGGAGACGAGGGCGGAGCGCGAGCTGGAGCGGCTGCGCACCGGCGCCAGATGGGCGGCCGAGCTCGGCCTGGAGGTGCATGCCGGCCACGGGCTGAACTTCGACACGTCCGAGACGCTGGCGGCGGTGCCCTGGTTCTCCGAGTTCAACACCGGTCATTTCCTGATCGGCGAGGCGATCTTCGTCGGGCTGGCCGAGAGCATCCGCCGCGTGCGCGAGGCCATGGCGGCCGGCCGCGCGAGGGCGGAATGATCATCGGCATCGGCAACGACCTGTGCGACATCCGCCGCATCGAGGCGGCGCTGGAGCGGTTCGGCGAGCGCTTCACCCATCGCTGCTTCACCCCGGCCGAGCGGGCCAAGGCCGAGCGCCGGGCCGACCGCGCCGGCACCTATGCCAAGCGCTTCGCCGCCAAGGAGGCCTGCTCCAAGGCGCTCGGCACCGGCATTCGCGGCATCCGCTGGCAGGAGATGGGCGTGGTCAACCTGCCCTCCGGCCAGCCGACGCTCGAGCTCACCGGCGAGGCGAGGCGCCGGCTCGACGCCCTTGTGCCGGCCGGCCATGCGGCGGTGATCCACGTCACCCTCACCGACGAGCATCCGTTGGCGCAGGCGATCGTGCTGATCGAAGCGCGGCCGGTGGGTCCGGGCCCGAATTCGCCGGATGCCCCAATGCGGCCATAACGCTATGGCTTTCGTTGCGCGTGATCCTTCCGCGGGCTATACGCACCGCACTCCGGGCCGCTCTGCGACGTGGCTGGCCCCGAACCCGACGAGAGCTTGATGAGCGTGGCTGGCCAACAGAAGAAGACGTCCGAGGGCGGCGTCCTCGAAATCGTGAAGATCGTCGTCCATGCGGTGATCATCGCCGTCGTGGTGCGCACGCTCCTGTTCCAGCCCTTCAACATCCCCTCGGGCTCGCTGATTCCGACTCTCGAGATCGGCGACTACGTCTTCGTGTCGAAGTTCAGCTACGGCTATTCCAAATATTCCATTCCGCTGTCGCCGCCCCTGTTCTCCGGCCGCATCTGGTCGGCGCCGCCGCAGCGCGGCGACATCGCGGTGTTCAAGGTGCCGACCGACAATTCGACCGATTACATCAAGCGCGTCATCGGCCTGCCGGGTGACCGCATCCAGATGATCCACGGCATCCTGCACATCAATGGCGAGCCGGTGAAGCGCGAGTCGGCCGGCACCCGCACCATCGTCGGCGAGAACGGGGTCAACCGGGACGTGCCGCTCTACTACGAGACCCTGCCCAACGGCGTGCGTCACGAGATCATGGAGATCGACGGCGACACCGGCTACTACGACGACACCAAGGAATTCGTCGTGCCGCCCGACAACTATTTCATGATGGGCGACAACCGCGACAATTCGGAGGATTCGCGCGCCTGGGGGCCGGTGCCGTTCGAGAACTTCGTCGGCAAGGCGCAGATCATCTTCTTCTCGGTCAGGCCGGGCGAGTCGGCGCTCGCGTTCTGGAAGTGGCCCTGGACCGTGCGCGCCGATCGCCTGTTCCAATTCGTGCGATGAGCCGCAAGGGCCGGCCGCCGCTCACCGAACTCGAGGCCGCTCTCGGACATCGCTTCACCGACCGGGCGCTTCTGGAGCACGCGCTGACCCATATCAGCGCGTTGCCGGTCGCCTCGCGTATCGCCAGCTATCAGCGCCTGGAGTTCCTTGGCGACCGGGTGCTCGGCCTCACCGTCGCCGACATGCTGTTCCACGCCTATCCCGACGACGAGGAGGGGGCGATGTCGCGCCGCCTCGCCGACCTCGTGCGCAAGGAGACCTGCGCCGCCGTCGCCGCGACCTGGAACGTCGGGCCGCATCTCAAGCTCGGCACCGGCGAGAGCCAGTCGGGCGTGCGCAAGCGCACCACCATCCTCGGCGACGTCTGCGAGGCGCTGATCGGCGCGGTGTTCCTGGACGGCGGCTACGAGGCGGCGCGCGGCACGGTCGAGCGCGGCTGGGGCGAACGGCTGCGCTCGCCGCTGACCCCGCCCAGCGACGCCAAGACCGCCTTGCAGGAATGGGCGCAGGCGCGCACCCTGAAGGCGCCGACCTATCGCCTCGTCTCGCGGACCGGACCGGACCACAATCCGCGCTTCGTCATCGCGGTCGATGTCGAGACACAGCAATCGGCTGAGGGAGAGGGGCGCTCGAAGCGCCTGGCGGAGATGGCCGCTGCCGCCGCCTTCATGGCGCGCGAGGGCGTCAGCTTCAGCGACGAGGAGGGGGCCGATGGCTGAGATTGAGACCCGTTGCGGCTTCGTCGCTCTGATCGGCGCGCCCAATGCGGGCAAGTCGACCCTGCTCAACGCGCTGGTCGGCGCCAAGCTGTCGATCGTCACCCACAAGGTGCAGACGACGCGCGGCATCGTCCGCGGCATCGCCATGGCCGGCGCCTCGCAGCTCGTCTTCGTCGACACGCCCGGCATCTTCCAGCCGCGCCGCCGGCTCGACCGCGCCATGGTCACCACCGCCTGGGGCGGGGCGGCCGACGCCGACATCGTCTGCCTGCTGGTCGACGCCCAGCGCGGCCTCGACGAGAGCAACTCTGCCATCCTGGAGAAGCTCTCCTCCTCGAACCAGCACAAGGTGCTGGTCCTCAACAAGGTCGACACCGTCAAGCCGCAGACTCTGCTGGAGCTCGCCGCGATCCTCAACCGGGCCCAGGCCTTCCATCGCACCTTCATGGTCTCGGCCCTGACCGGCAGCGGCGTCGCCGACCTCGCCGCCTATCTCGCCGAGGTCGTGCCCGCCGGCCCCTGGCTCTACCCTGAGGACCAGATCTCGGACGCGCCGATGCGCGCTCTCGCCGCCGAGATCACCCGCGAGAAGCTGTTCCTGCGCCTGCACGACGAGCTGCCCTACGAATCCACCGTCGAGACCACGCTCTGGACCACGATGAAGGACGGCTCGGCCAAGGTCGAGCAGACCATCTACGTCGCGCGCGAGGGCCACAAGAAGATCGTCATCGGCAAGGGGGGCGAGACCATCAAGGCCATCTCCATGGCGGCGCGCAAGGAGATCGCCGCCATGGCCGAGGCGCCCATCCACCTCTTCCTGTTCGTCAAGGTGCGCGAGAACTGGTCCGACGACCCCGAGCGCTACCGCGAGATGGGCCTGGAGTTCCCGCACGACAAAGGCTGAGCCGGCGCGGCTCGGCCGCTGCGGCATCGCCACGTGATCGCCAACCGCACGACCCGTGCGGCATGCTGCGATGCGACATTGCAAGTTTGTCGACAAGATGATTGTCTTGCAGTGCAGAGTGGGCGAAGGCGGACATGGACTTCGAACCGGTTGCCGACACGACGCGCCGCGCCGAGATCGTCGCGCTCCTGAAGCGCGCGATCCTCGCAGGGCAGCTGGCGCCGGGCCACAAGCTCAACGAGCTGCGCATCGCCGAGCAGATGCGCGTCAGCCGGGCGCCGCTGCGCGAGGCGATGCGGGAGCTGGTCCAGCAGGGCCTCCTGACCAGCATTCCCTATGCCGGAACCTTCGTCATCGACGTCACCGCCAAGGACATCGATGACGCCTATTCCATCAACAAGGTCCTCGACGATTTCGCCATCGAACGGACATGGCCGGTGCGGAACGCACGGTTCTTCGCCGAGCTCGACCGCCGCCACGAGGCCGTGAAGCAGGCGACGCGCGATCGCGACACCGCCCGGCAGATCGAAACCGCCCTGCAGCTGCACGGCGTGATCTACGAATGGGCGGACAATGCGGTCCTGCTGGAGACCTGGCAGCGGCTCACCAGCCGGCTGCAGATGTATTTTGCGCTGCATCAGCGCGCCCGCAACGAGCCGGTGCCCGCCGAGGATTTGCACGAGGACTATGTCCGCCTGCTCAAGGGCGACGACATGCAGGCGGCGCAGCGCCATGCCCGCGAGCATATCGACTTCGATTTCGAGCACCTGATCGCCTATGCCCGCAGTCTCGAGCAACGACCGGCCCAGGGCAGGGCCGATCGCGGCGCGCGATCGACGAGGCCGGCCGGCCTTCACCCCTCGACAAGCCATCCATAGGCCGGACATGCGGATCGAGACCATACGGGCCTACCGCGTCGTGCAGCCCTTCGTCGGCGGCACCTACAGCATGTCGAAGGGCCGCAGTGCGGAGGCCTTCGACTCGCTGATCGTCGCCATGACCGCCGACACGGGCCTGACCGGCTGGGGCGAGATGGCGCCGCTCGGCACCTTCTATTCCCCCGCCTTCGCCGCGGGGGCTCGCGCGGGCGTCGTCGAGATCGCCCCCCATCTCATCGGGCAGGATCCGCAGGCGCCGCTCCGGATCGCGCGGCTGATGGACACGGTGTTCAAGGGCCACCCCTACATCAAGTCGGCGCTCGACATGGCCTGCTGCGATCTGGCGGCGCGCGCCGCCGACGTGCCGCTCGTCACCTGGCTCGGCGGCCGGGACGGGGAGGCGGCCGAGCTCTACAAGGTGGTCACGCACGGCAGCGCCGAGGCGATGGCCGCGACCGCCGCGCGTTTCGTCGCCGAAGGCTTCGGCCGGCTGCAGGTCAAGGTTGGCGGCCCTGTCCGCGACGATATCGAGCGGGTGGCGGCGGTGGCGGCGGCGGTGCCGAAGGGCACGGTGCTGTTCTGCGATGCCAATGCGGGCTGGACGCCGTTCCAGGCGCGCCAGTTCGCCGATGCCACGCGCGACATCGACTATGTCTTCGAGCAGCCCTGCACGACGATCGAGGAGTGCCTCAGCGTGCGCCGGTCGCTCGGCAAGCCGATGGTGCTGGACGAATCCGTCGCGTCGCTGGCCGACGTGCTGGAGATCCACCGCCTCGGCGTCGCCGACGGCCTGACGCTGAAGATTTCGCGGCTCGGCGGCGTCACCAGGACGCAGCAGATCCGCGATCTCGCCGTCGATCTCGGCTTCATGATCACGGTCGAGGACACCGGCGGCGCCGAGATCGACACCGCTGCCATGGCGCATCTGTCGCTGTCGACGCCGGAGGAGCGCCGGCTGCACGCCATCGCCTTCCATGAATGGGTCACGGTCCGGACGGCCAGGAATGCGCCGCCCGTCACCGGGCGTCACATGGGCGTGCCGCCCGGTCCGGGTCTCGGCATCGACGTGGAGCCGGAGCTCCTCGGCGAGCCTTTTCTCGATCTGACGCGGACATCGATCTGACGTGAAGGAATCGATCTGACGTGAAGGACATGGGCGGCAGCGACTTTGCCGGCCATGCAGCAGTGAACCAGCAGCCGGCAGCAAGCCGGCCACGACAGCCATGCTTTCCACCATCGGCAACAACAGGGGAAGAGGTCGAAGCGATGAGGAACGACAGACTGATCGACTTGATCCGGCGCGGCCGGACCGCCCATGAGAATCACCTGATCGACGGCCTCGTCGATGGCCGGGTCAGCCGTCGCGAGTTCATCCGCCACGGCAGCCTGCTCGGCCTGTCGCTGCCGCTGCTCGGCCGGATCGGCGCCGCCGCCGGCCTCGGCGCCATGCCGACCCTGGCCCGTGCCGAGGGTGCGCCCGGGGCGACCATCCGGGTGGCGACGGTCCTGCCGGCTGCGGCGATCGACCCCGTCACCACCGCCGATTCCGGCGGCCTGGCAGTCCTGCAGCAGACCGGCGAGTTCCTCTGCCTGGACGGGCCGGACCTGGTGCTGAAGCCGATGCTGGCGGAGAGCTGGAAGCCGGACGAGACCGGCAAGGTCTGGACCTTCAAGCTGCGCAAGGGCGTGAAGTTCCACAGCGGCGCCGAGATGAAGGCCGACGATGTCGTCGCCAGCATCGACCGGCTCGCCGACCCCGCCAATTCCTCCAACGCGCTGTCGGTGTTCAAGGGCATCCTGCAGAAGGGCGGGACCAAGAAGGTCGACGACTACACCGTCGAGTTCCACCTCGATGCCGCCAACGGCAACTTCCCCTACATGGTGTCGTCCGACAACTACAACGCCATCATCGTCCCCGCCGGCTATGCCGGGGATTTCGAGAAGAACTTCATCGCCACCGGCCCGTTCAAGCTGGAGAAGTACACGCCGAAGGTCGGCGCCAGCTTCGTGCGCAACGAAGATTACTGGGGCGCCAAGGCGCTGCCGGCCCGCACGGAGTTCACCTTCTTCGCCGACATCCAGGCGCAGGTGCTGGCCTTGCAGGGCGGACAGGTCGACGTCATCACCCAGCTCCCCGTGCTGGCCGGCGTCGGCCTGCTCAACGATCCCAACATCGAGATCCTCAGCCTGAAGGCGGTGACCCACCACCAGGTCCACATGCGCTGCGATATGGACCCGTTCAAGGATCCGCGCGTGCGGCGGGCCGTGGCGCTCAGCATCGACCGCAAGAAGCTGGTGCAGGGCCTGATGAAGGGGCGCGCCGTGGCCGGCAATGACAGCCCGTTCGCGCCGATCTACCCCTCGACCGATCCGACCGTGCCGCAGCGCGAGCAGAATCTTGCCGAAGCCCGGCAGCTGATGGAGGCCGCGGGCCTCGGCAAGGGCGCCAAGGTGACGCTGACCACGGAACGCTTCGTCGAGATCCCGGAATATGCCGTGCTGGTCCAGAACGCGGTGAAGGAGATCGGCATCGAGCTTGAGCTCAATATCCTCGACCAGAACGGCTATTACGGCGACGGCGTCTTCGGCAAGTCGAACTGGCTCGACTCGGTGATGGGCATCACCGACTACGGTCATCGCGGCGTGCCGAACGTCTATCTCACGGCGCCGCTCACCAGCGAGGGCACCTGGAACTCGGCGCATTTCAAGAACGCCGACTATGACCGGCTCGCGGCGAGCTACATCGCCGCGCTCGACCTGGAGAGCCAGAAGCAGACGGCCGGCAAGATCCAGCGCCTGCTGCTGGAGGAGACGCCGGTGATCTGGGGCTATTTCTACGACTTCCTGACCGCGACCGTGAAGGGCGTGACCGGGGTGCAGGCCACCGCCATGTCGCAGATCTACGTCGACCGCGCCTCGAAGGCCTGAGCCGAGACTGAGCCCCCGTCGTGCTTCCGGCGCCCGGTCCCTGACCATGGGCTGGAAGCACGACACAAGGTCTTGAATCAGCTAGGGTTCTGCAGCCGGGCTGCAGCCGCCCGCGACCCGTCTCGGTTGAGCCGGCTCCGCTCGCCCGGAGCTCGGACCGGAAAGGAGTAGGGATCATCCTGCGCTTCCTCGCCCGTCGCCTGGCGCTGTCGCTCGTGACGCTGTTCCTGCTCAGCGTGATGGTGTTCCTCGGCGGCCAGGTGCTGCCGGGCAATGTCGGGCGCGCCATCCTCGGCCCCTTCGCCGACGAGCGGGCCGTCGAGGTGCTCAACCGGCAGCTCGGGCTCGACCGGCCGCTCCTGACGCAATATTGGGATTGGATCAGTCGCTTCGTGCAGGGCGACATGGGCACGTCCTACATCTTCCGCTCGCCGGTCGCGCCCTTCGTCCTCGACGCGCTCGGCCATTCCTTGAAGCTGGCGCTGGTCGCCTTCGTGCTGGTGGTGCCGCTCGGCATCCTGGCCGGCGTCGTCGCCGCGCTCAACCGCAACCGCCTGGCCGACCGCATCATCAGCCTCGGCGGCCTGTCGGCGACGGTGCTGCCGGAATTCGTCTCCGGCATCATCCTGATCCTGGTCTTCGGCGTCTGGCTGCGCTGGCTGCCGATCTCCGCGGCCTGGCCGGCCGGTGCCGGCTTCTTCACCCAGCTGCGCTACCTCATCCTGCCGGCGCTGCCGCTGTTCCTGGTGCTGTTCGGCTATATCGCCCGCATGGCGCGCGCCGGCATGATCGAGGCGCTCGAGTCCGACTATGTCCGCACCGCTGTCCTGAAAGGCCTGCCCTGGCGCACGGTGATCTGGCGCCATGTGCTGCGCAACGCCCTGCTGCCGACGATCACGGTCATCGCGACGCAGACCGGCTATCTCATCGGCGGCCTCGTCGTGGTCGAGACGCTGTTTCGCTACCAGGGCATCGGCTCGCTGATCTTCACCGCTGCGCGCGGCAAGGATTTTCCGATCCTCGAAGCCGGCATCCTCACCATCGGCATCGTCTACGCCGTGGCGACCCTCGCCGCCGACATCCTCTATTCCGTGCTCAATCCGCGCATCCGGCTGGGGGCAGGGCAATGAGCGCGGTACCGGCAGGGGACGAGGCCGTCCGCGTCGAGCCGGAGCGGCGCGGCCGGTCCGCCGAGGTGCTGCGGGCGCTCGCCCGGTCCGCCCCGTTCCTGACCGGGCTGGCGATCGTCGTGTTCTGGATCGCCTGCGCCCTGTTCGGCCGCTTCGTCGTGCCCTACGACCCGCTCGCCGACGACGTCATCAACGCGCTGGCGCCGCCCTCGGGCGAGCATTGGTTCGGCACGGACCAGCTCGGCCGGGACGTGTTCTCCCGCGTCATCGTCGGCTCGCGCGACATCCTGACCGTCGCCCCGCTCGCCACCCTGCTGGCGACGATCGCCGGCACCGGGCTCGGCCTGGCCCTGGGCTATTTCCGCGGCATCTTCGACGACATCGTCGGCCGCTTCCTCGAAGCCTTCATGGCGATCCCGGTGGTCATCGTCGCGCTGCTGGCCGTCGTCGCGCTCGGCACCTCCAAGGTCACCGTGATCGTCGTCATCGGCCTCAGCTTCGCGCCGGTGATCGCGCGCACCGTGCGCTCGGCGGTGCTGGCCGAGCGCGAGCTCGACTATGTCGCGGCGGCGCGGCTGCGTCGGGAAAACGCGTTCCACATCATGGCGTTCGAGATCCTGCCCAATGTCACGCCGCCGATCCTGGTCGAGTCAACCGTGCGGCTCGGCTATGCCATCTTCACCGTGGCGACGCTCAGCTTCATCGGCTTCGGCATCCAGCCGCCCTCGCCGGACTGGGGCCTCAGCATCTCCAGCAATTACGGCATGATGGCCGGCGGCTTCTGGTGGACGGTGCTGTTCGACGCCCTCGCCATCGCGACCCTCGTCGTCGGCGTCAATCTGGTGGCGGACGGCATACAGGGGGCCCTCGATGCCTGAACCGGCCGCGGACGCACTGAGCCTGGAGAGCCTCTCGGTCGCCTACCGCGCCGGCGGACGCGACCGCACCGTGCTGCGCGATCTCAGCCTGACCATCCGTGCCGGCGAAGCCTATGGGCTGGTCGGCGAGTCCGGCTGCGGCAAGTCCACCGTCGCGCTGACCGCCGTGCGCTATCTGCCGAAGAACGGCGGCGTCACCGGCGGCCGGGTGCGCGTCGGCGGCCAGGATGTCATGCGGCTCGACGGCGAGGCGCTGCGCCGCCTGCGCTCCGGCACCGTCTCGATGGTCTATCAGGACCCCGGCAAGGCCCTCAATCCCTCCATCAGGGTCGGGCGCCAGATCGCCGAGATCTTCGAGCTCGCCGGGCGTCCCAGGGGCGAGGCGATGGACATGGCGGCGGCGATGCTGCAGCGCGTGCGCATCGCCGATCCCCTCCGGGTGATGCAGCGCTATCCCCACCAGCTCTCCGGCGGCATGCAGCAGCGCGTCGCCATCGCCATGGCGCTGGCCACCGACCCCGCCATGCTGATCCTCGACGAGCCGACCACCGGGCTCGACGCCACGGTCGAAGCCGAGGTGCTCGACCTCATCGCCCAGCTGCGCCGGGACCTCAAGACCTCGATCCTGTTCATCAGCCACAATCTCGCGGTCGTCGCCAAGATGTGCGACCGGGTCGGCGTGCTCTATGCCGGCACGCTGGTCGAGGAGGGCCCGACGCGGTCGCTGTTCGAGGATCCGCGGCACCCCTACACCGTCGCGCTGCTGCGCTGCCTGCCCCGCGGCGGCCAGCGCAAGGACCAGGGCCGGCTCGACACGATCCCGGGATTCCTGCCCGGTCCCGGCGCCAGCATCGCCGGCTGCGCCTTCGCCGAGCGCTGTGCCCTGGCCGAGCCGCGCTGCCGCACCGAGCCGCCGCCGCTGCACGATCTCGGCGGCCGCGTCTCGCGCTGCCACCGCCATGAGCTGGCGCCGACGCTGCCGCGCGAGACGCCTGCGCAGGCGGCCATGCCCGCCGCCGGCGCATCCGCCGGGCCCGTGCTCAGGATCGACCGGCTCAACAAGACCTATGGCAGTGGCGACCATGCGGTGCGCGCCGTCAAGGACGTCTCGCTCACGCTCGAATCCGGCCGGACGCTCGGCCTGGTCGGCGAGTCCGGCAGCGGCAAGACCACGCTCGCCCGGCTGCTGCTCGGCCTGGTTCCGCCGGATGCCGGCGGAACCATCGAGCTCGACGGCAACACCGTGCCGCCGCTGCTCGAACATCGTTCGCCCGAGCAGGTGAAGGCGATGCAGATCGTCTTCCAGAACCCGGACAGCGCCCTCAACCGCTCGCACGCCATCAGCCGCATCATCGGCCGCGCCTGCGACCGGCTCGGCGGCCTGCGCGGGCGCGCCATCCGCGAGCGGCTCGAAACCCTGTTGCGCTCCGTGCGGCTGACCGAGCGCCATCTCCACGCTAAGCCGCGCCAGCTGTCGGGCGGCCTGAAGCAGCGCGTCGCCATCGCGCGCGCCTTCGCCGGGGAGCCGCGCATCGTCGTCTGCGACGAGCCGACCTCGGCGCTCGACGTCTCGGTGCAGGCGGCGATCCTCAACCTGCTCGCCGATCTGCAGGCCGCCCACCGCGCCAGCTACATCTTCATCTCGCACGATCTCGGCGTGGTGCGCTATCTCGCCGACACCGTGGCCGTGCTCTATCTCGGGCGGATCATGGAAGCCGGCCCGTCCGAACGCGTCTTTGCCGGCCCGCACCATCCCTACACCGAAGCGCTGCTCTCGGCCGTGCCGAAGCTGGAGGGCGAGGCGTCGCTGCGCATCCGCCTCGAAGGCGAGATTCCCAGCGCCAGCAACCCGCCGAGCGGCTGCGTCTTCCACACCCGCTGTCCGCGCAAGCTCGGGCCGGTCTGCGAGCGGGAGGAACCGCCCCTGGCCGACGCCGCGCCCGGCCACGCCATCCGCTGCCACATCCCGCTGGCGGATCTGGCGCGCCTGCAGGGCAAGGCCGCCGCGCTGGCGGACGCGGCGCCGTGAGGCCGGGATGAGATTCGAGGTCAGGCTGGGATCAGGCCGGCTTCACACGAACCGGTGCCGGGCCGCGGCATGGCTGTCGTCGACGCGGTCGCGCCCGAACAGCTTGCGGCGCAGCGATCCCTCCGCATAGGCGCTCTTGTAGCGGCCGCGGCGCTGCAGCTCGGGCACCAGCAGGTCCGAGACCGCGGCGAAGGTCTCCGGCCGCACGGCGAAGGCGAGGTTGAAGCCGTCGATGCCGGTCTCCTCGACCCAGCTCTCCATCTGGTCGGCGACGGTTGTCGGCGAGCCGACGAAGATCGGGCCGATGCCGCCGATCGAGACGTGCTCGCCAACCTCCCGCACGGTCCAGCGCCGGCCGGGGTCGGCCCGGGTGATGTTCTCCAGGGCGCTGCGGCCGGCCTCGTTCTGGACGTGCTCGACCACCTCATCGGGGTCGAGCCGGGAGAAGTCGATGCCGGTCCAGCCCGACATCAGCGTCAACGCCCCTTCCGGGTCGGCGTAGCGGCGGTACTCCGCCAGCAGGTCCGCCGCCGCCGCGTCGGTCGGCGCCACGATCGCCGTCGCCAGCGTGAACATCAGGATGCCCGCGCCGTCGCGGCCGAGCCCGGCCGCGAGCTCGCGGATGGCGGCGACGCGCGGAGCGACCACGGTCTTCGACGGCCCCGACATGAACACGCATTCGGCGTGCCGCGCCGCGAAGGTCCGGCCGGCCGGCGAGGTGCCGGCCTGGTAGATCACCGGCGTGCGCTGCGGCGAGGGCTCGCTGAGATGCAGGGCGTCGAGGCGAAAGTGGCCCTCATGGGCGACCCGTCGCACCCGCTCCGGCCGGGTGAACAGGCCGGCCGCCTTGTCGGCCACGACGGCGTCGTCGGCCCAGCTTCCTTCCCAGAGCTTGTAGACCAGCTCCATATAGTCCTCCGCCACGGCGTAGCGGTCGTCATGCGCGGTCTGGCGATCCCGGCCGGCGCCTTTGGCGGCGCTGTCGAGATAGCCGGTGACGACGTTCCAGCCGATCCGGCCCTCGGTCAGATGGTCCAGCGTCGACATGCGCCGGGCGAAGGGGTAGGGCGGCTCGAAGGAGAGGTTGACGGTGACGCCGAAGCCGAGGTGGCGCGTCGCCTGCGCCATGGCCGGGACCAGCAGCAGGGGGTCGTTGACCGGGACCTGCGTCGCATGCCGCAGCGCCGCCTCCGGCCCGCCGCCGAACACGTCGTAGATGCCGAGCACGTCGGCCAGGAACAGCCCGTCGAACAGGCCCCGCTCCAGCGTCTGCGCCAGCTCGATCCAGTAGGGCAGGCGGTTATACTCGTGCGAGCGGTCGCGCGGGTGGCGCCACAGTCCCGGCGACTGGTGCGCGACGCAGTTCATCTCGAAGGCGTTGAGGCGGATCGGCTTGGGCATGGGCTGGGCTGTCGCGGTGGCGTCTGGCATGGAACGCGGATGTCGCGCCGGGCGCAAGCCCGCGACTGGATTCCGCCTCAGCCCGCCGCCGCCTTGCGGTGGGAGGGGGCGACCACGTTGGCGATCACCTCGCCGAACGGGCCGGCATTGCGGGCCGGGCCGAGGTCGTTGCCGGTGGTCGCCTTCAGCGGCAGCTTCGGGAACACCAGCTCGGCGAAGCGGTAGCACTCCTCCAGGTGGGGGTAGCCGGAGAGGATGAAGCGGTCGATGCCGAGCGCCATGTACTCCTTCATCCGCGCCGCCACCTCGTCGGGATTGCCGACCAGGGCGGTGCCGGCGCCGCCGCGCACCAGGCCGACGCCGGCCCACAGGTTGGGCGAGACCTCCAGCTTGTCGCGCTTGCCGCCGTGCAGCTGCGACATGCGGCTCTGGCCGACCGAATCCATCCGGGCGAAAGCCTTCTGCGCCGTGGCGATGGTGTCGTCGTCGAGCTTGGAGATCAGCTCGTCCGCCGCCTTCCAGGCCTCGGCCGAGGTCTCGCGCACGATCACGTGCAGGCGGATGCCGTAGGAGAAGGTCCGCCCGCGCGCCGCGGCGAAGGCCTTGGCCTTGGCGAGCTTCTGGGCCACGTCCGCCGGCGGCTCGCCCCAGGTGAGATAGACGTCGACATGATTGGCCGCCACTTCGTTGCCGGCGGTGGAGGAGCCGCCGAAATAGAGCGGCGGATAGGGCTGCTGCACCGGGGGATAGAGCAGCTTGCCCTTCTCGATGGCGAGGTGCTTGCCTTTGTAGGTGACTTCCTCGCCCTGCAGCAGCTTGCACCAGACATGCAGATATTCGTCCGTGACCTCGTAGCGCTCGTCATGCTCGTGGAACACGCCATCGCCCTTGAGCTCGACCGGGTCGCCGCCGGTGACGACGTTGATCAGGAGGCGCCCGTTCGACAGGCGGTCGAGCGTGGCCGTCATGCGCGCGGCGAAGGCGGGCTCGGTCATGCCCGGGCGCACCGCCACCAGGAAGCGCAGGCGCTGCGTCTGCGGCACCATGGCCGAGGCCACCACCCAGCTGTCCTCGCAGGAGCGGCCCGTCGGCAGCAGCACGCCGTAATAGCCGAGGTCGTCCGCCGCCTTGGCGATCTGGGTGAGGTAGGGCAGCGAGACGTGCCGTGCGCCGACCTCGCTGCCGAGATAGCGCCCGTCGCCGTGGGTGGGCAGGAACCACAGGACGTCGGTGGCGGCGGCGGGCGGCGGGAGGTCGAGCTGGTCGGTCATGGATCGTCGCGTCGTTGGAGCTGTGGCACGGGCGGGCTCAGATCGCCCCGTGCCGCGGCGGATTGATGCCGTTGAGCCAGTAGTCGCCGATGGCGCGGTATTTCCAGCGGATCGGGTCGTGCACCGTGTGGGTGCGGGCATTGCGCCAGAAGCGGTCGAGGCCGTGCCGGGTGAGCGTGGCCTGCGAGCCGGCGAGCTCGATCAGCTTGGAGGCGATCTGCAGCGCCGCCTCGGTCGAGGCCACCTTCGCCTCGGCCACCGCCACCGAGGCGGCCGCCACCGCCTCGGTCGAGGGGGCGTGCTGCGCCGCGTCGACGAAGCGGCCGGAGCGGGTCAGCAGTGCCTGCGAGCCGTCGAGGCGGATCTTGAGCTCGCCGACCTCGGCGACGGTGTAGGGATCGTCGGAAGCACGGTCGACGCCGGCATCCTTCCACGGCCGCGAGCGGGTGGTGACGAAGCGGATCGTCTCGTCCAGGGCGGCGCGGGCGATGCCCTGCTCGACCGCGGCATGCATGATCTGCGCGAAGGGCCCCATCGAGGTCGGGCGCTCGAACACGGCGCGCAGCGAGATCACCGCGAAGGGATGCACGGCGACATTGTCGAGGATGGTCGTGCCCGAGCCGGTGACGCGCTGGCCGAAGCCCGACCAGTCGTCGACGACGGTCAGGCCGGCGCTGTCGCGCGGCACCAGCGCGATGGTGCTGCGGTTCTCGTCGTCATTGGCGACGACGGCGATCCAATGGGCGAACAGCGCCCCGGTCGAATAGAACTTGCGGCCGTTGAGGCGCAGGCCTTCCGCCGTCCGGCCGAGGCGGGTGGCGTGATCCTGCGCCGTCCTGGTGCCGAGCTCGGACAGGGCGTTGCCGATGCGCTCGCCGTCGAGGATGCGCGCGTAGAAGAAGCGCTGCTGCGCCTCGCTGCCCTCCAGCCGCAGCGCCTCCAGGATGAAGAAGTGGTTCTGCGGGATCTGGCCGATCGAGCCGTCCGCGGCCGAGAGGATGGCGATGACCTCGGCCACCGTGCCGCTGGCCACGCCCGCGCCACCGAAGGCCTTCGGTACGGTGATGGCGAGCAGGCCGGCGTCGGAGATCAGGTCCATCTCCTCATAGGGCAGGCGGCGCTCCTGGTCGCGCTCCACGGCGCCGGCGGCGATGGTCCGCGCCACCTCGCGCGCCACGGCGATCGCCTCGGCATCGTCGCGGATGCGGCGCGCCGGCCGGCCGCGGGGCGGGGGAACCGGGAAGGGGTCTTCGTCGAGGATGGCGGCGAGAGCGGCGGACATGGTTGAAACCTGCGATTCGGGGGGCAGCGGCGCGGGCGCTCCGTCAGCTCCAGGCGTGGCGGGGCGGAGCGACGCCGTTCAGCACGTGGTTGCCGACGTGGAAATATTTCCAGCGCACCGGGTCGTGCAGCGTGTGGGTGCGGGCGTTGCGCCAGTGCCGGTCGAGATTGTACTCGCCGAGCGTCGAGCGGGTGCCGGCGAGCTCGTGCAGCTTGTTGGTGGCGAGGATGGCGATCTCGGTGGTCAGCACCTTCGCCTCCGCCACCGCGACGGCAGCGGCGGCGACGCCCTCGTCGGTCGGCTCGGCGATGATGCGGTCGACGGCCAGGCCCGCCTCCTCCAGCAGCGCCTCGGCGGCGTGCAGCCTGATCTTGAGGTCGCCGATCTGGGCGATGGAGAACACGTCCTCGTAGCCGTGCTCCTGGCCGCTGTCGATCCAGGGCCGCGTATGCCGGCGGACGAAGGCGATGGTGTCGTCGATGGTGCCGCGGGCGATGCCGGCATCGACCGCCGCCTGGATGATCTGCGACACCGAGCCGTTGGAGGACGGCCGCTCGCCGCCGAGATAGGCTGGGATGACGCCCTCCGGGCCGACGCGCACGTTGCGCAGCAGCACATTGCCGCTGGCGGTGGTGCGCTGGCCGAAGCTGGACCAGTTGTCGATGATGGTGAGGCCCGGCGCGCCGCGCGGCACGATGGCGAGGTAGACCTTCCCGTCCGGGCCGATGGCGCCGATATGGTGGTAATGGGCGAACAGGGCGCCGGTGGCGTAGAACTTGTCGCCGTTGACGAGATAGCCTTCGCCGTCGGGCGTCAGCGTCGTCTCGAAGGCGCCGACATGGCGGCTCTTGGCCTCGGAGAAGGCGTTGCCCAGCCGATATCCCCGGAGGACCCGGCCGAACCAGAGCTCCTTCTGCGCGTCGCTCGCGGCGAAGCGGATCGCGTCCAGCGCGGCGAGGTGGTTCTGCGGGATCTGGCCGATCGAGGGATCGGCGGCCGAGATCAGCTTGATCACCTCGGTCAGCGTCACCGTCGAGACGCCGGCCCCGCCATGGGCCTTGGGCACGGTGACGCCCCACAGCCCGCTCTTGGAGAAGCGGTCGAGCTCGGCCGCGGGCAGGCGGCGCTCGCGGTCGCGCGCGGCGGCGCCGGGGGCGAATTCGGCGGCGAGCTCCCGGGCGATGGCGATCGCCTCCGCGTCGGAGCCGATGACGCGGGCATCGGGCTCGAGGTCGAAGGTCGGGGCGGCGGATTCGGACGGCGGCACCGCGGGAACGGTCATGGAAGGCTCCGGAATCAGGCGGCGTAGGTGCCGTAGCGGCCGCGGCCGTAGACGAGCGGGGCGGACGGGGTCGGCGCGATGGTCAGCGCCCGCACGGCGCCGATGATGATGCCGTGGCTGTGGCGCTCGATGATCTCCTCCACCTCGCAGTCGATGGCGGCGAGCGCATCCTCCAGCGCCAGCGCGCCGGTGGCGAGCGTGCGCCAGCGCGCTTCGGCGTAGCGTTCGGCGCCCTTGACGCCGCCGCGGCCGGCGAACCGGTCCGCCACCGCCTGGTGATGGGCGGCCAGGATGTTCACCACGAAATGGCGATGGCGCTGGATCACCGGCCAGGACGAGGCGTTGCGGTTGACGCAGACGATCATCGTCGGCGGATCGACCGAAAGCGAGGTGGCGGACGTCACCGTCAGCCCGGTCCGCTCCTCCCCGGTGCCCGCGGTGATGACGCTGACGCCGCCGACGAGATGGCGCATCGCTTCCTTGAGCGCTGCGCCCGCGTCGGCGAGGGGGAGGGGTTGCTTGGCAATGGCGTTCATCATGTCGGCCCGAACTGAAGCAATGCGGATGGACGACGGGCGCCGCCGGATCGCCGGAGACGCTGCGGCGTCTCCGAAAATCCGGTGGGAGCATCAAGGACTTGGCGGCACATGCCGAATCGGAGCGCGAGGTCCGATCCGCGACGTGTCGCCCGGACCGCCGCCGGTGCATCACGGCGATATTGCCGGGTGCCTTTGATAATGTCTATCAAAAATATAGACAAGATTGGTGCGAGCAGGCGCAGACCGGCCATGCCGTGCCCGAACGGCTGCGGCCGGAGCGCCGGTCGCGCGCCCTCCGGGGCCTCGGCCGGTTCGATGCTTCGGGTATGCCTCCGGCACGACGGTCAGGCACGCCACGAGCCTATCGGCGGCACTTGCCGAGCTCGGTGCCCAGCACATCCTTGGCGCCGGTCATGTCGAAGGTCGAGGCGAGGTCGCCCGGCTTGATCGCGGCCGTCATGCTCGAGGCCGCCGCCGCCGCCTGCAGGAAGCCGCGCGGCACCGAGCGCACCTCGAAATAATAGGGCGTGTCCTTGTAGGCGCGGCCGGCGAGCGTGAAGCTCCTGCCGCCGACCGACAGCGTCGCCGTGACGTCGCGCGGCCGCTTGGCCGCCTGCGAATAGGCGAGGAAGCTGACGGAAGGCGCCCGCAGCGCGTTGCCGTCGTCGTCGGTGCAGGCGACCGACAAGAGCACCAGCCCGTCGAATCGGCCGGCCGGGGTGCCGTCGCTGGCCGCGGCCAGGCCGATGGCATCGACGCTGTTCTGGTCCGAGGTGCGCGACTGCCAAGGCGCGGCGACGGCGGGGTCCGCCAGGATCGGGGCCGCCGCTGCCGCAAGGGCCGCCAGGACCCGGAGCGATGCGATGGCGGAGTTGGCTGGCCTCATGCTGTTCTCCTCGGGAGCCGATTCCCTGGCCCCCGAGCATCAGCACGTCATTGGGGCATTTTCGGGCGGAGCCGGCGCGACGAATCGCCGGCGCCGATGAGATGCGTCGAGTCGACCGGCTCCGGCAAGGGCCCGCCCGGACCGGAAAGGCCGGACGGGCGGGTCTCAGTCGTTGGCGTAGATGTCGCGGTCCTTGGTCTCCGGCACGAAGAGGAGGCCGATGACGAAGGTCGCCGCCGCCACCACGATCGGGTACCACAGGCCGTAATAGATGTCGCCGTTGGACGCGACCATGGCGAAGACCACGAACGGCACCATGCCGCCGAACCAGCCGTTGCCGATATGGTAGGGCAGCGACATGCCGGTGTAGCGGATGCGAGTCGGGAAGAGCTCCACCAGCGCTGCCGCCATCGGGCCGTAGACCAGGGTCACCAGCAGCACCAGGACGGTCAGCACCAGCACCAGCATCGGCTTGTTGATGCCGGCGGGGTCGGCCGGGGCCATGGCGTAGCTGGTCTTGGTCTGGTCGCTGCCGTCGGCGTTCTTGGCGGGGGTGCCGTCCGGGTTCCTGATCGGCTCGGTCTTGACCGACACCGGATAATTGTGCGCCTTCAGCGCCTGGAAGGCCGTGGCCGAGAACTCGGCGGCCTTGGCCTTGGCCGCCGCGGCATCCAGGCCGGTCGCGCTATAGGATGCGACCTCCGCGTCGCCGATCTTGATCTTCGCCACCGTGCCGGCTGGCGCCGTCTGGTTCACGTAGGCGACGGAGCCGTTGGCGAGGAAGTTCTTGGCGACGTCGCAGGAGGTGGTGAACTGCGCCTTGCCCACCGGATCGAACTGCACGCTGCAGTCGGCGGGATCGGCGATGACGGTCACCTGGGACGTGGCGAGCGCGGTCTCCAGCGCCGGGTTGGCATAATGGGTGATGGCCTTGAAGATCGGCAGGTAGAACACGGCCGCCAGGAGGAAGCCCGCCAGCATGATCGGCTTGCGGCCGATCCGGTCCGACAGCCCGCCGAACAGCACATAGAACGGCGTGCCGATCGCCAGGGCGATCGCCAGCAGGATGCTGGCCATGGTCGGGTCGACGCGCAGCGTCTTGGTCAGGTAGAGCAGGGCGTAGAACTGGCCGGAGTACCAGATCACCGCCTCGCCCGCGACCAGGCCGAACAGGGCGATGATCGCGATCTTCAGGTTCTTCCACTGGCCGAAGGCTTCCGTCAGCGGCGCCTTCGAGCGCGTGCCCTGGTCCTTCATCCGCTGGAAGGCCGGACTCTCCGCCAGCTGAAGGCGGATCCACACCGAGATCGCCAGCAGCAGCACCGAGACCAGGAAGGGAATGCGCCAGCCCCAGTCCTGGAAGGCCGCCTCGCCCATCAGGTTGCGGGTGCCGAGGATGACGATCAGCGACAGGAACAGGCCGGCGGTGGCCGTGGTCTGGATCCAGCCGGTATAGTAGCCGCGCCGCCCCCGCGGCGCGTGCTCGGCCACATAGGTGGCGGCTCCGCCATATTCGCCGCCGAGCGCCAGGCCCTGGATGATGCGCAGCAGGATCAGCACGGTGGGCGCCAGCACGCCGATGGCGAGATAGCCCGGGATGATGCCGACGAGGAAGGTCGACAGGCCCATCAGCGTGATGGTGACGAGGAAGGTGTACTTGCGCCCGACGAGGTCGCCGACCCGGCCGAACACCAGCGCCCCCAGGGGGCGCACCAGGAAGCCGGCGGCGAAGGCCAGCAGCGCCGCCAGGAACGCGGCGGTCTCGTTGAGGCCGGCGAAGAACTGCTTGGCGATGATGGTCGACAGCGAACCGTAGAGATAGAAATCGTACCACTCGAAGGTGGTGCCGAGCGAGGACGCGAAGATCACGCGCTTCTCCTCGGACGACATCGGCCGGCTGGCATCGTCCTGCGCCGGCATCGTGGACATGACACTCATCGGCTTGCCTCTGCTGTTGAACCTCCCGGTCTCCGGCATCTCCCGGTTGCCCTGCGGCCGGCGGGCCGGAATCGGGGACAAGTCTCGCCGGCTCCTTTGCATGCGTCCGGAGCGGGCGTCGCGGGTTGGATATTCGGCGGCTGGCCGGCATCGCTCCGGTGGCGGTCTTCCGTCGCCCGGCGGCGGTTTCCCGTCACCCGGCGGCGGTCTCCCGTCGCCTCGATCGGCGGCCGGTCCGACACACGAGTTGGCGGGGCGCGCCCGCTTGCTTTCCTCCGCCGCCGAATTAGGCGGCCCGTTTCTTTTTTTGGCCCCGATCGGAGCTTAGGCGTTAAGACATCGTTGACACGCGCCGATGCCCGGGCCGGGCAAAGGCGTGCCCGGGATCAAGCAGGCGTCGAGGAAGCAAAGATGAAAGCGTTGTCCCTACATCTTTGGTCCGTCAGTCTTTTATCCGCCCTTCTGGCGCCGCTGGCAAGCGCGCAGGCGGGCTGGTTCGACGCTTTCCCCACACTTCCCGGCTGGTATGACGACGACCCGCCGCCGGTCTACGTGCCGCGCCGGCCGCACCGGTTCGTCCCCGCTCCGCGCGACGGCGGCATGGCCGTCCGCACGCCGGACGGCGAGGTGATCATCGTCTATCCCGAGGACGAATACGGCGAGCGCTATGCCCCGGGACCGGACGTGGTTCCCGATGACGTCGCACCGCCGCCGCGGCCCCGGCCGCGCAACCGGATCGAGGCGCTGCGGCCGCCGGCTCCCGTGGGGGCGGAGCCTGTCGTGGTTCCCGGCATTGCGCCGAATTCGGCGCTGCCCGGCATTGCGCCGAGGCCCAGGCTGACCCGCGATGCGGCCCTGACACCCGTCAAGCCCGGCGGCGTCAAGCCGGCCGATGTCCGGCCTGCCGGTGCCAGGCTCGCCGATCCCGCGAGGAAACCGGGCCAGGCGCCGGCGGCTCTGCCGAAAATCGTGCCGGCCGCCCAGCCCAAGGTCGCGCAGGCGCGGATCGCCCTGCCGGTGCCGCGCCCCAATCTGGAGAGCATGGATTTTGCGCCGGCGACGCCGGCCGAGCCGCAGGCCGCTCCGGCATCGCCGGACAGGACCGCCCTGGAGGATCGCCGCTAAAGCGTGTTGCGATTGGGCGGACTCGCCAAGACTCGCAAAGACGCGTCGAAACAAGGCGTCGGAGCAAAGCGGCGCTTCCGCCCGAACGCGCCTTGCGCCAGGCGTAGCTCGGGCCCTGCGGTCGTTCTGGCTCCGACCGTCGGGTCTGCCGCCGTCCCTCCGGTCGCGTCGCGCGTTGCCGGCGGCAGCGACCGAGCGTGGCTGGAACCACCGCCGTGGCCCGGGCGGTGACGCGCATCCCGACCCATCTGGCACGATCGGGCTGCCGGCGGTGATCGGCACGATGCCGGACGGCGATGCTCCGCTCGCTGCGGCTCTGCCGGGGGCTGCAGGATTGCCGCGATCGATCCGAGGGCGGGACGCGGGCATGCTGCGGCGGACGGACGGCGCCGCGCTCCTCCGATCATACGCGGACCGGCAGGCCGGCCGGAGCCGGTCACACCCTCTCAACTCGGCTTGATGCCCGATCACGTCGGGGTGAGGCCATGGTGACCCGCAGGCACG
The DNA here is from genome assembly GCF_030814995.1 of Labrys wisconsinensis. Taxonomy (GTDB): domain Bacteria; phylum Pseudomonadota; class Alphaproteobacteria; order Rhizobiales; family Labraceae; genus Labrys; species Labrys wisconsinensis. The sequence continues at coordinate 2,492 of NZ_JAUSVX010000007.1, read as the reverse complement.
TTGGCGTGACCGCGGCGCATGCCGCGGGCTGCAACCGCGACACGCGGGCCGGGTTGCGGCGCCGACAGGTGGTCTTGCCAGCCGCAAAGACGGCGATGAGCTGCAATATCGGCGCGTAATCTTCTTATAATAAGAAACAATCACCTTAATATCACGAGAAAGTGCTGACTATTGATCGATTTGTATCATGTATTTGTCAGAAGACTCCACATTGTTGCCCATGATTTGGAGCAAATGTGGCGATGCCGGTGGAGGATTTCATCCGATATCGCCGGTATGGTCATCATGGACAACAGCATGGTCGCAGTGTTGCTGCGGGCGTGCGAAGGGGATCTATCATGCGCAGAAGCATTGCTATCATTGTCTTGACGCTGGCCGCCGGGGCCTTCGCGGCTCCGCCTGCCGCCTGGGCGCATCGGGGCGAGGGCGGTCACCACCATCACCACTCCGACCCACCGGCGGCCGCCGCTCCCGCGACGCCATTGGGCACGGCGCCGAACGGCGGGGCTCCGCTCGCGGCTGATCTGGGCTGCTACTGGGCGCCGCAATCGACGGCGGCCGGAATCCGCGACGTGCAGGTCTGCAACTGACCGGCGCGTTGGTCCCATCGAGCCGCTCTGCCGGGGCCTGGGCCAGGTCTGCAGGATTGCCGCGTCCGACCCGAGGGCGGGACGCGGAAATCCTGCAGCGGGCGCCGGCAGCGGGCCGAGATCGGCAACGCACATGAGCGCGACGAGGCGCCCCGGCGATCCGAGACCGCCGGGGGCGGCCGCCGGCGGCGTGCCGAGCGGGCAGCCCTCCCCGCAAGGCTGGCCGAGCGGACGATTCGCCGCCGTCATGCGCCGCCGGCCGTGGTCGCCCGCGGCACGCGCTGGCGAGCCGGTGGGCCTATGGCCGCCGCCCTCCCGGCGGCAGGGCGCGGCGGGCGACGTAAAGCGCCAGGGCGGCGGCATTGGAGACGTTGAGGCTCTTGATCGCCCCGGGCATGTCGAGGCGGGCGAGGGCGTCGCACAGCGAGCGGGTGCGGACGCGCAGACCCTTGTCCTCGGCGCCCAGCACCAGAGCCAGCGGGCCGCGCAGGGGCGTCTCGTCGAGGACGGCCGCTCCCTCCGAATCCAGGCCGACGCGCAGGACGCCGTTGGCGCCCATCTCGTCGAGCGTGTCGCCGAGGTTGCGCACGTGAACGATCGGCACGTGCTCCAGGCCGCCCGAGGCGGCCTTGGCCAGCACGCCGGTGGCGGCGGGGGAATGGCGCTCGGTGGTGAGGATCGCCGCCACGGCGAAGGCCGCGGCCGAGCGCACGATCGCCCCGACATTGTGGGGATCGGTGATCTGGTCGAGCACCAGCACGACGTCGTTCGGACCGAGGTCGCCGAAGGCGGGGGCGGCCAGGGGATCGGCTTCGAGATAGAGGCCCTGGTGCACCGCGTCGGGCGTCAGCAGCCGGTCGATCTCGCCGGGGCGGACGATCTCCGGCGCCAGGCCGAGCTCGACGCGCTCCTCCTGCAGCCGGCGCAGGGCGTTCTCGGTGGCGAGCAGCCGGCGTAGGCGCCGCGCCGGGTTCTGCAGCGCTTCCCGTACGGGATGCCAGCCGTAGAGGACGACGATGTCGGGGGCGATGCGCCTCGTCTCCTCGCGCCGTTCGTGTCCGCGTCCCCCGCGTGGCCTGCCGCTCATGCCGCCCGTGCTCCGGCAGGATGTCCGATCCTGCGTCCTTCCAGCCGATTGGCACGGCGCGAGGCTGCGGGAAAGCCCTTTGTTGGGCCGCGGCGGCATGGGGTGCCCCTGCGCTCCTGCCGCGACCGCGGCGTCGCGATACGGACGGATGTGCGATCCGTGCGCAAGCGCACCCTTTTCCGGTTGACAGGCCTCGCCGCTCTCACCATAACCACGCCCTCGAAAGGCCGCCGAGCCACTGCGGCGGCTTTTCGTCCGCGGTTCGTCGCGGACGGCGTGATGGAGGGGTGCCCGAGTGGTTAAAGGGGACGGACTGTAAATCCGTTGGCTCAGCCTACGTTGGTTCGAATCCAACCCCCTCCACCATCTCCGACCGGTTCTGCGTGCGGGTGTAGCTCAATGGTAGAGCAGCAGCCTTCCAAGCTGAATACGAGGGTTCGATTCCCTTCACCCGCTCCAGATTCATCGCCTGCGGGCGCCTGATCGGCGCCAGCGGCCGCGCTTCGCAACTTCCTGCTTGAACCATACCGGATTCCACAGTAACCAGCCGCCGTTTTTGCGATGTCTGGGCCGGGTCCCAGCTCACATGAGACGTCATGAGGGACGGGCGAGATGGCCAAAGAGAAATTTGAGCGCAACAAGCCGCACTGCAACATCGGGACGATCGGGCACGTCGACCATGGGAAGACGTCTCTGACGGCAGCGATCACGAAGGTTCTCGCCGAGACGGGCGGTGCGACGTTCACGGCGTATGACCAGATCGACAAGGCACCCGAGGAGAAGGCGCGCGGGATCACGATCTCGACGGCGCATGT